>JBDTRM010000180.1:0-23793 GCA_039931675.1 Bacteroidia bacterium | reverse complement strand
TAATTTCAATCGCATCACATAATCATCATTTTCTTCTTCGCCAACATAAAACTTTTTAGTTCCGAAAATTTCGAAACCCATTTTTAAGTAGAAATCTATTGCACGGTTATTTTGTTGCCATACACCTAACCACAGGTAATCGAAGTTTTTATTTTTAGAAAGTTGAATTGCTTCCATCATCAAAGCTGCGCCCATTTTATGCTTCCAGAAATTGCGCAAAACATAAATGCGTTCTAACTCCATATTTTTTTCATTGGTATTAAGATTGGGATGGCTTCTGTCCCAACGTAACTTTACATAACCTACTGCTTCATCATCAAAATATGCAAGGAGAAAAATTACTTTGTTGTTGGATATGGTTGCTTCAATTTCAGATTTTACAAAAGCGGTTGGAATATAATCCATCAAATCTTTCCCGGCTTTAACATCGCTATATGCTTCGAGAAAAGAGCGTGAACCTAAATCGGTGAGTAATTGAGAATCGGCTGCTGTTGCTTGTTTAATTGTTAATGGCATAAAAAGTAAAATCTAAATGTATAGACAAAAAATGTCATTTGCTTTCAACAACTAATTTACGTTTTATTTTAGGCTGAGATTTTAAGTATGCATAATCCGATTCTTTACCAAGCACCTGTTCAATATGGAAAATTTCGTTGCATCCATCAAACGAAAACAAATTGCCATTCATCACATACCATTTTTTTCGTGAAGTGACATCAAGTTTTTTTATTGACGGGAAAAATGAAAGAGGAGTTGCAACTTCTCTTCCATCATTTAAAATAATTTGCATTTTACCAGAACTTAAAAAACTGATTTTTTTAATTGTTGGTGTTATTCCTATGATGCCTTCCATTGATTCTGTTTTTTTAATAATCTAATTTAACCGGTTTTACTTTGCCAGTGCGAATATAAGTATCAAACTGTTTATTTAATACATCAATATTTTTGCTGATAATGTTAGCCAGTAAACGCAATTCTTTCTTTGAAAGATTTCCTGGTTCAGCAACTTCAACACCATTTTCAAACCAGATTTTTGCCGGATTACGAAAACGTCCTTTTTGTGCTTCTACATGAACATGTCGTCTTTCACGTAAATCATACACATAAAAGAAAAACCAAAAATTTTTATAAAATGCAATTTTCGGCATCAGTAATTTTGTTGCAAATTAATTTTGTAAATATTTAATCATTCAAACTTCAACCTTTAAAACTACTCCCATTTAAACACTCGCGAAGCCACCACATAAACCAAAACTCCCCAAAGTGCAAGTGCACCAATTTGCGGAGCAACTTCAATTAACGATAAACCTTCGAAAGCAACTTTGCGCATGGCATCATTTAAAAAAGTTAACGGTAACACTCTGCATATAGGCTGTAACCATTTTGGAAATGCTTCGATGCCAAAGAAAGTTCCTGATAATAAAAACTGCGGCAGCGTTATCATGTTTGCAAAAGGTGGAATGGTACTTTCATTTTTGGCAACACCAGACACTATAAATCCAAAACCCATAAAAACAATAAGCCCTATTGCCGAAAGCACAAGCATATTCAGAAAAGTAACTAAACCATTCACCAAGGTAAAACCAAAAGCAAACCGACCAATGGTGATAATAAATGCTGCCCCGAGCAATGCAAACACAATACGTGCAATTGCTTCGCCAACTATGATGTAGGGTTTTTGAATAGGCGTTGCAAAAAATCTTTTTATCACAAGCGTTTGTCGCAAATTGAAAAACACAAATGCAACTCCGAATACACCTGTGCTCAAAATTGAAAATCCAAGCTGACCCGGCAAAACAAAATCAATGCGTTTATACTCACGACCGGTTACCACACTCTGCTCTAACTTTGCAATAGGTTCAGCTCTAAGTTGCGATAAATTTATTTTGTCAACAATGCCGTTTATTATGCTTTTAAAAATTCTTCCCTTTTCAATAGAGGCAGCACTTGTTTTAAGCGTGATGGAAAGATAAGGAGGCATTGGATTATTAAAATGTTGAATATTGATATATGCATCAATGCTTCCTTTCTCCAAAGCTTTCTGAATTTCAACATCCGTTTTATCTTCAATAAGATTAATAACGCTGCTATCGTTTTTCAACCGGATATAAAGCGAATCATTTCGGTTGCAGTTTTTATCAACGGCAACATCAATTGAAAGGTTGCCTCCAGAAATAAATCCAAACACCAAAATAAAAATAAGCGGAAAAGCAAGTGTAAAAACCACAGCACTCGGGCTGCGTGTAATACTCCTGAAACTTGCTCTGCTTATAGCAAGCATTGCTTTTAATTGACTGTAGTTTTGTTGCACTCTATAATCGTTAATAGTTTATGTTTTATATTTTAGCCTTTGGCTGTTAGCCTTTAGCTATTAGCAGCATTTATTTAGACAAAGGCCAACGGCTACAAGCCAAAAGCTAAAATTATTTATTCTTCTTTCCACTCATGCCCTGCAATATTTAAAAACACATCTTCAAGGTTGGCTTGCTTCACTTCTCTTTTACGTTCAAATCCTGTTGCAATTAATTTATCAATTAAAGCATGAGGTGAATCAAGCGCTATAATTTTTCCGCTTTCCATAATTGCTACGCGATCACATAATTCTTCTGCTTCATCCATGTAATGTGTTGTGATAACTACTGTTGTTCCCTTATCGCGCACATTGCGAATTAAGTCCCAAAGATTTCTCCGCGCCTGCGGGTCTAAGCCTGTTGTGGGTTCATCCAAAAAAATAATTCTTGGCTGATTGATTAATGTTGTTGCAATTGAGAATCGTTGTTTTTGTCCGCCACTTAATTCTTTGTATTTCGATTTTGCTTTTTCTTCCAGGTTAACTGAAGCTAAAATATCTTTTGCATTCACATCACGATTATACAATCCCGAAAACAGTTTTATCAATTCAATCAAATTCAAACTTGGATAATAACCGGCAGCCTGCAATTGAACTCCGATAATTTTTTTTATCTCGTTCTGATCATTATCCACATTAAGCCCGTCAATCAAAATTTCGCCCGAAGTTTTATCGCGCAGCGTTTCCATAATTTCGAGCGTGGTGGTTTTGCCGGCACCGTTAGGTCCGAGCAAACCGAATATCTCTCTCTTATAAACTTCAAAGCTGATACCCTTCACAGCTTCAAATGAATTATAATTCTTTACTAAATTTTTTACCGTTATTATTGATGGAGTGTTCATACTATTTGGTGAGCGTTCAAATGTAATTGAAAAGAATTATGTATATTTACAGTAATTAATATTCTACCCCAATAATAATCCTTTTCAGTGTCTTTTACGTGCATGCAGTACGAACGCTGAAATTTCTAACTTTTTACCCCATGGCTTACAAAGGCAAAGTAATTGACAATGCTTACACCGGTGAGGTGTTAACTTTTCTCGAAACCGCTGCTGATACAAGTGGCGAGTATCTTAAAATCAAATGGAAAATCCCTGCTACCAGGGCTAAAACAGCAGAGCACGTTCATGCTAATAATGATGAATGGTATGAAGTAATTTCAGGTACGCTCACTTATTCTATTGATAGAAAAGAAGCAACTGCTGTTGCCGGAGAAAAAATTTTTTTCCCAAAAGGTGTAAAACATCAGCAGAATAACATGGGGCATGAGGACCTTACATTTATTTATACATGTTCCCCCGCTTTAGACATGGAAAATCTTATCGAAACCATCTCTTATCTGAGCATAACAGGTAAAGTAAAAAATGGCAATCCTTCTTTTCTGCAATCTATGTTTTGGCTTGGCAATTCAAAGGTTAAAGTTTATGATGCTGCCATGCCGATAACTTTTCAAAATATGCTGTCTTTTTTCCTTGCACCGGTGGGTCGCATTTTTGGATATAAAACATTGTTGCGATAAGTTGTTTTTTAAAAATTGTGTTTCTTCAAACATTAATATTTCTTTTTCTCAGATAAGCATGCCAACATAAATAAGCAGCAACAGTTCGGTAAGGTTTCCAGGAGTTTGTTAAGGCAATTAGTTTTTCTTTGGTTGGATGATTTTCAAACTGCATAATTTCTTTAATGCTTTTGATGAGAGCAATATCATTCAATGGAAATAAATCTGCTCTGTTTAAACACATCATCAGGTAAACATCAACAGACCAATCGCCAATCCCTTTTACTTTTTTCAATTCAATTCTTATTTCATCATTACTTAACAAGTTCAACTTTTTCAGTTGAATATTTTTGTTTTGAAATGATTCGGCAAGATGTCTTACGTAAATTATTTTCTGCCTGCTGAAATAACAGGCTTTTAATTCTGCATCGCTTAATGTTGAAATCTTCTTTGGCGTGATAAGGCCGATGTGTTTTTGTAATTTTTGAAAAGCGGCTTTTGCTGATGCCAATGAAACCTGCTGCTCTAAAATAATGTTTACAAGTGTTGCAAATGTTGGCTTGCGATTCCATAACGGAGGATGCCCATGCGCATCAATAATTTTTTTGAAGTAGTGATGCTTTGATGCAAGGGTATCGCAAAGGGAATTGAAGTTAGTTGGGTTAAATTGGTTAATCATCATTCTGCCGGCATTGCTGCATACTTTAATGAGGCATGAATTGATTTACGATTAAGTGAAGGGAAGTCTTTCAATATTTCGTCTTCTCTCATTCCGTCTGCAAGCATATTTACAAAAAGTGAAATAGGAATTCGTGTTCCCTTTACGCAAGGTTTGCCATGCATTATTTCGGGGTCAATTGAAATCAATTGATTCATTTTGCTTTTCATTTTGACAATCTTATTTACATCAAATGTACTTGAATAAGCAAGTTTTTGCAAATCAGCTATACAAATGTCGGACACGCAACTATTTGTTGTTTGTTTTAAAATCACCATTTCAAAATTCTTACTTTTACAAAAAACAAATTCATGACCGATAATAATATCATACGAAAAAAAATTAAAAATGCAGTGCGCGCAGTTGAGCCTGATGCGCAAGTAATTTTATATGGTTCCAGGGCACGAGGTAATCCGCATGAACATTCTGATTGGGATGTTTTGATTTTACTCAACAGGCAAAACGTGAATATGAAAGATGAACAGTTTTTCCGTCATTTGTTATACACTGTTGAATTGGAAACAGGTGAAATAATTTCAACTTATGTTTATTCAACTAATGAATGGAATGGCAAAATGAGTGTCACACCCTTGTATGAAAATGTAAAAAAAGACGGGGTCTATTTATGAGCGAATTCTTAAAAGATTACATCCGATACAGAATGGAAAAATCTGCCGAATCATTCGATGCTGCAAAACTACTTGCGGAGCATGGCAGTTGGAATGCCTGTGTAAATCGGTTGTATTACTCATGCTTTTATATTGTTACCGCTTTATTATTAAAAAACGGTTTGCCAACTCAAACACATTCAGGCGTAAAAGTGCTTTTCAATTTCCATTTTGTAAGAACAGGAAAGTTGTCGCAAGATTTCGGAAAACTTTATAGTGACTTAATGGATTGGCGGCACAAAGGCGATTATGGAGACATGTTTGATTTTGACAAACCAACTGTTGAACCAATGATTACTCAAATGGATGAGTTTTTATCCGCAATAAAAAAATTGATTGGCAATGGTGATGTTTCTGATTAAGGACATTAAAACTTGATACAAACATTCTTCTCTTCAGTAAAAAAGTTCAAAGCTTCAAAACCACCTTCACGACCAATGCCCGAATTTTTCATACCACCGAAAGGAGTACGCAGATCGCGCAGCAACCAACAGTTAATCCAGATAATGCCGCTATGCAATTTTGCTGCAACCTGGTGTGCATGATTTAAATTGGTGGTCCAGATAGTTGCAGCTAAACCATATTGCGTTGAGTTGGCATACATCAACACTTCTTCTTCAGTTTCAAATGGCATAATGGTTACCACTGGTCCGAAAATTTCTTCCTGGTTGGTGCGGCAATCGTAACTTAATCCTTCAATTACAGTAGGTGCAATAAAGTAACCGTTAGCACATCGGCCTTCCGGTTTTACAACAGTGCCTCCACATAAAATTTTCCCGCCTTCTTGCTTTGCGAGTTCAATGTAGCTCAATACTTTTTCGAAATGCGGTTTAGAAACTATTGCTCCCATAAAATTATCATCCTCATTAGGATCACCAACTTTTAATTTCTTTACCTCTGCAACAAACGCTGTTTTAAATTTTTCATACAAAGGTTTCTCCACAAAAATTCTTGAACCGCATAAGCAAATTTCTCCCTGGTTACTGAATGATGATTTAATTGAAGTCGAAACTGCATGTTCAAATTCGCAATCAGCAAAAATGATGTTTGGATTTTTTCCTCCCAACTCCAACGACATTTTTTTAAACATTGGCGCAGCAACTTTTGCAATAGCTGCACCTGTTACTGTTCCTCCTGTAAAAGAGAGCACAGGAATTTGCGGATGCGCTGTAATTGCCGAACCAACCTTAGGTCCAAGCCCGTGAACAATATTTAAAACACCTGCTGGCAATCCCGCTTCAATGCAAATTTCAGAAAGCAGGTAAGCAGTGTAAGGAGTAATTTCAGATGGTTTTGCAACAACACAATTACCCGAAGCTAATGCAGGAGCAATTTTCCAGGTAAATAAATACAAAGGCAAATTCCATGGAGAGATGCAGCCTGCCACACCAATAGGTTGACGCAATGAATAATTTAATGCTGTACCTTCCATGGCATGTGTTTCAGTGTGCTGATGCAATGCAGCAGTTGCGTAATGATGGAAGTTACTCGCAGCACGGGGAATGTCAATTGATTTTGCAAGCCAAACTGGCTTGCCGTTATCCAAACTTTCTGCCTGTGCAAGCCTGTCAAGATTTGAATTTATTAACTCCGAAATTTTTAAAAGAATTGCAGAGCGTTTGTGTACAGAAGTATTACTCCACTTAGGAAAAGCGGCAGTGGCAGCGGTAGTGGCAGTCTCAACATCGCGTTCATCTGAATCCGGTATTAAGCTGTAAACTGCGCCAATTGCAGGATTCACATTGTCAATATATTTTTTACTTATTGGTTCAATTAATTGCCCGTTGATGTAATTGAGAATTTTTTGCATGAAATTAATTTTTATTGAAGTGGACAAATTGAAAGTGGCACTTTCAATTTGTCCATTGTTGACTTTTCAGAATTCAAAGCAAATCATAATATATGCTTTGGCAAAATCAATCAAAAAAAATGACTGCCACTGAGCAGTCATTTTAAATTTTATTAAAGAAATATCAAAATCACTCCACCTCCACTCTGCGGGTTATAATTCCCTGTGGCTGCCTAAGTGTGAGCAGGTAAATTCCTTTTGAAATATCATTAACCTGCACTTCAATTTCATTTTCTCCCGCAATTATGTGCATCTGTTTATGCCAGATTAATCGTCCTGTAATATCGGTCAACTCAAAATCAGCATTAGGTTTATCTTCGTCAGAATAAAAAGAAATTGTAAAAGATGTTTTAAACGGATTGGGTATGATACTTAAATCCTGAAACGGATTATCATCACTTACTACATCACCATTCATCATCCGTGGTGGTGGGTAACTTAACACAATTCTTGCTTTGTTGGCTGAATTTTCTGCCGAATTAAAATCAATATAACTGTCGAATGTATCAATGCTGCGAATTACAAATGATGCGTACGTTTTTTTCTGTTTGATAAGTTGCTTCAAATTCTCAGTTATATCCCATGAATATGTATTGCCAACTGAATCGCTAATAGCAATCGTGTCTAAAGGGGTTTCACTTGTAAGCGGGCGGTTTGTAAATGTTATTGTGTTTTCTTTCCAGAGTACATTGTTTAATGGTAAAACTTCAATCCTCACGGGATTAATTTTATCATTTCCTTTTAATACACCATATAGTTTAACAGATGCAGAATTAAAATGCGATGTTAGTTTTGAAAGATTAAACATAAGGTAGGTTTCACAAAAGTTGTCAGGCGAACCTGTTGTGCTTTCTGCCTTTAAAACCAATGGGTCAGTTTTTCCAAACTTGGTTGCGGCATAAACTCCACCTCTTACATAAGCATCATGATTGGCATTAACAGTTATATTATTTCGATAACGATACAATTTATTAGCTGGTATTAATTGTTTACTGATGGCAGAACTTGAGTAATAAACCTCAAGTTCAGCATTCCCGCCACCTTGCAGGTACTCTAATCTGAAAAGATGTTTTCCCGCTTTGAGTGCAATGGTTCCGCTATTTTCTGAGAGTGCATGAATACCATTATTATCAACCACTAACCTATCACCAATCCAAAAGCGTGAACCATCATCTGAATTGGTATAAAACGAATAATTATCATCTGCGGGTACGCTTATAAAACCTGAATAAACAATGCTGTAATTGATAGTATTCCCTGTAACGTTAAGGTTAAAATTTGTTGTTGTTCCCGTAGCATTTGCGATAAGCAAATCATACTGAGGCAGCGAATCCCATGCACCGTTATAAACATCATAATACAAACCATTGCTCACACCGGCAGGGTTTTCGCCATCGCGGTATTTAAGCACAAAGAGTGCTGTGGCCGAAGTATCGTGAGCCGGCATTCTGAATGTTAATGCCGGATTGGTTTGACCTGTACCATATTGTGTAAACGTATATTGATTTGCCAATATGTATTGCGGAGTAATGGCTTCTATTTCGCAATTCACATTATTTATTGATGCAACATCAACAGGCGTTTTCACTAAATTTCCATTCAGGTTAAATGACAACCCTGAAGGAACAGAGGTAAAATGCAGCGTTTTGTAATCGGGATAAACATTAGCTGTTGCAGTGTCAATATTGCCATCAGCATCGGTTGTAATTAAGTTGATCCCAACATAAATTTCACTATCATTTTCTGTGGTGAAGGGTATTACAAAAGATCCGGTGTCAGTATGTTGCGGCACAGCAGGTCCGGGGTGTGTATGTGTATGATGATGCCACTCTATTACCCAGTTAAATGTTGTTTTATTTATCACACCATCTTCAGCATCGGTTGCCGATCCTATGTACCGGATTGTGTCACCTCCTTTGTATAAAAACGGTTGATTAAGCACTGTAACTATACCAACAGGCGAATTGTTGGAAGATTGAACAGTGAGGGTTACAGTGTCAGTATATATGGTTGCGTAAGCATTATACACCATGCAAAAGAACTTTCCTGTATCAGCATATTGCACATTACTTATATTAAGAGCGTTACTATCAACACCCGTTGGAATGTTATTGTGATACCATTGGTAGTGTATTGGATTTGCACCCAATGCCTCCACCTCAAACTTAACCGATTGATTTAATCCTACAAGTTTGCTTACAGGCTGATCGGTAATAGTGGGATAGGTATTGCCAGTATAAACAACACGTGCCAGGCTACTTTTACCTCTTGATAAAAAATATAAATTCCCGTCAGGGCCTAACTCCAGGTATATTGGTTTCTTTTTAATGCCTGTTGCAAAAGGCATACGTGTAGTTACTCCTCCACTAAAATCAAGCATATTGATATACTCAGCACAATGATCAATATAAAAATACCTGCCAACATATTGTAACGGATAAGTTACCGAATCGGGATTATAAAAAGCGCCTCCTGTTATAGCACATCCAAACCCATCACCTGTTCCATGTTGATAAGTGTAAACAGGATTTGTATATGAAGGATTAGAGCCATTGCCTTCAGCATTAGGCCAGCCGAAATTTCTTCCGCTAACGGTTCCGTCATTAATTTCTTCCCAGGTATCAGCACCAACATCATTAACAAATAATTTATTAGTGCCCTTTTGAAAAGTAAATGAAAAAGGATTGCGCAAGCCATAAACCCATATACTTCTTCTTGCAGCTGAGCCAGTGTTAAAAGGATTATCAATTGGAATAGTTCCGTCAGAATTAAGGCGAAGAATTTTGCCTTTATACGAAGTTAAATCCTGCGATAGCTGATGATGTCCGTTTTCGCCTGTGGATAAATAGAGTTTTCCATCAGGACCAAAATGCAAACTGCCTGCATTATGAAAATTAAGGGTTAAGTCTAATGGCTCAAAATTAAAAAGTGCAGTTTCGGAGCCGGGTACAGCAGTATCGCCCGAAGCGGTAAATCTGCTGATGCGGTTATGATCGCCACCGGGAATGGTGTAATAGACATATACATAATGGTTAGTGTTGAATGACGGATCAAGTGCAATTCCCAATAATCCAAATTCACCGGAATAATAAACAGGGACTGTGGTAAAAGCCTGCGTTAGAAGAGCGCCATTTTTTATGATGCGAATTTTCCCCGTTTGTTCGGTGACAAAAATTCGACCATCAGGCGCAAATGCAAATGCAAAGGGCTTGTTGATTCCTGCTGCTACAGTTTCCTCAACAAATCCTATAGGATATTGCGCATCAGCATAAAGAACTGTAAATAATAATAAAGCAATTGTAATGTAGATTTTTTTCATTTGAATGAATGGTTATTAAATTTGGAGTAAATGGTTATTAAATGCGGAGTAAATGGTTATTAAAACTTGAAGTATTTGGTTAATAAATAGTTGCTTCAAAAAATAAATTGCGCTTCAAAAATAGTAAAAAGCATGAACTATTATTATTGGGGAAAAAATAATTGCCGGCTAATAAGTAGGCCCGGGTAACTTATAGTATTATAATAATGCGGATACAAAATTTCAATCAACTGTTTTTTGAAAACGACAATTTTAAAAATGCCCATAACGATACTAGCGACCATGTACCTTCAAGAATAATGAAAGGCCAGTAGTTTAAAAGTACAGAAGCAAAACAGGACAGGCCTGCACCAAACAAATTCATAACAATATAAGGATAGTGTTCTTTCGAAATTTTATCAATGAGTTGCAGAAAAAAAGCAAGCAACAAAATTGTTACTCCTATAAAACCAATGATATCAGTTGTTGTCATGTAATGTTTTTCACCTTCACTCATAAACAAAGTGTTCTTCCGCCATCAACAGGAAGATTGATGCCATTAATATAACCTGCTGCAGGTGAACATAAAAAGGCAATTGCATTGGCAACCTCTTCAGGCTCGGCAAAACGGCCGGCAGGAATTTCGGCTAACATTTCACGCGTTACATCATTAAAAGTTTTTCCGCTCTTGCGCGCTTTATCGTCTATAATGGCAGTTAGGCGTGCTGTTATAGTTGCGCCCGGCAAAACATTGTTTACAGTAATTCCATAACGTGCAACTTCGCCTGCTAAAGTTTTCGACCAGTTGGCTACAGCAGCGCGAATAGTATTTGAAACACCAAGTCCTTTAATAGGTTGCTTCACCGAAGTAGAAATAACATTTATTATACGACCAAAGTTGGCCTGCTTCATACCTTCAATGCAGACCTGCATCAAAGTATGATTACAGATAAGATGATTGTTAAATGCCTGGAAAAAATCTTCAGTCTTTGCACTTAGTGCAGGTCCGGCAGGGGGCCCGCCAGTATTGTTAACTAAAATATGAAACACATCTTTGGCCTGAATATGTTTCTCCACTTTCTCTTTCAAATCATCGGGGTTTGTAAAATCAGCACAGATATATTCATGCTTTTGCCCCTGGTAGGTGTCAAGTTCTTTAATCACCTGCTGCAAAACATTTTCATCACGGGCAAGTAATGTTACATTACATTCCATGCGTGCAAGTTCGATTGCTGCCGATTTTCCAATGCCTTGCGTGCTTCCGCAAACAAGTGCCCGTCTGCCTTTTAAGTTTATATTCATAGTTTATGTTTTGCCTGTTAGCAGTTGGCTGTTAGCCGTTAACCGTTAGCTTTGATTGTGCCAAAGGCTAAAGGCTAATAGCCAAAGGCTAAGAATAAATTTGTTTTCAAAAATCATTAAAATAAATTTACCCTCACAAATAATAAAAATCAAATACTAACATGGAAGCGTTAATTAAAAAAGTATCGGCAGCAGCAGGCATAAATGCCGACCAGGCAAAGGTGGCAATTGAAACTATTGCAGCATCATTAAAAGAAAAATTGCCGCCTGTAATGCATACACAAATTGATACACTCATCAATGACGGAACATTAACTGATGCAATGAAAAAGCAAATGCATGAGTTGACAGACAGAACAGAAGCGGTTATGGAAGAAATGAAACAGCGCGCAACTCAAATTGCCGATGACATGAAAAAAAAATTCGATGAAATGTTTAATAAGAAATAGTCCGTGGTTGATTAAAACTTATAACAAATAACCAATAACCAAACAAAGTGTCAACAAAAGCTACAGGATTTCCTTTCATACTTACGTGGATAATTTATGCTTCGCCCGAAGAGGTTTTTAATGCATTGGCAATGCCCGAAATTATTGCTGAGTGGACAGGTGATGAAGCCGTGCTCGAACCAAGAATTAATGGTGCTTTCGCAATGTTTGGCGGATGGGTCAAAGGAAATGTGCTCGCTTTTGAACCGGGCAAAAAACTTTCTTACTCATGGAAACCGGATGAGTGGAATAAAAAAGCCGAAGCCTCCATTGTCACCTATCTTTTTGAAAAAGATATAGCAGGAACAAAAATCACTTTAACTCATGAAGGCTTCCCAAGCATAAAAGAATCAGACAGCCACAAAAGCGGTTGGGTTGATAATGTTTTTGAACCGCTGAATGATTATTTTGTGATGAGGTGAAGGATGATGATTATTGTTTAGATGTTATCCGCCATTAACAGTATTTCTATTATCAATCTTTCAAATAAACCCTACACTTTTTCCCTACCTTTGGCTTATGAATATTGATGAAAAGAACAAATATAAATCTGATTTCAGGAAGGATTTGAAAAAGTTCACCGAAAGTCTGAAGGAGTATGTTTCAACTGACACAGGTGACTGGACGGTTAAGGGTTTCATTGATATTTATAAAAGCATTTACACCATTTCTTCGGACACCAAAATCGTTTCTAAGATTTTGGAAATTCACATCTTTCCGCAGTTGTTACAGTTTGCCGACAGCATTGGTTACTCGATCGTTTTAGCTGAAAAGCAAAACTGGTATCCTGACCTTAGCTTTGTAAAAAAGGATAATGAGAAAGTAAAGTTTGCAGTTGATTTAAAAACAACTTATCGTGACCCATTCTTTCCCGGACATATCAACGGTTTTACTTTAGGAAGTCACGGAACATATTTCAAAGATAGAACGAGTTCCAAAAACATTCAGTTTCCTTATGCCGATTATCACGGACATTTTTGCCTCGGTATCATTTACACAAGAGTTGACTTTGGTGAGGTGAGTGAAACAGAAATTTTTCAAGTACAAGAAATTGAGGAGGAGTATGGTAACAATCCGAAAATCGGTGAGCGACAGGTTACGACTATACAACATCTTAAATCAATAACATCAGTCATTAAGAACTTTGACTTTTTCGTTACCGAAAAATGGGAAATTGCAAGTGACCATCAAGGTTCCGCCAACACCGCTAATATTGGTTCAATTACCAACATTGACGATTTGATAAAGGGAAATGGAATTTTTGCAAGCCTTGGTGAAGAATGGTTTGACGAGTATTGGATTAATCATGGTTCGGCATCAATGGTGAAAGACGGCAAGGCAAAAAAGATTACGAAGCTTAAAGATTTTTTAGAGTTTAAAGGAAGAAACGATTTGCTTGAAAAAATTGTAACCAAATTAACGAAGAAGAAATATTGAAAACGATAGTTCCACCGATTAAAAGCCAGGGAATAAAAACAAAACTTGTTCCCTGGATAATGGATGTTGCAAAAATTGCACAGCCCAAAGGAAAATGGATTGAGCCCTTTCTAGGAACAGGCGTTGTTGCTTTTAATGCAGGTTTTAAACAAGCAATTCTCAACGACACAAATCCTCACATCATAACTTTTTACAAAGGAATTCAAGACGGAACAATTACTCCATCAATTGTAAAAAAATATCTTGAAGCAGCAGACAAAAAACTTTCTACGGCTGATGAAAACGGTTATGTTTATTTCAGAGAAGTTCGTGACAGATTTAATAAAGAGTTTGCACCGCTTGACTTGCTTTTTCTTTCCCGTGCAGGGTTTAACGGCATGATGAGATTTGGAGGCAAAGGAAACTGGAACATCCCATTCTGTAAAAAACCAAATCGCTTTGCACAATCATACACAACTAAAATTGTAAATCAGGTTGCAAAAGTGAAATCAGTTATCAACGAAAACTGGACTTTCGCTAACACAAGTTTTGCAAACATTATTCCTTTAGCTACAGAGGACGACATCATTTATTGCGATCCGCCATACTACGGAAGATATGTTGACTATTATAACGGCTGGACAGAAAAGGACGAAGAACTTTTATTTCATTTGCTTACAGAAACAAAAGCAAAATTTATTCTTTCAACCTGGCATCACAACGACTGGAGGGCAAACGAAATGATTGAAAAGTTTTGGAGCCAATTCAAAATTGTAACCAAAGACCACTTTTATCATTCAGGCGGCAACATTGAAAACCGCAGGACAATTGTTGAAGCACTTGTTTGCAACTTTGACATTGACAGTATCAACGGACACAATCACGGACTCAAAGAGAAAATAAAAATCGAACAGTTAGCACTTCATTTAACGGACTGATTAAACATTAGAGAATCAGGCGATCACAAAAGCGGCTATGTTGATAATGTGTTTGAACCGCTGAATGATTATTTTGTGATGAGGTGATTACGAATATTTTTTTCAGGCACTCAACTTTTGGATAACTTTTAACACCTTTCAAAAGAAATCTCAAAAAACTCCAAAACAGGAAACAGAACTTGCCGAAAAATTAAAAACAGAATATTTCAATTTAAAGAATAAAAAGAAATGAAAAAAGAAAAGAACGAAGCCATCAGAAACTCGAAATCTTTTGATGAGTTATTGGACATTCAATACGGAAAAATCGGAACAAAAAAGCGTGATGAGTTTGAAACAAAAGCACAGTATTTCGTAATCAGCGAAACCTTGAAAGATGCAAGGCGTAAAGCCAACCTTACGCAAGAACAACTTGCCGACAAAGTCGGAACAAAAAAAAGCTACATCTCACGGCTTGAAAATGGCAAATGTGACATTCAACTTTCCACTCTTTACAGGATATTTGAGGATGGGCTTGGCAAGCGTATCAGCCTGCTTATTGCCTAATAAACTATTAAGGCTATTTATTCTGTAACATGCTTTTTTCCGTAGCTTCACATCATAAAACACAACCCATGAAATTGAATGTACCTATACAGCAAAGGTTAAAAGTGGTGGGTCTCCTATTTTTGTTTGGGATGAGTTGCACTATGTTGCAAGCTCAGGCACCTTTAGTTAAGCAGTGGGATAAAAGGTTTGGGGGAACAAGTAGAGAATTTCTTTTTTCTTTTCAACAAACAAAGGATGGTGGATTTATTCTGGGTGGTTGGTCTGACTCAGGAGTAGGTGGAGATAAAACTCAATCTTGCTATGGGTCCTATGATTATTGGGTTGTAAAAATAAACAAGTTTGGAATTAAGGAGTGGGATAAAAGGTTTGGCTATGCCAATGATGATTTGTTGAGTTCAATTTGTGAAACATCTGATGGAGGGTATTTAATAGCCGGAAATTCAGCTTCAAATGCAGGTGGCGATAAGACTGAAAACTGTAAAGGCATAGTTGACAACTGGCTTGTAAAAATAGATTCTGTTGGTAACAAGCAATGGGATAAAACAATTGGAGGCAATGCTGATGATGATTACCCCCAGGTAGTTCAAACAAAAGACAAAGGATACTTAATCGGATGCAGCTCGCAGTCTGGTATAAGCGGTGATAAAACCCAGGCATGTTTGGGTGTTTATGATTTCTGGATTATTAAGACCGATTCCCTTGGAAATGTTTTATGGGATAAAGTTATTGGAGGAACTGGTGATGACCGTTTTTGGTCATTGAAAGAAACTCATGATAACTGTTTTTTGCTTGGCGGAACATCAGATTCTCCCATTGGCTTTGACAAGTCACAACCCTCTCAGGGTTATCATGATGATTGGATTGTAAAGATAGATAGCATTGGAAATAAAATTTGGGATAGACGATTCGGTGGCTCATATTCGGATGTTATAAATGACTTAATCATTACCAACGACAATTGCTTTTTGCTTGGAGGTTCGTCTGGTTCAGGAAGCAGTGGTGATAAGACCCAGCCGAGCTTCGGGAACACCGATTTTTGGATATTGAAAGTTGATTCTAACGGAAACAAGGTATGGGATAAAACATTTGGTGGTTCAGAGTCCGAGGGTTCTAGCGAATTTGGTTACGTCAGACAAACTAATGATAGTGGATATTTAATATCAGGTGCATCATTTTCGGATAGTAGTGGTGTTAAATCAGAAAACAACCTTGGATTTATTCAACCATGGATTGTCAAGATAGATTCATCGGGAAATGTGCAATGGGATAAGACATTGCTTTACCTAAATGATTCATTAGGCTATCCCTACTATGAAAAGAGTATTGGAATTCAAATGTCTAATGGTTGTTATGCAGTTGCCAGTTTTACCAATGCAGATATTAGTGGTTACAAGACGCAACCAAATTGGGACACAACTACAACTTTCCATCCTACTCCTGATTTTTGGATTTGCGTGCTATGCGATTCAACGAACATTAATTCCACACAAATCAACCTCGCGTCTTCCGACACCACCTTCTGCGAAAAACACTGCATAGACTTCTATGATTTAAGCACCAACAACCCCACCTCATGGCAATGGTTTTTTCCGGGTGCAGATAGTACAACAAGCACCTTGCAAAACCCAACTAACATTTGTTACAACAATTACGGCAGCTTTGATGTAACGCTTATAGCCTGCAATGCTGCGGGTTGTGATACGCTGCTGCTTCCGGGTTTTATTAATGAGTACCAAACACTAACGCCCACCATTACGCAAAGTAATGATTCCCTGTTTTCATCGCCCGGTGTGGCTTATCAGTGGTGGAGTGTAGATAGCGGCATTATAGCAGGAGCCAATAACTATTACTACATACCCGCACAAGGCGGCAGCTACTATGTTATTGTTACAGATACCACAGGCTGCGAAGGGGCGAGTAATACAATTGTTGTAATGGGGATAAATGAATTAGCAATTGGCAATTGGCAGTTGGCAATTGTGCCTAATCCTAATAATGGAAGTTTCACTATTACATTAAATGCTTTGGATGCAAATGATTTTTCATTGCGCATAATTGATCCTTTAGGAAGAACAGTTTATACTGAAAATGGTCGGCTGATAAAACAAACTACTTCAAATATTAATGTAGAGATGGGTAACGCGGCTAAAGGTTTATATGAGGTGGAGTTGATTACGAACAAGAATGTTTACAGGCAAAAGTTTTTGAAGGAATAAAAATGTGTGATCAATTTATAGCAATTGAAAAACATTGGTTCTTATCACAAATTGTGATAACCTGAATGCAATCGCATAAAACAAAAAAAGCACCGATGAAATCCTTCACCGGTGCTTTTTCTTATCGGGATGGTATCCCGAGTTACGTTATGCTATCCCTGGTTGAATTACCTTCTCAGCCAATACAATTACTTTATTTTTCAAAACTTCAACCACACCACCGCTTATTTCATATTGCGAATCACCTTCGGCAGATTTTACTTTCACCTTGCCTTTGCCAAGCGTGGTAATTAAAGGTGCGTGGTTGTTTAAGAACTGCATTTGTCCTTCAGTGCCCGGCACGTGTACAGAAGTACATTCGCCAGCAAAAATTTTTTTATCGGGAGTTATTATTTCTAAATACATTTTTTGAAGTACGATTTTGGATTTACGATTTACAATTTTGCATAGCCTCTTGCCCCTTGCCTTTTGCCAATTGCCCTCTTAATTCGCTTCAGCCAATAACTTCTTACCTTTTTCAATAGCATCATTAATGTTACCTACCAGGTTAAATGCTGCTTCGGGATATTGGTCAACTTCGCCATCCATAATCATATTAAAGCCTTTTATAGTTTCTTCAATAGGAACCAACACGCCTGGCAATCCTGTAAATGCTTCGGCAACAAAGAATGGTTGTGATAGGAAACGCTGAACACGTCTTGCACGTGATACCACCAATTTATCTTCGTCACTCAATTCATCCATACCGAGAATTGCAATGATGTCTTGTAGTTCTTTATAACGCTGCAAAATATTTTTTACACGCTGAGCGCAATTGTAATGCTCATCGCCCAATACAGCAGCCGATAAAATACGTGAAGTAGAATCTAACGGATCCACAGCAGGATAAATACCAAGCTCAGCAATTTTACGGCTTAATACTGTAGTTGCATCTAAGTGAGCAAATGTAGTTGCAGGAGCAGGGTCAGTCAAGTCATCTGCAGGTACATAAACTGCCTGCACTGAGGTAATAGAACCGCTTTTTGTAGAAGTAATACGTTCCTGCATGGCACCCATTTCAGTAGCGAGCGTAGGCTGATAACCCACAGCCGAAGGCATACGGCCAAGAAGTGCCGATACCTCTGAACCAGCCTGCGTAAAACGGAAGATATTATCAATAAAGAATAAAATGTCTTTTCCTTTTCCCGAACCGTCACCATCACGAAAATATTCTGCAACAGTCAATCCGCTCAATGCCACGCGCGCACGTGCACCTGGAGGCTCATTCATCTGTCCGAAAACAAGTGTTGCTTTCGATTCTCTTAATTTTGCATAATCCACTTTTGTTAAATCCCATCCACCTTTTTCCATTGAATGACGAAACTCGTCACCATAATTAATAACGCCTGATTCGATAAATTCGCGAAGCAAATCATTACCCTCGCGCGTACGCTCACCCACACCGGCAAACACCGAAAGACCTGCATAAGCCTTTGCAATATTGTTTACCAACTCCATAATCAATACCGTTTTACCCACACCGGCACCACCAAACAAACCAATCTTACCGCCTTTTACATAAGGCTCAATAAGGTCAATAACCTTAATACCGGTATAAAGCACTTCGCTCTCAGTAGTTAACTGGTCAAACTTTGGTGCTTCGCGATGTATCGGCATTCCACCAACTTTTGAAACGGGTTTCATGCCATCCACAGCATCGCCAACTACATTGAAAAGACGGCCTTTTATGTCTTCGCCAACCGGCATAGCTATTGCCATACCTGTTGCTGTAACCACAGCACCACGAACCAAACCATCGGTTGAGTCCATTGCTACGGTTCGCACTGTGTCTTCACCTATATGTTGCTGACATTCTAAAATAAGTTTGCTGCCATCAGGACGGTCAATTTCTAACGCTTCTAAAATGTTGGGAAGTATAGCTTCCGCTCCATCGAAGGCAACGTCAACTACGGGACCGATTACCTGTACTACTCTACCTTTATTCATATTTTGATAATTTGGTGATTGATATTTTGGTGATGCTTTGTTCGTCATTGCGAGGAACGAAGCAATCTGTCGAAGGGTCAACAGAACCCCTTTTTTCAAATCGGGCGCGAAGGTAAAAATATTTATTACTGAAAAAAGTTTTTCAGGGAACGGTTAGCGGATAACAATTTTTTCGAAGGCGCTTTCATCCTCTGAAAAGGCCTGAATAAAATACATCCCTCTTTTCAAATCACTCAAATCAATAAAAACAGATTGTGTGCCCGATGGATAAAAAATATTCCGCAAAAGTTTTCCATCCACATCTATAACTTTTATTGTTGTAAATGGGGTTGAAGAATTAATTGTCATTTCGCCATTACCGACATTAGGATAACATTCAACTGAAAAAGAGTTTTTATTTTTTAAGTTGACGGAAACTGTTTTCAGCATTTGAGTGCTTCCGTTATAATCAGTTTGTGATAAACGATAATAAGAAATTCCGCCAAAAGGATTTTCATCAATGAAATTGTAATTGTGATAAGAGGAAGAATTAGTTGCAAAGATTTGTGTAAGGATTTGAAATGATTTTCCGTCAGCACTTTTTTCCAAAGTAAAAAAGTTGTTGTTGTTTTCTGATGCTGTTGTCCACTTACAATTTACAGAATTGTTTTTTGAATCGGGAGTTGCAGTGAATGAAATTAATTGCACCGGAAGCGGACTCAAATTAATTTCATAAGCGCCAATATCAGGAATACCTATACGCGGATAGTTACGCTGATCGAGCGGAGGAGCAATTACGGGATCGGCAGCATCAATTGCAGGACTTCCTGCTATGAGTGCAAGCGTACGTGTAGGCCCCCCGTTATTAGCAAGTGTAGTATTCATCACACTTGCCGCATTTGCACCATAAACATTTCCGGTTGTTACACCGGATATAATTGCACCGGTTGTTGATTGATAAATATTGTGCCCGTAAGTTGAATTAATATATCCAAATCCGTCAGGTCCCGAAATTAATGATGAGTTTCCCGCCAGAATACTATTGTTTATGTACAAAGTAACCTGCGGAGGAGCATTAGCATATAAAGCACCACCACTTAATGATGCATGGTTTCCACAAAATGTGCAGTTAGTAATAGTTATTATTGTAGTTCCCCCTGACAAATACATTGCCCCACCCCAACTGGAAAAATTATTTGCAAATGTGCTGTTAGTGATATTGCACGTTCCATTAGTAACACGAAAAGCACCTCCTTAACCTAAACCAGAAGTATGCATAGCAATGTTATTATTTATGGTAGAATTATTTATAGTGAGCGCAACTCCGGTCGGAGAGCCTACTGCAATTATAGGGTAGGTTGAAATATCAGGACTTGTATTGTCTTTAATAGTGCAATAGTTAAACGCTAAATTACCCTGGCTGTAAATGCATGAGGCCATTCCTGAATTATTTCTGAATATGCACTGATTCATTATCAAAGTTGCACCTGATACAACTTTTACTAACCAGGTTGCAGAGGTTCCATTGCACAAAGTGAGGTCACTCAGCGTAACAGTAATTCCGGATACCATATTGGGAATAAAGCGATGTGTGTTTCCAACAATCAGAAAAGATGCAGCTCCGCTTCCGTGAATATTCATAGTTACATTTATCGCAGGCAAATCTGTAACCAGGGTAACCGTTCCTGTTACAGTAACAAAAATATCATGAGGTCCGGGAGGAGTACTGTTTGCATCTGTTATAGCTTGTCGGAGTGAACCTGCACCTGCATCATTGGTATTGGTAACAAAAAGAATTGCACCATCTGAACGATTAAGTTGAATCAGGAAAAGAATGAATAATAAATATTTCATGTTGTTAATGATTAATAATTATTTTCTTATTCGAAATCTCATTTTCAGATTCAGATAAAAACTCAATAAAGTAAATTCCGTTTTTTAAAGCGGTTAGTTGCAAAAAGTCAAATGAGGATGAATGAGAAAAATCCCGGATAAGATTTCCGGTTGCATCAAATACTCTTATTTCTGAAATTGCTTTATTTGAGTTAATAGTCAACTCACCATTCCCAACTGAAGGATAACATTCAACTGAAAAATTGTTTTTATTTTTTAAATTGACTGAAACTGTTTTCAGCATTTGAGTGCTTCCATTCAAATCAGTTTGGGATAACCTGTAATAAGAAATTCCACCAAATGGGTTTTCATCAATAAAATTATAAGAGTGATAGGGCAATGTTGAAATAGTTGCAGGAATGTGTGCAACGTTTTGAAATGTTTTTCCATCAACACTTTTTTCAAGCGTAAAAAAATCATTGTTGATTTCCTGGGCCGTTGTCCATTTACAATTTGCAGAATTGTTTTTTGTGTCTGCATTTACCTCGAATTCGATGAGTTGCAACGGAAGCGGGCTTGCTGTTTTTATTTTGACAAGAAATGCGTCTCCAGCGCCATTGCTGGTGGCAGTTACTCCGTTAAAGTTAGCTGTTGAGTTAAACAATCCTGAGCAAAATATATCTCCCCCGTTTTCTGAAACACCAAAAGACTGGTCTGTTCCGGTGCCACCCATTTTTATTACCCATAATGGAATTCCAAATGAATTAGTGTAAATTACCAGGGCATCTATTGCACCATAACTCACAATTGGAAACGAACCAATTTGTGTAGATAAAGAGAAGGATGCAGCAAGTATGATATTATCATTAGGTGTAACAGTAATGGAGCCTACATAATCCCCGTTAGGCCCCCCGTAAGATTGCACCCAAAGCAGCCCTCCGAATTTATCGTACTTAACGAGGAAGATATCTTGCGAATTAGAATTACTGGTTTTGGCGAGACCTCCGAAATCAACTGTTCCCTTATAATATCCTGATACTATTACATTACCCGAAACGTCAGTTGCAATTCCCCATGATGCATCGTCAAAAAGGCCGGTTATAATATTTGTCCAAAGTATATTGCCTACGAAATCCAGTTTCTGAATGTACAAATCCTGCAAGCCTGATGCCGTAACAGGGTTGCCATTAATCACACAACTGCCTTGAAAACTTGAGTTTATATAAACATTGCCAAAAGCATCAGGGACAACTTTAAGCGAATATAGAGGCATTGAGCCTGATGTACTAATACAGGAAGCAGTAACCCAAATAAGAGCACCAGTGCTTCTTATCTTAGCAACAAAAGTGGTTGCTATTCCTGTTACAGGCGCAGTGTACCAACCTAAAACTGCACCGGTGCTTAACCACCCTATTACATATATGTCATTTGCAGCATTTACAGCAATGCCGCTAATGTTATCATAGTCTCCGATGCTTCCACCTTTTAATGCCCACAGGCAATTACCTGAAGTGTCATATTGCGCAACGAAACAATCATAACTATTATTAGCACTTAAAAGCGTGATAGAGCCAAAAGTTGCCATCCCGACAAATTGACCTCCAATAATTATATGGCCACTATGATCAAGGCATATTGAGTTAGAACAATCCATTGACGAACCACCTATGTGAGTAATCCATTCAAGATTTCCTGCGGGATCATATTTCGCTAAATAGCCATCCTGCAAACCAAAACTATTCAGCGTATTGCCTGAAAAATTTGAGGTTCCCATATAACGTCCTGTCACATAACTGAAACCTTGTGCATCTACACAAACGCTGTAACTTGCGTCAAATGATGCTCCTCCGCCATTCCGAACCCATTGAACAATTTGAGCATCTGCTTGACTCAAAATGACACATGCCAATACAAGTAGGGTATATCTCATGGTTTAATGTTTTATTGAATGACTATTTTTTCAAATGCAGTTGCGCTCTCTGTATCGGCCCGTATGAAATAAAAACCCTTTTGCGATTCACTTAAGTCAAGAAAAACAGATTGTATTCCTGATGGATAAAAAATATTTCGCAAAAGTTTTCCATCTACATCAACAACTTTTATTGTTGTAAAAGGAGTTGAAGAATTAATAGTCAGCGCACCATTACCAATAGAAGGATAGCATTGAATTGAAAAAGAATTTTTGCTTTTAAAATTAACGGCAACGGTTTTTAAAATCAGTGTGCTTCCGTTAAAATCAGTTTGTGATAAACGGTAATAGGAAATTCCGTTATATGGATGCTCATCAACAAAATCATAATTGTGATAACATGCATTTGGAGTAATTGCTTTAAGATGCGCAACTGTTTTAAAAATCTTTGCATCAACACTTTTTTCAAGTGAAAAAAAATCATTATTGGTTTCTGAGGCTGTTGTCCATTTACATTCTACAGAATTATTTTTCGAATCAGATTCAGCAGTAAATGAAACCAATTGCACAGGCAGTGGACCAAAACTGCTTTCGTAAGCTCCAATATCAGGAATACCTATACGTGGGTAGTTACGCTGATCAAGTAAAGGAGCAATGACCGAACTTGCAGTGTTAATTGCAGGACTTCCTGCTATCAATGCAAGCGTTTCGGTTACACCTCCGTTATTTGCAAGCGTTGTATTAAGCACACTTGCCGCATTAGCACCGTAAACATTTCCTGTTGTTACACCTGATAAAA
>JBDTRM010000179.1:0-2920 GCA_039931675.1 Bacteroidia bacterium | reverse complement strand
TGTGTTTCAAACCCCAATTATTTTTTACTTCGTTAATCCCTGAGGACGTTATGCGTCATGCTCCAGTCGCTGCTAATGAACTGTCAGCAGGAAATTAATTTTGGAAACAGATACTTTTTATGTCAACAGAAAACAAACAATCTCTAACAACTGAAACAATTTTTCCCCTGATTGTTGGAGGACTTAGTTTGCTGAATCTTTTTAGTCATTTATCAGACCCTTTGCGATTGTCTAACCTGCTTTCATTAGTTGGGCTTGGAGGCACTTTTTTTTATTTTAAAAAGAATGACATTTTCAAAAAGCTAATTTACATCTGGATTTTAGCACAAGTCATAGTCATAGAACCTATTTTTGACATGACACAAGTTGTTAACTTCAAACTGGGTTTCAGTTTTTCTACTTCAACAAGTGAGTATGGTATTAAAGTAAATATTGTAGCCATTCTTTTCTTCGGACTTTTGAAGATACTTGAAGTATCAAGTTTAGTTGGGAAACAAATTACCTTTAATCAGTTTCGGCAAGACAATCAACTTGGTGATATTTTCCCATTGGAAGGAACGATATTAAAAAGAGTAACCCTCTCACAAGAAAAAGATTGGTTGTTAGTTCAACTTACAACTCCATTTGAATATGATGGCAAACCTGTGAGTCATGCTTTAGTGAAAAGAAAAGACGGGGAAACAATAAAGCTAAAAACCAAAAATCAAATTGCTTACTTTCGTTTGGTTTACAACTTCAATGAAATAATTGCTGAAAATAATGATAGTTCAAAATTCCCTTTTGTTGATTGGGTATTATGCGAATAGTCATTAAGAAAATGAATGCAAATATTTACAGAAAAATTCGTGTGCAGAAAAGCACGAACGCATAACATAAAGATTAAACGAAATAAAAAATAATTGGGCATTGAGAACAAGTACAAACAGTGGTGTTTCAAACAAACAGTTGAACAAGTACGAACAGTTGTGTTTCAAACCCCAATTATTTTTTACTTCGTTAATCCCTAAAGGCGTTATCGGCAATTTTTAGTCGCTCCATTTTGAAACTAAGAATCAACTAATAAAAAAATATTGATAAGGAAATTTGTACGCGTTCGTAGATATACAAAAGGATAACTCAAAAGTAATAGTAACAATTAGACCTAATAAGTCACTTTTATTTAAAATTGTTGTACTTGTCTTTTTTGTACCTCTTATGACATCTCCTATAGGTGTTATATTACTTATGTTTCAAGAAGATAGTTTTAAATATTTCTTGGGTGCGGGGGCATTAATCGTACTTTTAGCCTTGACCATTTTTATGGCAATTCAATATTTTAAGTATTTCAAAAGAACTTTTCAGTTAGAAAAGCTAATAGTTGATGTGGATTCAGTTACATGTATTAATAGTTTGTTGGGAATAGCAAAACGTTTCAGTGTTAATCTTAAAGACATTAAAACATTTGAATATATTGGTTATAGTGAAAAGACTAAACATCCTTTAGAAATAAAAGGAGATGTTCTAGGATTCGGAATGGCTCAAAGTGAAGTTGATTTTTTAATTGAAACTGGGACATTACTTCTTACTACAGATGAGTACACAATTAATTTTGGTTTAGATGTTGACGAAGAGGATTATGTACGCATTAAGCAAGCAATAAAACTGCCGATAACATAAAGATTAACGAAATAAAAAATAATTGGGCATTGAGAACAAGTACAAACAGTGGTGTTTCAAACAAAGAGTTGAACAAGTACGAACAGTTGTGTTTCAAACCCCAATTATTTTTTACTTCGTTAATCCCTGAGGACGTTATGCGCAACCCGTTAGCCGCAGTGCAAACTTCTACCGTGTGAAATAAACTCAAATTTTAAATTTACAATCAGTAATTACAATTATCCAAATCCAGCAATTAATCTCAAACAAAAAACAAAATGAAAACAAAAATCTTACTTATCGGATTATTATTTTGGCTTACAGTTAATGCCAAAGGACAGATTATATTGGAGCATACTTATGATTCTGCGGGGGTTTATTCTTCTTATGCAAGTCGGTCACAATTGTATGTTGTAAAACTTGAAGTTGACAGCGATAAATACGTTCATATAGACCGGTTTAATAAATTAGTTAGGTTTTATAATATGAATCATACTTTCTGGAAGGCAATTTCTTTTGCAAATGCAACTGACCTAGATACTGTTTGGAACAACCAGTCAATTCTATATATTTCTGAACATCTTTTTGATTTGGACAATGAAATTGAATTTCTTTATGTTGATGTTGGTAGTTCAGGCAGTACCTGCGTTACGCAAGTAATAAATGAGAATGGAAGTGTATTATTTACTGCAACCAATCAAATACCTGATGTTAAAGTGAATGCTCCACAATCACAACTTCCAATATACAATACATCTGCCGGGACAAAAATGATATTAAGTGGGGCTCATTTTATTGACATTAACGCTTATGTTTATAGTTTGGCAGGTACATTAACAGCAGGAATAATAAGCAATTCAAATACCGATATTGACAATTTAATGACCTCACTCCCTTTTCCCAACCCTGCAATGACCTCTACAAAAATCAACTATACATTTCCGAAAGGAGTTAGCAAAGGAGAAATTGTTTTTTACGATACGCAAGGAAAGGAAGTTAAAAGGTTTAATGTTGACAATACTTTCGATAGTATATTAATTTCTACAGAAGATTTAAGAAGTGGCACATATTATTATAATTTGCAGACAGCGAGAGGAATTAGTGATGCCAAAAAACTTATTACGGTAAGATAAAATTGTAAGAGAACTTCTTTCCGCGAATCGGGTATGCGCATAACATGAAGATTAACGAAATAAAAAATAATTGGGCATTGAGAACAAGTACAAACAGTGGTGTTTCAAACAAAGAGTTGAACAAGTACGAGCAGTTGTGTTTCAAACCCCAA
>JBDTRM010000178.1:0-22494 GCA_039931675.1 Bacteroidia bacterium | reverse complement strand
ACGAAGTAGTAAACTTGATTAAAAAATCCGCTTAGTGCAATTTGTCATACACACACTTGTTTAACGATTACCAAAAAAATATTGTTTAAATTTATACTATAATCACCGTTTAAATTTTCGATAATTAAATTTTAAACATAGCAAAAATGAATCATAAAGTAATAAACATTGACCCTGAAATAATGGGAGGAACGCCTGTATTTAATGGCACTCGCGTACCTATTAAAAATTTGTTTGATTATCTTGAAACGGGTGAATCCGTTGATGAGTTTTTAGATGACTTTGAAGGAGTGAAGCGGGAACAAGTGATAAAACTTTTAGAACTCTCTCATAAACTTATTGAATCCTCAACCGAAATCTTAAATGAAAATATTGCTTGACGAATGCGTCACTAAAAAGCTAAAGAGGTTTATCACAAATCATCAATGTTTCACTGTTTCTGACATGAAATGGGACGGATTGAGAAATGGAAACCTGATGAGTAAGAGCGTTGAGAACGATTTTGATTTGCTCCTTACAATTGATAAGAATCTTCAATATCAACAAAACATTGGCAAGTACAATTTGATAGTTGTAGTGTTTAATACCGGTTCAAGCAAGATTGAAGTGATGGAATTATTTTTGGAAAATTTTAAATCACAAATTGATTCGTTTGAAAAAAGGAAAGCATATTTAATTCAGAAGTAATAGTTATAGTAATCACAAAAGAATATTCATTGCAAAACATTACAAACTCCAATACGTCATACTTTTTATTGTGTTACGGTAAATTCCTTTGATATCAATAATTATACATCCCGGTGCTGCAAGCGATTGAAAATAGCTTTCATCTAACCCGGTATATTCTTTATGTGATACCGCTACCACAATTGCATCATAATTGTTGCCGGGTTTTTCAATCAGTTCAAATCCATATTCATGATTTAACTCAACTGAATTTGCACGTGGATCAACAATTTCAACCGCTACTCCATACGATTTAAATTCATTTACGAGATCAGCAACTTTTGAATTGCGAATGTCTTCTACATCTTCTTTAAAAGTTGCTCCCATAATGAGAACTTTTGCTTCAGAATTATTTTTTCCTGCTGCAACCATTCGTTTTACAGTTTGCTTGGCTATGTAAAACCCGATGGAGTCATTCACATAACGACCTGAGTTAATAACCTGTGCATGATACCCTAATTCTTGCGCTTTGTACGTTAAGTAATATGGGTCAACTCCGATACAGTGACCACCAACCAGCCCGGGAGAAAATTTTAAAAAATTCCACTTAGTACCTGCAGCTTCTAAAACTTCATAAGTGTTGATTCCCATTTTATTAAAGATGATAGAGAGTTCATTCATCAAGGCAATATTTACATCTCGCTGCGTGTTCTCAATAATTTTTGCAGCCTCAGCAACTTTAATTGATGATGCACGATGTGTTCCCGCCTTTACAACAATTTCATAAACCTTTGCAATATTGTCTAACGATTCAGCATCGCAACCAGAAACCACTTTAGTAATGTTAGGTAATGTATGCACTTTATCACCGGGGTTTATCCGCTCAGGTGAATAGCCAACCTTGAAATCAGTTTTAAATTTCAATCCTGAAATTTCTTCAATCACAGGAATGCAATCATCCTCAGTGCAACCGGGATATGTTGTTGATTCAAAAACGACATAGTCACCTTTTTTAATGGCGAGACCAACTGTTTTGGAAGCACTTAATAATGGTTTTAAATCAGGGAGTTTGTGATCATCTATCGGAGTTGGAACGGCAACAATGAAAAAATTTGCTTTGCGCAATACGTCAATTGAATCAGTAAATTCAATATCGCAATTTTCAAATGCCGCTGAATCTAATTCACCACTCGGATCAATTTTATTCTGCATCATCTTTACGCGCTCGGCATTGATGTCAAATCCGATTACTGAAACTTTTTTTGCGAACTCAAGTGCAATCGGCAATCCTACATAACCGAGACCGATTACTGCAATCTTTGCTTTCTTTGAAATAATATCGTTATACATATAAAAAAAATGTGGGGGTTAAACCTGTTTATTGTTTTGTGATTTGTTCCGCTATTTATCATTGTGTTGAGCAGCAGGAGATTTATTATTCAGCAAGTATTTTCTTTTTCTTCAAAGTATTCAACTGGTATATCCGCTCAATAATATCAACAACTTTCAATCCTTCTAAAGCATTGGTGGTGGCATGTGTACGCCCTTTCAAAGTGTCAATTACATTTTGAAAAACAAAACCATGATTGTTGGCACTTCCTTTATAGTCGCCATAATCGTTTGCAGGATTTGTTTCTGCAAGTTGCGGCATTGTGTAATTTTTAATGTGGCAATAGTCAACTTCATTCATGTATTGACCACCAACCTTTATGCTTCCATTGCTTCCAACTATTGTCATGCTGCTTTCAAGATTTTTATCCCACACAGCAGTGGAATAATTAATGCTTCCCATACCACCATTCACAAAGTTAAATTGCACCATTCCTGAATCTTCAAACGATGTACTATCATGATGATTGAAATCGGCAAATGAAGCCTGAATATCTTTTATATCGCCAAACAGCCAGTACATTAAATCAATCCAGTGACTGAATTGTGTGAACAATGTTCCACCATCTAAATCGGCTGTCCCTTTCCAGTTTCCTTTTTTATAATAACGATGATCGCGATTCCAGTAGCATACTAACTGCATCATATATACGTCACCAATTATTTTTTTTTCAATTACTTCCTTTAACCAAACACTCGGTGGTGAATACCGGTTTTGCATAACACAAAATACATGTCGCGAAACCTGTAGTGATTTGAAAATGATTTTCTCGCAATCGGCTTTTGTAAGCGCCATTGGCTTTTCAAGCACAACGTGTTTTTTATTTTCAAGTGCAAGCAAAGAGTACTTTGCGTGCAATCCATTTGGCGTGCAAACGCAAACTATATCCACATCAGCATTTTCAGCGAGCATTTGCTCAGCATCACTGTAAAATTTTAATGGATATTTTTCAAGATCAAGTTGTTCTTTTGGTAAAATATCGGATGCAGCCACAAGTTCGCACTCGCTGTTGCGAATCACCATTTCAATATGTCGCTTCCCAATGTGACCGCAACCAATGACTACGAATTTTAATTTTTTATTTTCCATCCTGATATTGAAAATCTTTGCAACGTTTTTTGGTTATGAGGTTTTTGAAACGTTGCCATTTTTTAATAGGTACTTCTCTTTACTTTCAGGGCAAACTGCAATTCCATCAGCATCAAAATTTAATTTATGTCCATACTCGCTCATCCAACCTGTTTGTCGTGCAGGGTTTCCAATTAACAATGCATAATCGGGAACTTCTTTAGTAACCACAGCACCCGCACCAATAAATGCAAAGCGGCCGATTGTATGACCGCAAACAATAGTAGAATTGGCACCGATAGTTGCACCTTGCTTTACCAACGTTGTCTTATATTCATTTTTTCTTGCAACTGCGCTCCGAGGATTAATTACATTGGTAAAAACCATTGAAGGGCCAAGAAATACATCATCCTCGCAAATCACTCCAGTATAAATAGAAACATTGTTCTGCACTTTTACATTATTGCCTAAAACAACATCAGGACTTACAACCACATTCTGACCAATGTTGCAATTCATTCCAATTTTGCAATTAGGCATCAAGTGACTGAAGTGCCATATTTTAGTTCCGTCACCAATCTGGCAACCCTGATCAATTACAGCACTCGGGTGCGATGTATAAGCCATTACCTGTTTTTTTTAAAGAGGCACAAAAGTATAATTTATGCGCAAAGATGGAACACCATTTTTAAGGTGCTTATATAGGAGTATTTTTATTGACATGAGTCCAAAGAATGGAATACTATTAATTTGAAAAACTATGCACCGGTTTAAACCATTCGTCTTTAGGCAGCTTTTTAAAATATTCATAAGTGATTTTTAATCCTTCGCTGCGGCTTACTTTCGGCTCCCAACCCAAAATATTTTTTGCGCGCATAATATCGGGCTGTCTTTGTTTAGGATCATCTACAGGCAAGTTTTGAAAAATGACTTTTTGATTGGTGCCTGTTAGTTTAATAATCTCTTCCGCAAACTCTTTGATGGAAATCTCGTCAGGATTACCAATGTTAACCGGCAATGCATATTCACTCATTAACAACCTGTAAATGCCTTCAACCAAATCAGCTACATAACAAAATGATCGTGTCTGGCTGCCATCACCAAAAACTGTTATATCCTCGCCTCGTAATACCTGCCCAAAAAATGCAGGCAATGCGCGTCCGTCATTCAATCGCATTCGCGGACCATAGGTATTAAAGATACGGACAATGCGGGTTTCAACTCCATTGGCATTATGATAAGCCATAGTCATTGCTTCCTGGAAACGCTTGGCTTCATCATATACTCCTCGTGGGCCGATTGGATTCACATTGCCCCAATAATCCTCATTTTGCGGATGCAATAATGGGTCACCATAAATTTCAGAAGTGGAAGCAACAAGTATGCGTGCCTTTTTTGCATAAGCTAATCCAAGCAAATTATGTGTTCCGAGTGACCCTACTTTCAAAGTTTGAATGGGGATTTTTAAATAATCAATGGGGCTTGCCGGTGAAGCGAAATGAAGTATGTAATCAAGATTCCCATCAATGCTTACAAATTTAGTTACATCATGGTTAACAAATGTGAAGGAATCAAGCGGCAACAGATGTTCGATATTTCTTAAATCACCGGTAATGAGATTATCCATACCGATCACCACATAACCTTCATTGGTAAACCTGTCGCAGAGATGAGAACCAAGAAAACCGGCAGCACCGGTAATTAAAACTCTTTTAGGGGGAGCCACTTTAATTCAAATTATTGTTTGTGAAAAGGAATTGCGAAAATAATATTGTCATAAGATATGACGATAAAATTATTTACTAAAAAAAAGCTCCCGGTTTAATATTTCGGGAGCTTTTATAATAATGAACTTCAATAATTTATTATTAACCTTTTGAATATAGGCTAACGTAATAACTGCACTGTGCCGTGAAGTTGAAATCCGCTTACTTCTATAATATAAAAATAAGTTCCTACGGGTACCTCGTTGCCGTTGTCAGCCTTGCCATCCCAACAGCTATCAGTGCCGCTGCTGAATACTTTCGTACCCCAGCGGTCGAATACCTTTATAGTGGAACATGGTTTAAAATTACCAAGACCATCAAGACCAAAACAGTCATTTTTGCCGTCATTATTAGGCGTAAATACATTAGGGGTCTTTTTCAGTAAATCATTTAATGACAATAACTTTAAGTCAACAGATAGGGTATCAAAACACAATCCGCCATTACCAACTATTAAAGTTACAGTGCTAGATGCGCCAAAATCATAATGATGAACAGGGTTTTGATCAGTTGATGTAGTACCATCACCAAAGTTCCATAAGTAACTGTCTGCATCTGTGCTGGCATCAGTAAATGTCACATCAATACCTGAGCATGAAGCTAATGCACTATCTGTAAATTGAGCAACCGGCTGAGTATTAACATTTACGATTACCTGGTCAGTGTTTGTACATCCATTCACATCAGTTCCTGTTACAGTATAAATAGTAGTAGATGATGGATTTGCTGTAGGCGAATCAAGCGTAGGGTCATTCAAATCTCCGGCAGGCGCCCACAGGTAAGTGATTGCACCTGTTGCCGAAATAGTTGCTGCCGAACCATCGCATATAAGCACATCGGTACTTGCGGTTACGGGAGGCAAAGGATTAACAGAAATAGTAATCGCCTGGGTACTGCTGCATGAATTGTTATCTGTAACTGTAACTGTATAGGTTGTAGTTACTGACGGATTTGCAATCGGATTCGCAATGCCTGCATTGTTAAGATCAGTAGTCGGAGTCCATGAGAAAATAGTGCCTCCGGTAGCCAGCAGTTGTGTACTTGAGTTAAGACAAATAGCAGGAGGCGTAGCGGATGTTGTTACTATTGGAAGTGAATTAACTGTAACAATAATATCATCTGTTTTAGAACAACCATTGGCATCAGTAACAGTTACAGTATATGTTGTAGTATTTGCCGGATTCGCGACAGGATTCGGAATAGAAGTATCCGATAAGCCTCCGCCCGGACTCCATGTATATATTGTTCCGCCAGATGCACTCAGATTCGCACTTTGCCCGGTACAGATTGCAACATCTGATCCGGCATTGGCGGCAGGTAATGGATTGATTACAATATTAAATGTGACCGTATCGCCCACGCATCCATAAGTATTTGTTTCAACTACTGAAACAGCATAATTACCTGAAGTTGCCCAGTTAATATTAACCTGGTTAGAACCCTGACCGGTGATTATACTTCCGCCTGAAACGCTCCAGGCATAAGCAGAGCCTACAGTTGAAGTCACACTAAAATCAGAACTATCAAATGCGCAAAGCTGCAAAGGACCGGTTATTGCCGATGTTATCGGTTTCGGATTTATTGTAATCAGGAAAGTATCAGAAACACCGAAACAAACTGTATCAGCAGTAACGCTTTCATCATACCAAAGATAACCTATTGCAGGTCCTGTTAAAGTCCAATCAACTACAATTGAACTTGAACCGTTTCCGCTAACAATATTACCTCCTGAAATATGCCATGTATAAGTAGAGCCGGGGGTGTTAATAACTGTATAGGTTAATCCCGCGGCATCATTAGCGCAAATAACCGGAGTGCCTGTTGGAGCTTGTGGAGTAAGTAATGCATTTATGGTAACTGTAACTACAATTGGTGTTGACGGGCAACCGAGATCGGTAATTTCATTAACCGTAACTGTACCAATACTCGCTGGACCCCAATCCACATAAACAGTGTCCTGTCCCTGTCCGCTTGCAACCGTACCTCCGACTATGACCCAATTATAAGTTGAATTCGGATTTGGATTATTAACCCAATATGGAATACCGTTAACACCAGGGCAAACAGATAAAGTACCCGTAGCGCCATTTAATGTTGGAGCAGGATTTACTGTAATAGTAATGGTATCCTTGTTCTGGCAACCTATTGCATCTGTTCCGGTAACAACATAGTTTGTTGTTACAGTTGGATTTACTATAACCGTACTGTTACTGCTTATTACACTTCCACCTAACACCTCCCACGAATAGGTTGATGCGCCACTGCCGGTAAGTGTAGTGCTATCACCCAGACAAATACTATCATTAGGTGCTGAAGCTACAACCGGAGGTAATGGGTTTACAGTTACAGTTATTGTGTCTTTATTAATACAAGATAAAGAACTTGTTCCGGTAACTATGTAAGAAGTAGTTACTGTAGGATTAACACTTAAAGGATTTGTTGTTCCGATAACAGCACCCGGATTACTTAATAATGCCCAGCTATAAGTTGCAGCGCCTGATCCTGTAAGTGATGCTGATGAACCAATACAAATAGCTGTAGGTGCAGCTACTGCGGTAACTACAGGTAAAGGATTTAAAGTAATTGTTACGCTGTCCTGAGTTACGCAACCATTCCATGTTGTAGTAACATTATAAGTTGTAGTAGTAGTTGCAGTGCCTGTTAATATAGCAGTAGGATTGGAAGCAACTGTGCTACTAAGACCTGTTGCAGGTGTCCATGAGTAAGTATAACCTGTAGTAGCGGCCGCGCCCAATTGCACAGTATCGCCCGAACATATTGTTTGGTCTGCGCCTGCATTTGAAACAGGCAAAGGCTTAATAATTACCTGAACGGTATCCTTATCAATACAACCAAACCAAGTTGTGGTAACAATATATTGTACTGTATCGTTAACTGTGGTAGCATTAGTGAGTGTTACCGTTGGATTACTTGTTGTAGGCCCGATTAAGCCCGATGATGGATTCCATAAATATAAGTAACCTGCAACACTTGGCCCACCTAACTGAGCATTTTGTCCTGAACAGAATACCTGATCTGTACCGGCAACAGCATTTGGCACTGGGCTGGTAATTACCGTTACATTATCTGTAGCGGTACAACCAAACTGGTTAGTTGTTAGCACGGTGTAAATTGTAGTATCAGGTGTACTGGTACCATTTGTTAATGTGACTGTCGGGTTAGAAATTGTAGAACCGCTTAACCCCGTGCCCGGTGACCATGAATAAGTGTAACCGGTAGTTGAAACTGTTCCTAAATTAAGTGTGCTCGCAGAACATAATGACTGATCATTTCCTGCATTGGCTATCGGTGCAGGATTTACATGCACTGTAATAGTATCCTTATTTGTACAGCCATTTGCAGCGGTTCCTGTTACTATATAATTAGTTGTTGTTCCAGGTGTTACTGTAAGATTTGTTGTAGTACCAATCACAACAGTTGGAGAAGGTTGTGTTGCCCAACTGTAACTAATAGCACCGTTTCCCGTAAGGATAACCGTATCAAGCGGACAAATACTATCTGTATTCTGAGTAGCAGTAACTACAGGTGCTGCCAATATGGTAACTGCTATAGTATCTTTATTAACGCAACCGAGCGAACTCGTGCCTGTAAGAATATAACTGGTAGTTACCGTTGGATTTACAACTAATGGATTAGTAGTACCAATAGGCGTACCCGGATTTGACAATAATGCCCAGGAATATGTGTTAGCTCCACTTGCAGTAAGTGTTGCAGGGCTGCCGGGACATACCGAAACAGGATTTGAAATCGCTACAACATTAGGGAGTACATTCACAATTATCAGCACATTATCGGTAGAAGTACAACCATAACTGTTAGTTGTGGTAACGGTATAACTTAAAGTATCAGGCTGACCAGAAGTATTGGTCCATGTAACTGCCGGATTTGAAATACTGCTGCTGCTTAACCCCGATGATGGCGACCATGAATAAGTATAGCCTGTTGTATTTAGTGTTCCTATATTTACTGAATTGCCCGAACACAGGAACTGATTATTGCCTGCATTTGAAATAGGCAATGGGTTAACGGTTACTATAACCGTATCTTTATTATTACAACCATTAAAATCAGTTGTAACAATATAAGTTGTAGTAGTAGGCGTGGTACCGGCATTAGTTAAAGTTACTGTGGGATTAGAAGTTGTACTGCTTGATAAACCGGTAGCCGGTGCCCATGTGTAAGCATAGCCCGCTGTTGAGGCTGCACCTAACACAGCCGATGCCCCTGAACAAAACGAATGGTCAGCACCGGCATTTGCTGTAGGCTGCGCTTTCACGATAATATTTTTAGTTACGGTATTGCCGGCACATCCTATTGCATTTACTTCGGTAACACTAACTGAGTAGGGGCCTGTTGCACCAAGATTTACAGTAATAGTTCCGGTAGTGCCTCCCGAAACCTGGGTGCCGTTATTTACTGTCCAGTTATAAGTTGAACCTGCTGTGCCCGGGGCTGTAAAGGTTAACCCGGTGAGTTGATTTGAACATAATGTATCGGGACCATTGATATGGTTAACCCCAATAAATGGAATTACAAAAATGGTATAAACCTGGCTTATTGTTTTGGCAGGGCATCCATTATCAGCGCAGGTTACTGTAAACTGGTAAGGCGTTGACTGCCCTTGTGAGCACGATGTTGGCCAGCAGAATTGGGCAGTAATAGTACTATCCCCGATAGTGTCTGTTAAGGTTGCTACAGGGTTTGTTGGTGCACTGAATATTATTCCTGTATGCGACATTGAAAGACTATCACCATTTGGATCATTGTATGCAATGTTGAAACAAATATTTTGACCTTCCTGAACGCTGAATATAGTTGAGGTAGAGCCTGCCGAAGCAACCGGTGCGGGATTCACAGGGCAAGTAATTACTATTAACTGGAAATCAAGTCGCGAAATACCAACTAAAATACCATTACGATATTCCCTTATTTCAACAGCTACTACATAATAACCTTGGCTGGGCACAAAATAGGATGTCAAACCCGTAGTCGAATCAATAGTTGCACTACCCCCTGCTCCAAATGGTTGCGCAAAACTGTACCCTGCCTGATAGCCTATGGTTGGAATGGGCCATGTATATGGATCGCCATTCGTCCAAGACGGGTTTGACATTCCACTTGAAGAAGTTCCTCCAAAAGGCGTAACAAAAGAATATCCCAATGAATCTCCGTCAGGATCGAAAGCAGCATTTAATACACTAACAGTGTCATTAGCACAAATAAAGGGTACGGGGGGAACGGCAAATGTTGGGGAATTATTTACAATGGATGTAGCAGGTATAAAGGCATACCATGCTTCGCCTTCAGTGCTTGGACTAGCAACATTCTGGATATTTCCGTTGCGGCAGCACCGATCCATAATCAGATGGTAGCCATTAACAGAGGCTGGGAGGTCTATGTTGATCTGGTAAATGCCTTCTTCAACGCAGGCATTAGGTGTAAAAGAACAGCTATCATTGGCATTTGGCGGTTGAATAAATTGCTGTGAAATTAGAGGTGCTAATGCTCCAAGTTGACACAATTTGTCAGCATTCGGATTGGAAGGATCTTCGTTAAAAACTCCCAGGTTCATATTATTGGGCAGGGGTGAAGGGTTGGGTACAGCCGTTCCGCAAAAACGATAAAGATTCAGCGTAACTGTATAGCGATAAGTGCCATTGGCCTGCAAGCCAACATAAGTGTAGCGAAGGTTACCACCCATGATGTGCGAAGCCATGCTGGTGTGGTAAGCCATAAATAATATCAATCCTAAGACGAGTTTTGTAATATTGTTTTTCATGTGAATTTTTTAATAAGTAACGGCATTTAAAATAACTTCCAAATGTAGAATTTTTAGTATATCAAACCATAACTAAGAACATTTTTACTTTTAAGTGCTCTTTTTATGCTTATTTGTTTCAACCCCGAAGAAATTAATTCTGTAAAAATTGATCGTCATTAGACAAAATTTTTGTAATCAGGTTTAATTAATCAAAAATTTAAGCTTTGATTATTACAACAGTTCGTTTTGATTTTTAACAATGATAAAGCGGATTAAAATTCTTTCAGAATTTTATTTGCTCAATTTTCAGTTAGTTTTGTAAGAGATAAAAATTATCTTGCAACCGGTTTAATAAGATACTATCATGAGTACACGCAGAAACTTTATAACTACTATTTCAAAAGCAACTGCTGTTGCAAGTATTGCCCCGGCTATTGTTTCGGCTGATCTGATAGGCCATTTTAAACGGACTGAAAAATTTACTCCGGCACAAATTGCTACTGATGAAGCCCTTTGGGAAAGCATAAGCAACGCCTATACTGTTGACGTTAACCTGATCAATTTAAACAATGGTGGTGTGTCACCTCAACCTTTACCGGTACAGCAGGCGTTTGAAAAACTGTATGAGCAATGTAACCTCGGTCCTTCCTATTACATGTGGCGGATTATTGATAAGGGGAGAGAGCCTTTACGGGAAAGGCTTGCAGCACTTGCCGGTTGCGATAAGGAAGAACTTGCCATCAATCGTAATACTACAGAAGCTTTAGGTACAGTTGTTTTCGGTTTGAATTTAAAAGCAGGTGATGAAGTGGTGCTTACAAAAATGGATTATCCAAATATGATTCATGCCTGGCAGCAACGCGAAAAACGTGATGGAATTAAATTAGTCTGGATTGATTTGCAGTTGCCAATAGAAAGCGAAAACGAATTAGTCAAAAAATATGTTAACGCATTTACTCCTAAAACAAAAGTGGTTCACATCACCCACATCATTAACTGGTGCGGACAAATTATACCTGCCAAACGCATTGCCGCTGAAGCACATCAACGCGGTATAGAAGTAGTACTTGATGCAGCACATTCGTTTGCACATTTTGATTTTAAATTAAGTGATATTGATTGCGATTATGCCGGAACAAGTTTGCATAAATGGTTAGGAGCGCCTTTCGGCAATGGTTTTCTTTTTGTGAAAAAAGAAAAAATTAAAAACCTGTGGCCGTTATTTCCTAATGATAAACCCGACAGTGACAACATCAGGAAGTTTGAAGTATTAGGCACACGCAATTTTGCAACTGAACAAGCCATTAACAGCGCTATTGATTTTCATTTGATGATTGGTACAGCAAGAAAAGAAGAACGATTGCGTTATTTGAAAAATTATTGGTGCGAAAAAGTGAAAGACACTCCGGGTGTTAAACTGAATACCTCACTTAAAAAAGAATATTCATGTGCTATTGCTCACATTGAAATAAAAGGCTTGAAAGCAGGCGAACTCGAGAGCAAACTTTTTAATGATTATAAAATTCATACCTCTCCGATTGGCTGGGAATATCTTAACGGTGTTCGCATAACTCCAAATGTTTATACACGTTTAAAAGACCTTGATCAATTAGTGATGGCAATAAATAAAATTGCCGGGGAGAGTTTGAAAAATCTGAAGTGATTAAAAAACACGCAACAAAAAATTCCTGTCAAATTAATTTTTTATCGTAGCACAGGTTCACAAATATGCTCCTTTAATTCTTCAACAATTTCATCCAAATTTTTATACCACAATAGATGTAAAGGTGATTTACTGCAACCTCCGCGATGACGTATGCATGAAGTGTAAGTATATTGAAAACTACATTCGGGACAACGCGCAGCAGTTTCAAAAGTGTTCCATTTGCAACCACACACTGAACAGACCCAATATGAGCCTCCATCAGGTTGCCACCCGCAAGCTGGACATTCTATTTTTATATCTGCCACTTAACTATTTTGAAAATTATCGCACCACAAGCTTTTGAACTGCCGATGCATCTGCACCATGCATTCGTATTACATAAATTCCGGCAGCTATGTTATCAGTATTAATAAAAAATTTCTGTTCGCCTTGCTTTGATTGTCCTTCAAAAATCTTATCAATTATTTTTCCTGTTACATCTTCTAATGTTACAGTAATGTGTGTTGATTTACTAAACGAAGCAGGAATACAGGTAATGCCTTTTGAAGGATTTGGAAATGCAGGTTGCATTTCAAATTTAGTGCTTGCAATTTCATTTATGCCAACCGGTGGCAATACATGAAAGTGCCAGTAGCCAATAGGTGCAGCAATTGGTCGCACTTGTTGCTTGCCTGAATTTGCAGTTGCCTGTACATAATAAAATATTTCCGTTCCAACAGGTTGTGCAGGTATTTGCGCTGTAAACCAATCCGGCTGTGCTGATGCAGTCATTGCAACAGCTATGTATGGCTGTGTAGTATCAGTTGTATAATACATCATTGGCGTTGCAATGCCGCTGCGGTGTTTCATCAAAGCATTTACAGTGTAAGGATTTACTGCATCATAAGTGTCTTCTAATGATTGGTGAGAAATCAGTAACGGATCTGAAGTGCCAATTTCTTTGGTAATACAATGCAATGCGCCCAATGCGCCAATGCTTGAAGTTGAATTTATTCCAACTACTTTATAACCCGGCAAAGCATTGCGATAAATATTTAGTGCAATGGTATCTTGAGGAATATTGTAAGTAGGAACAATGATCGTTTTATTGATAAAAGAGGAGTTAGTATAAGTATAATAATCTGCTCCCGAAGTCGGTGGATATGCTCCGTTATCTGGCGGCATTGGAATTCGTATCACTTTATAGGGTGTTCCGTAAACAGAGCTAAAATTATTGAGAACATACTGGAGGTTAGCTTCAATTTGCGGGCCGTCTGCTGTGCCTGCCGGATATTGGCCAACCAGCAAAGTTTGCTCATCAAGCAATTTGATATGCATATCAATGTGATGTATCTGATCATAAGGTAGCTTTTCCATTTTGATATAACGATTTATCCCCATAAAATGAAACATAATAGTATCAATTTCGGCTGCGGTATGATTCACATTAAATCCGGCAGCGGGCAGGTTATCATCCAAAATAAGTTTTGAAGCAAATGCAGTTCCGAAACCATCAGTCATAAAATTTCCTCCTGTATTCACCAGGTCCCATGGCCAAGTGGTTGTTTTGTACAATGGTGTACCAAGCAGGTTAGCTAAAGCATAGTGTGCGGTATCGTCCTTTGGCCGCGGGCGATTATAAATCCAATCAACAGAAAGCAAAGAGTCCACATCATTCGTATAAACACTCCACATACCGTAATCGCGGCTCCAAACTGAATTGTATGGGGTAATAACAAATGACACATTCACAGTATCCACACTGCCTGCCGCTAAAAAATTAATTGCATTGTTTCTTTCTGTGGTGCTCGCTACAATAATGTAAACACGGGTTTCCAGTTTCGCATTGCGAACAATTTCGCGCAGCATGGTTGTGTAGCTGGTCCAGGTTATAGTGAAGCCTTGGAGTTCTTCCCACTCGCCTATTGTGCGCACAGGCGATGTTGGCGGAGTTACAATGCCGGCATTAATTGAATTATAACCATTGCGCAAAGCATTGTATTGCGGTATCAACTGGCTTTCGGCAGGAGTTAATACATGTGGAAGGTTTTGAGATAGCGCTGATGTAAAAAATGCTATGCTTATGATGAGAGTAATTATTTTTTTCATTTGATGATGTTTAATGATTGTGAATTCAAACACAATAATAAATTAATTTTATGATTCATCATTTATGCATCAACATTAATTCTTTTTTGTGGTAACGCAACCGTTATGGTAATGCGAGTGGTATAATTAAATTTATCTGTTTGTATGCGGATGAAATAAAACCCGGGTTGCTGATTCCTAAAATTAAGATTGAATTTCTGATCATTAATTTTTTCAACAGGAATATTTTTTACCTCACCACCTATCATGTTATAAACTGAAATCTTAATTTTATTTACAGGCTCATCAAAACTGATTTGCACCGGCCCGTTTGAAGGACTTGGATAAACCGAAAATGGCTGCCCGTTTTTGCTGATGTTTTTTATACCAACATTGTTGTTAGCCGTAACAGAAAAATCATCGAAGGCAATATTACCTGCTGATTTATGATACATGAACTTAACCTGTTTAGCGCCTGCTGGCAAACTATAATGATAAAATACGCTTTGATTGTTTGGAGGATAAATAGTATCCAACACATTAAAGTTAACCGTATCGGTACTGTAATAAACAGTAAAGAAACTTGCGCTATCCACTAAATTGCCTCTTAACCAAAAATGCAAACTATCTGCACCTGTAAATTGTGGGGTAATTACGGTTGTACTATCAATCCCAAACTTATAAGAGTTAGGACCACTTGGCCCGGAGCTGGTGGTTGATGTATAAAAACTTCCTGATCCTGTATAGCTTAATGACCAATTTGCGGGAATGGTTCCTGCTGTGCCATCGTAAGCTGTAAAATTTTCGGAGAGAACAATTGTTTGTCCGTATGAATTTGCAAACAGTAGCGTAAGCATTACAATCAGTTGTAAAATCTTTTTCATGAGTTGCGGTTATTTGAAAATTATTTTTTTCAAATATACGGCAAGAGAGTACCTTTTGGTGTTAATGGGTGCTTAAGGGTTTTAAGGGTTCATCAAAGATACATCAGACTAAATATTTTCAGTTTTTATTTGAATAGTTGTTGTTCTTAATGGCACTGTAAACTTATAAAAAGAAAATTTATACAAAAAGCAATCTGGTTTAAAAAGATCAGAAGTCGTAAGTGCTCCCAAACAAATGTAACGTTCTTTTATCAGCAAGGTATCCAGTACTCTATTTCGACAAGTTTATTATTGTAAAATTTCAAAACCCATTCGTCATCATAGTTCTGGTTTGGTTTAATTCTAATTATTGTATATGTTTTTTTATCTACGGCATCAATCCAATCGTAAGATTTATTTGTTGACATGGGAAAAAGTTGTTTTAATTTTTGGATGGTAATAAGATTGCTAAGCGTTATTTTATTTGTCTTCAAATTATATCGGCCCTCTCTGAAATTAATTTTTTGCAAGACAGCAGTGTCTCTGTATGTTTCAAAAGTTGATGTGCCGTAATAATAAATGGAAACATTTTCAGCATCAAAATAACCACCACACTCGAATGTTTTTGTTATTATGCTGTCTGCATTGCCTAAGTTGCTTATTAAATTTTTTGTTGTAGTTTGAAATGGGATTTTGTTATTAATCAGAATTGAATCAACATTGATAATTTCAAAACTATCAGTTTGGTATTGACTGTAAGAATTAATCAACATGCCGCATGAAGCAGAATTAGTGCTTGTAGCTTTATCTATGCAACATAATAAGCCAAATGCCAAAAGCAAGGTTGTAAGTCTGTTTATGTTTTTTCGCATTACCGCTATCAATTAATCCTTCCAACAAATCTATCAATACTTTTATCAATGCAACAGGGTTGGGTTAAGGTGTTGAGGGTTGTTTGAAAAGGTAAGAGAGAAGATTTGATTGAGATGCGTTCAATGGTCTTGTCGTTTCTTTCTAATTGTTCTGGCTGTTTCAAGTTTCTTAGCGATGTCAGTTTCTCCAATCTTGTTTAATTTATTTATCAAGACTTGATATTCCTGATAAGCATTATGATTTTCCACATCCGCATAAAAGTTAATTAAACTTTGTTGTTCTTTAATGTCAAGTGTCTTGTATTTGTCCACAAAAAATTTAACCTGCTTAATAGCCAACTCAACGCTTAAATGTTGTAATCCTCCAACAGCATCAGCGTCCCAAACTAAATTTTTTCCAATATCAATGTACTTGCTTATAACTTCTTTCGGAAAATTTCTTGAGCATTTTTCAAGTGCCTTTAAATATTTGTATGATTCCAAATACAACTGATCAAACTTCTCCGTCTGAAAAACTCTTAAAAATGTTTTGCTGTCTGAAGGAAATTCAGTAACATAATTGTATTGCAGACTTTTTGAATTAGTGTCGGTAGAAAATTTTTCAAATGCGCTTTTTATTTTTTCAGCTTCAGGAATAAGTTTCTGCGAATTAGCAACGTTCCAAACAAAAAGAAAGATTATGAAAAACCTTGTTGTCATTTTTTTTTATTAGTAAACAAATCTATCAATATTTTCACCAGTGCAACAGGGTTAAGTTAAAGGTTTAAGGGTTTTGTGAAAAGGCAGTGCTGAAGGTTTGCTTCGGTGAGGGTTGTGACAAGTAGTTTCATTTTCCGTGAGTCAGTTTTATTACTTGTCCGTTTTTCGCATTCAGGATAATCAAAAAAGTCCCGCCAAGTATTTCTTCAGGCAATGTTCCACCAAGCACCCAGTATCCATTAATGGAATAAACTTCATAAGGTCTTTGTTTAGTGATATTGTCTTTGCCGTAAATTTTAAAAAGAACAGCTTCTGAAATAGTGATTGCAGTTTCTTTGTCCTTAATTATAGTGTCAACAAGAATTTGGTTTTCTGTTGTGTTGGTAATCGCATTTTGCAATTCATTTTTTGCGTAATCAACTCCCAAAGTTGTTCTGCCCTTGAAAGTTTGTCCACAAGAAACTTTGGTTAATAAAATTACTGCAATTAATAAAATCCTGTATGTCATTTGTTTTGTGAATTAGAATTCCTAAAGTTCGTGTCTTACTACTATGAATTGGCTGAATATAATATAACACGTTATTATCCTATCAAGCATAATCGAAATCTTCACATCTCCCCCAATAAATCTATCAATATTTTCAGCAATTCAACAGTCTTACGTTAAAGGTTTGAGTGTTTTCATGAAAAGTGAAGAAAGACACGCACATGGACTGAAAATTAAACTGTATAAACTTACTAAGAATTAAAAACATCTTGTTTTTTAACAATTACCCATTTATCATTTTGTTTGCTTAAAAAATAAATCTCACCATAACCGGTAAGTTTTGAAAAATAAGTCACAACATAAACACATGCAAAATTTTTCTTTGCATCAAAACCTACTCTTGAGAATTTCAATCTGAAACAATTTGATTTGTAAAATTCACTTTCTTTTTTTCTTTCACAGGTATAATTCTTTCTTGTGGCTAATAATATATCAGTCTTTACGTAATAGGTTTTATTCGAAAGGTCAAAGTAATTATAAAATGCTTGTTCAACTATTTCGCGTCCATAAGTACTATCTATTTGACTATCGGATTGCAATAACGCTTTTGCAGGTGTTAAAGTTGAGTCATAAAGCTTTATGTTATACTCTGGTAATTCTTTATGAATAGAATCTATTAAAGAATTAATTACTGCATACTCTTCCACAGCTAAACTTGAAAATTCCATTTTATTTATGCGTGAAGATTTGCAATTGCTTAATGACAAAAAAGCTACACACATTAAGAGAAGTATTTTATTCATAATTAATTTGGCATTACAAACTAATTTTCAAGCAATTAATAACCTGATGCCGCAAAATAAAATCAAGTCTTTTTTAAAAAATATTTGGTTTGCGAAAAGTAGGGAATAAATAGGTGCGAGGGGAATGATAAAAGTTGAAGATGTTTTATTCAGTTCTGAATAATGGTATTATTGTGGAGGATATTGAAGCTTATTAATTGGAAAAGTTTTGATAATAACGTGTTATTGGATATGCTTTTGCGACAGTGCTAACTTGAGCGTTCGGAATTCTAATTATTGTGTAATGCTGATTGAAGAAACTATATGAAATACTACTTAGCAATTTTAGTGACCGTAATTATTTCTGGTTGTTCTTTTCCAGATGGACAAAATTATTTAAAAGTTGTTGGAGACTCTGTTGAGGTACCTTCATTTGAAATTGAGGTAACTCTAAACAAAAAAGCAGAAGAGAAACTTTCTAATGATAAAGAAACAATAATTATTATGGCTTATTTTACCGGAAATCCCAAAGACAATATTCCTAAAAAGTATCATGACAAGATAGATATAGACGGATTATTTTTACGTTCTTACTCTATTGAACTTAAAGATAAGAGAACAGCAAGGCTTCAAGGTATTAAATTCCCTAAAGAATTGTTTGACTTGCTTTCAGACAAAGACATTGACCTATTGATAAATGTGTGCAGTGGACGGAGGTCAACGGATATAAACTTATTAGATTGCGACATACTTCAAGATAAAATGAGCAATGTTTACGGAAAAAAATTTACAATAAAAGGGAAACTAATTGCTGAATGAAACGGCCGAACTTCGGCCAAACAACTTGGCTACAGCTTACAAAAAGAGAAATGGAAATTTTTAAAAGCAGGGATTTAATCGGTAAACAAATACATTAAAGGATTGAGATTATCTTTTTTCAACCCTAAAAGACCAATGAAAATTATGACAAGACTTTTAATAATGCTTTTGCTTTTTATGACTTCATGCAACTCAGAAAATAGTTGGACATGTGTTGAGGGCGATTGTCAAAACGGAAAAGGAACAAAAGTTTGTACAGATGGAGGATTACAAAAAGGTAATTGGGCTAATGGCAAACTTAACGGGCAAGGTGAACAAATTTTTGGCCTAACCTCAGAGTTTGCTGAAGACTCATACTCTGGTGATTTTAAGGACAACCAATATTATGGGAAAGGAACTTACTACGACAAAAGCGAAGATTCTAAATATATTGGCGACTGGAAAGACGGAAAACCAAATGGAAAGGGAATTTGTACCTGGGGAGACAAATCAAAATTTCCAAACAGATACTATGATGGCGAGTGGAAGGACGGACAGATGGATGGTTTCGGAACAAAGTTTTGGGGAAAGGCAGGAAAATATCCTGGCAGTAAATATGTTGGAGAGTGGAAAGAAGACAAGCAAAATGGTATCGGAAAATATATATGGGCAGATGGCAGTTATTATCAAGGACCATGGAAAAATGGTGAACAACATGGTGACGGAATTTATGTCTTTAAGAATGGTGAAGTATTCAGAGGACATTGGGAAGAAGGATATTGTGCAGCGCTTGCAAAAAAAATGGGACTTGAATAATCCCTTCTTTTAAAAACTCCATAGAATTCTAATGAGAATACTTTTAATAACCTTCTTATTCTTTTACTTTTCAGTTTCATCTGCTCTTGGTCAAGATGACCCAGTTAAGCTTTTTCATTCACACAAATTTCCATGCGATACAAATGGCACTACTTTAGACATTAATATGTGTTCCGGAATTAAATTTGATTTTGCAGATAGCTTACTCAATGTTGTTTACAATAAGATTATTAAAGCGATTGAGGCAGAGCAAAGAGAAGACAAGGAAAAACTAAAACTTGAACAATCGAAAAATGATACGAGTGTCAAGTCAAAAGAGTGGATTGAATTTTTAAAGAAAGAAATTGACTTCAATAAAAGATATAAAGAAAGTATAATTAAATCTCAAGTAGAATGGATAAAATTACGCGACCTAAATGTAAATGTAGTAAGTATTAAAAGTGAGGGCGGGACTGGCTATATTGCCATAGAAAATCTATCTCTAATTGATGAGACTCTTGAGAGAATTAAAAAGTTGAATTCTTTCTATTATACAGGCAAGTAACTAATAACAAAAAATGGTAAACAAGCTGTTATCGTTCAATTCCATACTTCATTTTAAAACTATTTGATTTGCGAAAAGCAGGGAATAAACCATCCCCACCTCACTTCTTATTAAACTCCGTCATAGTTCTTGAAAGCCCAATAGACACAAAACTTTTTACAGCATCCACAGCAAAACCAATTCGCTCATTCAAGGTTTTATTTTGTTCATCGCTCCATTTACCGAGTACATATTCTACTTGCCGGCCTTTTGCAAAATCATTTCCAACACCAAAACGAAGGCGTGCATATTCAATAGTGTTTAAAGTTTCCTGTATATCATTCAAGCCATTGTGACCGCCATCACTTCCTTTTCCGCGCAAGCGAATGGTGCCGAATGGCAATGCAATATCATCGGTAAGCACTAATAAATTTTCAATGCTGATTTTTTCGGCTTGCATCCAATAGTTAACTGCCTTGCCGCTGAGGTTCATAAAAGTGGTTGGTTTTATTATGATTAAAGTTCTGCCTTTAATTTTTACTACGGTTCGAAAAGCCAAACGGTCACTCGAAAAAAAAACACCTTCGCTTCGCGCGAAGGTGTCTGCTATTTGAAAACCTATGTTGTGGCGGGTGTTTTCGTAATCGGCACCAACGTTACCTAAACCCGCAATTAAGTATTTCATTTTTTGATTTACGATTTACGATTTGGGAAGTACGATTTACCTTAATTACCCCAGTTACCAAATTACCAAATACCCTATTCCTTATTTCCCTTTTGAAGGTTTTTCTTTAGCTGCTTTAGCAGGTGCTGCCGCTGCTGCCGTTGGTGCTGCTGCTGCCGCTGCCGCAGGTGCTGCTGCCCCCGGTGCAGGAGTTTCGGCCACCACATTACGTGTTACACGAATACCAACTACCATGTTATTTGGTGCATCTAAAATAGTAAGGTCTTTATAATCTAAATCACCCACTTTAACGGTATCGCCAATTTTCATTTGCTCGATATTGATTTCAATAAAATCAGGCAATTTACCAGGCAATGCATTTACCTGTAGTTTCTTCAACTTCTGAATTAATCTTCCACCTTGTTTCTGACCTTCTGATGTTCCCTTTAATTTTACAGGAATTCCCATGGTAACTGCGCGGTCAGGAAATATCTGCAGAAAATCTGCATGTAGAATTTTTTCTGATACAGGATGAAACTGTATCTCCTGTAATTTGGCATCGAATTGCTGTCCTTCAATAGACAAGCTAACCGTATGCACTTCAGGTGTGTACACCAGCCCTTTAAAACTTGGTGCAGAAGCTTGAAAATGTACTTGCTCCTTGCCACCGTATAATACGCATGGCACATGTCCTGATGCTCTCAATTCTCTAAGCGCCTGCTTAGATAAATTTACCCTTTTGGTACCTGAAATTTCAATTGATTTCATTTTTTTTGTTTGATGTTTGAATTAAATATTTGAATTAAAATTTGATTTGATGATTTGGTGATTTGATAATTTGGTGATAATTTTAAATTGGAACAATTTCCATTATTCTATCATTCCATCATTCCAACTTCTACCTTCAATTCACGAACAGCGGACTTATAGATTCATAGCTATAAACTTTCTTAATAGCGCGTGCAAACAGTTCCCCTATCTGTAATACTTTTATTTTTTCTGATTCTCTTTTCATGGGGATGCTGTCGCAAACCACTATTTCTTTCAACACTGAATTCTCAATACGTTCATAAGCCTGTCCTGATAAAACAGGATGTGTGCAAAATGCACGTACACTTGTTGCTCCGCGTTCCGTAAGTATTTCGGCAGCCTTAGTCATGGTGCCTGCTGTATCTATAATATCATCTACAAGTATTACATCTTTGCCTTCCACATTACCTATTACCTGCATGCTTTCAATTTCATTGGCGCGCTTGCGATGCTTATCGCAGATAGCCATTTCTGCATTAAAATATTTTGCATAGGTGCGGGCGCGATGCACACCACCCATATCAGGCGCTGCTATAACAATATTTGGCAACTCCAATGACTGAATATAAGGAACAAAAATAGTTGACGGGTCTAAGTGATCCACGGGCACATCAAAGAAACCCTGTATTTGCGGTGCGTGTAAATCCATTGTCATGATGCGGGTTACACCGGCTGCAGTCAGCAAATTGGCAACTAACTTAGATGCAATTGAAACTCTCGGCTTGTCTTTACGGTCGCTGCGCGCAAAACCGAAATAAGGAATCACAGCAGTAAT
>JBDTRM010000177.1:0-5563 GCA_039931675.1 Bacteroidia bacterium | reverse complement strand
GCATATTTTTCCTGGTAATCAACGCTTAATGGTAAAAAATCAACGCCTTCTTTTGCGTCAATGTTTGCGCAAACTGTGGCGAGCAACATGCAATCTCCCATGCGAACTACTACGCTGCCGTCAGCTTGTTTGGCAAGTTTGCCTGTTTCGATAGAAATTTCTCTTCCATCGGGTAATTGAAAAGTGTGTTTAACTGGTGTCTGTGACATTTTTGTGTATTTAATTTAATGTGAATGATTGGTTTCCTCTTTATTCCAATCGTTATTTATAATTATTAGAGTTCTCTTTATTTATTGCCGCAAAGGCGCAAAGCGGGAAGCTTTAACTGAACTTCTTTAAGTCTTTGCGCTTTAGCAGGCACTTCCCCAAAAACAAAAAAGGCAATCCGAAAATTGCCTTTGTTATAAGTAGGTATTACTTTCTTATGCCTAATTGTTTGATAATAGCACGATATTTTTCAATATCATTTTTTATTAAAAAATCGAGGTGATTTCTGCGCTGACCAACTAATTTAATCAGCGAACGCTGAGTAGAAAAGTCTTTGGGTTGTTTTTTCAAATGTTCAGTAAGGTCATTTATACGCTTGGTGAACATTGCTATCTGGCTTTCGGCACTTCCTGTATTGGTTTCACTGCCACCATAATTTTTGAAGATTTCTTTCTTTGCTTCTGATGTTAACATCGTTATCTCTGTTTTTAATTTTTAATTTTGGGAGGGCAAAAGTAAAAATTATGTTTAAAGGAGCAAATAATAGTTTTGGAGGGTTAAACAGATTATCAATTTGTTTCGCGATTCGAAAAACAGATTACTAATTTGTCCGGCAATGCCTGAGAACCTTTATAACGAAGCAATAATCTTTTGAGCTGTTTTGTAGCCGGTTTCGGCACCGCCATTCATAAAACCCTGGAAATTTATGCTGCAATGTTCGCCACAAAAATAAAGTGAGTCCACTGTTTTTCTTTCGTTTCCTGCTATGGTGGTCCATTGCCCGGGAGTGTAACAGGCATAGGCCGCTTTACTGAATGGATTAGAAGGCCAATGAGCTCGTTTTATATTTCCATTATGATGCGCACCTATTCCGGGAAATACTTTTTCAAGTCCGCCTTTGAGTTGATCATATTGAAACTGTTCTGTTCCATTTCCAAGGTCTAAACCTGCTTTACCTCCCATAAAAAAAGAGTAAGCCCCGGCCTTCGTATTTTGCAATTCGCTGCTGTCCCATCCAATCTGGAAAGCTTGGTCAGTAAAAGCTTCGCCTGCCTTACCCAAAGTTTGCCAATGGCGGGTATTGTAACCTGTTATGAGTTTTGCATTGGTGCCATAGCCAAGATGATTAATGGCATGGCGTTTCCATGATGGAAGTGGAAATGTAAAGGTGACATCCCTTAGCGTAGTAAAAGGTAATGCAAACACAACAATATCGGCAACAACATCTAAAGTAGCACTGCCCTGTTTCGCGAAACTCAGATTATATTTTCCGCTATTCTTCCTGCTCACCTGCACCAGGCTATTTTCATAATGAACATGAGGATTAAGAACTTGTGCAAGCTTATTGGGAACGCTTTGCGAACCACCGGCAATTTTATACCGCTCATTACTGCTTCCATACATTTCGAAACCGTTGGAAGTATCAACAGATAAAAGAAATAACATATTAATGCACGACTGATCGCCTGCTTCGCGCCCGTACTCTGTAACATAAGCCACTGTAAGCAATTCTTTCAACCACGCTGCACAATTAAGTCCCGATATATATTGCTCAAGTGAAATATTATCAAGATGCATAGCACTGCCAGGCTCATCGGCAGTAATGGTATCGGGCAATGAGTCAATGTCGGCCTGAATGGTAAGTGCAACAGGTGCAAGAGCCGCTATTACATCAGCCTCGGTATAGAAGGTGTTATTAAAAAAATAAACTTCCTTCTCAAGACCATTGCTTAAAGAGTCAGTTCTGTCAATCAGGTTAATCCCAAACTCTGCAACCAGATCAAGTAAATGCTTGTGATTGCTATCCACAAATTCTCCGCCTAAATCAGTTGATATGCCTGGCGCAATTATGCTATGGCCTGTAAACATACGACCACCATGCCTGCTGCTGGCTTCATAAATATTGGCCATATAACCGGCCTTTTTTAATTGATATGCACAATTTAAACCGGCTATGCCAGCGCCTATAATTGCAATTTTTGGCCCGTTTGAAGAGTTGGGTATAATGAGTTTGTTATCATTAAGATCATCTTTTGCGCAGCTTTCTAAAAGCGAAGATCCGAATGCAAGCAGGGCAGCACCTTTAATAGTGTTGCCCAGGAATTTTCTGCGATTAATGCCCGACTGGTATGCCTGCTGTATAATCTCAGATTTATCATAAGATGAATGGAGTGAAGCTTGTTTTGCAACTTGAAAGGTTCGCCTTATCATTTGCACCAGGTGCGATTTTGCCATAGTATTAATTTATGGTAAGCGGATTTTTAACAGGCAGAAAATTGAATTTCTGCCTGTTAAAATTGACCGTTAAAAATTTATAAAAAATTAAGTTTCGTTAAAGCTATCGGAGTGAAAAACTTATTTTAAACTTCTAAAGGAAACAAGTCAAATGCCTCCCCAAAAAACATTGTTGTTATAGAACAAAACAGTGCTTGAAAATTTATCTCTTGCTAATTGAGCAAAAATGTTTTACCCGAATTATATCTTAACTCCAGCAGCATTTGTCGCCTTCCGCCTTCGAGATTTAATCTTCCTTTGAATTCATCCTTCGTTTGCTTTGGTATTAACTGATTTGCAGTTAACATATATGAAAGGTGTCCCTGGTAGAATACTTTTTTGTTAAACCTTTTTAGGTCAGTCCAACGTTCCATCCATCTTTTAAGATCTGATGAGCCTTGCAATTTTTTGTTTGATTTCATTTGATTATTATATTTGCTGAGTGGGCGAATAAGTAATTATTTTTGGCGAATGATTATTTTCGACACGTCAAATGTAAATACAATTTTGATAACTGCAAGGAAAACTTTGTTAAATTTATAGGTTAACATCATTTTTTTATTGGCTAAAGATTTAAAAATAATAGTAAAGGCTTGTTTATGTTGATGTTCAGAGGGAAGAACATTATTGGAGTAGCGGGAAAATACTTTTAAACAATTGGGTTTGGTTGGCTAACAAAAGGGTATTAATATCACTTGGCAGGGAAAGAATTGACAACTTTTTAGAAGTTCTCAATTCCATTGTTGTGAAATCAACTATTTTCAAGAGGTTTTTTTAAGATGGCAATATGGTGTTATATTGTTTAATTATCCTCTATTAAAATTTTGTCTTTAGGAACCGAAAATATATTGTCATCTATTTTTTGTTTTGAGATTGATGTTGCTGTAACAGTAAAGTAAAAGTCAGGGTATTCAATTTTATATTTTAAATAAACAGCCTTCATTTTTTGTGTTGTCAGATTTTTATTGGAAAGTGTAAAGTCTTTATACCATTCAGGATTTATTTTTAAGGTGTCGGAGTTAAAATAAAAACTAACCGTTTTATTGTTGTAGTATGTTACAAGCTCGTCACAATCAATGCCGAGTATTTTTTCTTTTTTGGGATTGATTTCAAGTTTCAACATTTTTTGTGCAGCTTTTCCGCAGTCAAACCAATACAAGGTGTCGCTTTGATTTCTCTTGATATATGTTTTGTTTTCCTTCTTGTTGTAAAGCTGTTTCAACATAAAACCACCGTCATATTTTTCAAGGAAGTTCCCTTCTTTAAAATACAGGTCTGCTGTTTTGCCGAATATTTTGTCAAGATAGGCAGAGTCCACTTTGTTGGTCTTAATAACGTATGCGTTTTTATACATTATTCTTCCTTCGAAATAATTCGTGTCATTTGAGGTTGTTGAAGAACAAGCAATAATGACAGTGAGTGCGAGAAAAGTTAATGTAGTAGTATTCTTCATAAGCATAGATGACAACATATTATTATCGAAACAAACGTAATCCAAATGTTCGTTTTTCCAACATGCTTAAATCAATTCTCAAAATATATTATGTCACAATTGATTTGATAAATTTTTAGAGGTTGTCAAATCTGTTTACCACAAAATCCACCAAAAAAAACTTTTGCCACTTCAATTTCTTTTATTCCTTAGTCATGAATACAATAGTTCGGGGTTCGGAGTTTAATTTTTCAGGGCTTACAATTTGCAACCGCTTTTTTTACCGGCTCCACCAATTGACTATTATACATTATCGTATTAGTTTTATTAACATTCAACCTTACAGTGCTCTAAATCACTACCTGTTTTAACTATATATATTTCAAAACCAATAAAACACGCTAAATATTATCAGCCAGCAACTCTTTTCTCAACATATTCAAAGCTGTGTAAGCAGTAACTTCAATGTTGCGCATACGATGTGTGCCAAATTGAAAACGTTTTGCAAAAGTTTTTTCTGGAGTAGCTATTGCAATCCAGACTGTACCAACAGGTTTATCAGGTGTGCCGCCATCAGGCCCTGCAATGCCTGATACCGAAATGGCATAATCGGTTTTAAAATTTGCTTTTACCTGAGATGCCATTTGCAAAACTACTTCTTCACTCACAGCGCCTTTTGTTTCCAAAACAAATTTTGAAACATTTAAGAATTCCTCTTTGATCTCGTAAGCATAAGCAATCACTGAACCTTTGTAATAAGCAGAGCTTCCTGGTAATGAAGTAATAAGGTGAGAGATGTAACCACCGGTGCAACTTTCGGCAAGTGATAGTGTTTGTTTTTTTTGATGTAACAATTTTGCCACTACACTTTGCAAAGTATCATCGTCAAAACCGTAAACATATTTCTCAATTAAAGGAAGCACATTTTTTACCTGCTCTTCAACTTGTTTTTCCAAATCGGCATCAGCACTCATTGCAGTTAAACGCAGTCTTACCATACCGGCAGAAGGTAGGTAAGCAAGTTTCATGTGTGAAGGTAAACTGTCTTCCCAATCAGAAATAATGTCGCTTAAAAAAGATTCGCCTACGCCCTGTGTTAGAATTGTTTTATGTACGATGTAAGGTGTTTCAAATTTTCCTTTAAGGCGTGGAATTACAGCATCACTCATCATGCTCTTCATTTCATAAGGTACACCGGGCATTGAAACAAAAACTTTTTCCTCATGCTCAAACCACATACCCGGTGCAGTACCGTTTTTGTTTTGCAACACTTCGCAATTAACAGGTACTTCTGCCTGCTTTCGGTTAGTGGGCGTAACTTCGCGACCACGCATTTTAAAAAGCTGTTCTAAGTTTTTAAAGGCCTCTTCATTAAAAACTAAAGAGGTATTAAAATATTTGCATAAAGTATTTTTCGTAATGTCATCTTTAGTTGGTCCGAGTCCCCCGGTAATAAGTATTACATCAGCACGCTTGGCAGCTTCATCAAGTGCATTGATAATATGTTGTTCATCATCACTTACTGATGTGATCTGTTTTACCTTAAACCCTGCAAAGTTCAATTGCTGACTCATCCATGCAGAGTTAGTATCAACTACCTGCCCTATGAGCAATTCATCACCTATGGTTATAATTTCTACAAGCATTTTT
>JBDTRM010000176.1:0-44845 GCA_039931675.1 Bacteroidia bacterium | reverse complement strand
TTGCAGGAAGTCCTGGATCAGCAGGAGCCAAAATGTTATCAAGATTTATTTGCTCTAACTGTGCCTGTATATTATTCAATCTTTCATCGTCCACCGCAGGAATAATATTTTTTGCAACGGCATTTTTCAAAGCCTCTTTTAAAACACTAACCGGTTGCTTCCATAGTTGGGTTAATTCGCGTGGCATCTCCATTCTAAACCAACCATAAAATACCTCAGCCGCTATACCATCCTTTTCATTAGCAGATTTATAAGCCAATGACCACAGCAGTATTCGGTTTTGATCTATGCCGGTATCTTTTGAAAGAAAATCAATATCGGCTGTTTCTAATTCCTGGGGAGGAAGATCTTCAAAAAGATCCAAGGCTTTAAGTGATTGTTTTTGACCTATAAGCAAGGGCAATAATTGCTCATTCATTATTTCCCATTCTGATATAGGTTTTTCTACCGGAAGGGGGATAGTCAGGTTGATTTCCTGAACGAGTGTTGCATTAAAGAAAATGTCGGAAAATTGAAGCACTTTTTCTTCGGAGTCTATTACCACAAATACTGCTACCACCAAATCAGCATTGTCTTTATCTGCTTTTATAAACTGCTCTTTGCTGTAGGCTATTTCATAATAACCTTTATTATCAGTAGTGGTCTCGCCTAACAATTCTTGTGTGCGAAGATCTTTATCAAAGGCTCTTACAATGGCTCCGATAAGTGGGTTGCCATTATCATAGAGTACTGTACCCTTTACTAAAAATGGTTTGTCGGCAGAATCATCAAAAGCCCCGAACCCCTTCAGCATTTCATTTAATTTATTGGCGGTATTATCTTCTATCTCGCCATTAAATGAATCACCTATTCCTTGCTGCATTTGAAAGATAAATACCAAATCTGTAGTTGCCTTGCCGTAGTCAGCATTTTTCTGTTCTTCCTTCAATTGGCTTGATAGTTTGTCCAATTGATCTGCTGTGGGCGTATCGGGATCGGTGAATGTTTGAAATTGTTTTTTATCCAACAAAAAAACCAAAGCGGCTTGCAGGTTGGTGACTGCTGTTGTGTCAGTATTATCAAATGGAGTGCTGATGGGTTTCATAATGATGTGGGTTTATTGTTTGTTGTTATTTTTTAATTCAAAATATTCTATCACGTATTGAATTTAATATCGTCCCCCCCATTTATTTAGTCTGTGCCGTTTTGCAGATTCTGAAAGACCTTCGTCCCATGGTTTCGAATATTCAGGCGTATTGTCTTTATTGAGTTTCCCCTTTGCTGAACCAAATTCAAAACCAACACCAAAAAACCCTGCACTCACAGATGCCTTTTTGCCCATCTCAAATCCTATTTCAAAGCCCAGTCTAGCTTCTAAATAAAAATTTAACCTATAGCCTTGTGTCTGCACTCCAAGCCTTTCCCGAATCCTATATGCATCAGCTCCCAATTTAGCTTTTAATGTCAAGTCATTGAAACCTACTGAAGCTTCGCCCCGACCAGCCTTCATTTCCATTTCTTTAAAAGCACTTACGTAATAGTTGCCATAGAGACTACCTTCTTGAGCGTTAAGTGCAGCATACTCTGCTTTGAATAATGTAATTTCGGGTCCGAATTCTTTTGATTTAGCATATACTCCAGCGCGCCCACCAGCCAATTCAAATTCATCTTCAGTTTCACCTTTCCAACTTTGAATAGTATTCTTGCTATCCCACTTAGAAAAGTCTATTTTTTTTTTAGAGTATCCTTTAGCTGATGGGAGTAATTGAATGTATGCACTTGAACCTTCAGTATCAGAAGAGTCTTTTGTCTTCAAACCAATAGAATACTTTATTTCTATTTTTGGATCAAAATCAATAGAGGGCATAACGCTTTTGTACGGAAGCCTTAAAACCGGTATATTATCTTCATAAGGTTTTATGTTTATCAATACTGATGAATTATAGCTTCCATTAAAGAAAGCCCTTGGATTATTCACTATAATTAATGATTTCATATCTTCAGTTGTCCCTTTTTGCATAACCGGAATTCCATTATAATCATCTTTTGATAGTAATCGAGCACTTCGATTATTCACATTCAATGAAAAGCTTGAAGAGGCTTCACCCTCAGTTCCTTTTGAATCTGTAAGTTCTATTGGCGAATTGTGTACGTATTGATATATGTTCAGACCATCCCCAATTCCAATCGGATCAACACTTAACCACCTACCCAACCACGGCATATAATACCTTGCACTATGGTATGCTAAGCCGCTTTCTTCATCACGCTCCATGCCGGTGTAGCGGTAACGTTTAGCTATGGGGTTAATCAGTTTATCGGTTCTTTGGTAGGAGGTTGTTCCATAAGGGTGGTATTCTTCGTAGCTTATTATTTGTGCTGTTGCATCTAATTCCAAACTTGCAGATCCGAGGTGGTTGTCTAATTGGTAGCGGGGTAAAGGGGTATTTAATGTTGTAGTGTCATTGCTTCCAAAGTGCTTTGTTTTTGTTTCAACCAAAGCAATTCTCTTCTTGTCATCCATAACATGCAGTGTTTCCCTTTCGAGTTCAATGGTTACTCCGCCATATTTATAGCTTCTGTAAATTTCAAAACCACCTAAGTAAATCCGCTCTTCTTTTTTATGGTTGGTATTTTGCCACTCTGTAATCTTTCTTATTCTTTGTCCGCTGCCATCATATACATAATAAGTTGTTTCACCGCCACCGCTGGCCATTGCGGTTTTTTGTGTCCATTGCAACTGGTCTTTAAGGTTCCATTGCATCTGGTGCAGGTGGGGCAATGTTTTTATGCTTCCATGTGCATCATGGTTGTAAGTATGCGTTAAACTTCCAATGATGGTTGCAAGCAGTTGGTTGTTCTTTGTTGCGCATGCAACAGCACTGTAAGTGTTATGTTCTGCATCGTTGTTATTGTATGCATAAGTGCGCGTGTAACCTCCGGTTTTAAAACGGTGGGCAAGGCTTCGTATATTCCCCACTTTATCGTAAGCGAACCGCTGTGTGTATTTGCGCATGGCATTTACATCATAGAGCGAGGCAGTATTTGTAAACGGAAAGTTGCTTAACTTTCTATTGCCTGCTGTTTCGTCTAAACCATTTTGCCCGGTATGTTCGCGCCCGGTTGCAGTTATGAGCCGGTAAATTGCATCGTAAGTATAATCGTTTATGGCATCCACCTGTTCGCCACTATGGAAAATTGTTGGTTGCGATTTGTCTGTAATGTTGGTGATGTTGCCAACAGGGTCGTAAGTATAAAAGATGTCCTGAATTACAGTTGAAGCACTGCCCGAGGTGGTATGAATATTTTTTAGACGGAAAGTTTTTTTATCATACTCATAAGTAGTAAGCACATCGTTACCATACAGTATTTTTTTACGTTGTCCTTTTTCATTGTAATCAATGTCTTTCACGTAAGATGATTCTGCTGCTCCGCGCACACTTACTTTTACCTCATTAAGCAGGTTCGCCTGGTTGTAAACGGGAGTAATAGTATTGGCAATGATATGCAGCGTATGTGGAGTTGTTACTTTAACGGGGCGGTTCAATGCATCAAAATCAGTTTCGGAAATAAAAATTTCAGTTTCTAAATCAGTAACTACATTAATGACATCCCAATTAACGTCAGCCTTATAATTTTTTAGAAGTTGTCTTGATGATTTTAATGCATTGCCTTTAAAGTCGCATCGTTCAATTTTTGCAATGCCGGCTGTATCAAAATGTTGGTAAGGCTTTCCACGCAAGTTTAATTCTTTGCCATTGGTGAGTGCTTCGCCATATTCAATTTTTTCAAACGTTTTAAATGCACCATTATTTATACTTACCAAAAAACCGATGGGGCGGTGCAGTGTGTCGTAATCAAATTTAAACTTGCGATTGTCAATTACAGCCCAACTGTACATTTGTTTTCCTATTGCATCACTCACAACCCACCGTTCGCCTGCATCCATGCTTAATGAATACAGTTGGTTGCCGAGCATATCATATTTGTATTGCATAACAATGTTTTCGCAGGCATCAGTTACACTGCGCAGGTTGCCTTCAATATCGGTTTCAACAATTGTTTTATATTTTTCTAAACCAACATTATCGGCAACCGTAAGAAAATTTCTTCCGAGAGAATCGAGATAAGAAATGGTTGGAGTGTTGTTATGCTCTTTTGCTTTTAAAGCAGCAGTTTGTTCAGATGTAGGATTAGTTGGAGGAGGATTAGGCGTTCTGCTGATAAACCAATCGCTGCCGACAACATTATCGTTTTGGTCGTACGATTTCAGTTTCCATGGATCAAACTCCACTGATGTAAAAGTACCATCGGGCATTATGGTTTTTATAACCCTGCCTGCTGCATCGTAAATAATTATAGGAGTTACTCCGCGCTCAACTAAATTTTTTGAGTCCTCGTATTCACAAGTTGTACTGAAATATGGTTCGTATTGTTTTACGGGTTTGCCTTTGTTGTTGAGTATAGTTCTGCCGTTCCCGACCCAACGTTTATCAGGAGCAACAATGGTAACTGTTGTAACAATGCCATTCTCATCTTCATTCAAAGCATCTCCGGGTTCAGCCTGAACTTTTGTCATTACTACATTTCCACTGCCATCGCTATAGGCATAGCTTTCATAGATTTGTTCAATGGATCCTGTTAACTGATCACGATAATAAGTATCTGATACTTTTGTTTTTACAAAGTTTGGTTTGCCGAAATCTTTATAGTTGAATAAATGGTATTCCAATAAATTTGTTGAGTGATCATTTGTTGATAATTCAACGGAAGTCAGATACATTTCATCACCTACCTGTTCGGTTTCTTTTCCTAAAACGAAAGTACTAATGACCATTCCCAATTCATCTGTTCTCACACCGGTTCTGTTGTCATTTATATCCTTCATCACATAAGGTGATAAAGTGCGGAAGTTAAAATTGAGCACTGAACTTTCATTGCCCAATTCATCTCTCGTTGTCTTTAAATAAAAACGATACAGTGGCTCGTAAGTAATCCAGGTTCTATGACCGAATGGATCGGTTACTTCTGTTACCTGGTAAAAATTAGTTGCATCAAAAGTTTGAATCCCTGATGCAATCCAATAATTATCATCGGTGAACTTCACATATTTACCTTCGCCCGTTAATAAAGCATCATCCACTTTAGTTCCGAAAATATCAGTTACTAATGCTGGGGTGAGTGCCAGTTGGTAAGATTGATATGGCAATAACAAAGATTCCATTATTCCGAAGGGCAATGGATCACTCAGATCATTTGTATTTTTAAGAAATTGAGTTTTTACGTGTTCTATTAAACGCTTTTGATGCGATCCGTTTGATAGTGCTTCATAACTTCTTTCAGAAGTTCCTGCTAAGTCTTTTGCGAGTTCTTCAATTGAAAAATAATTGTCAGCGCCAGGCTCAAAGCCGGTCAGTTCATAATTTTTTGTTTCGAATAAAACCTGTAAGCGATAATCATTGGCATCATCAATTATTTTCTTCAGAGGGTCCAATGTTGTGTCAGGATTTGCCGTTACAGTGAAACTATTTTCAGTATAAATAATATTTATTTTTCCCTGTTCAATGCGCTCGCCTGCGGTTAAGGATAAATCAGGATGCAGCGGATTTCTTCCATAGCTGATTGCGGCCGACCTGATTACATTTCCATACTCATCAATTTCAATATTCATTGCATGGGCAATGCGGGGGTCTGACGGGTCGCGCTCATAGGCATAGGTAAGCGCTTCACTTTCGTGAACAATAAAAATAGCATGTGCATTATTGGCTTTCGGTTGCAACATTTGTATGTTACAAGTATGATGCGTTGTTGTATAGGGATGGATTTGAATAGGGCTGTTATCCAAAGAATATACTTCAACATGCAGGGTCATTCCTTTGCAGGCACGCAAAGCCTCGCGCATTTCATCGGTTGTCCAATCAGCAGGCAAAACGGGTTCCGTTAATTTTTTTTCAGGTGCATCTGTATTCTGATAATATTCAGGCTTAAAATGATTGAATATTTTTTCCTTGTCTAAAAAAGCACCGGTATGAAACCATGTTTTGGTTAGTATGGGTGGTTCGAAAAAACCATCGTCTGCCAATTGTATCTGTCCTGCTGCATCAGCGTGCTTTTTAAAATCTTCAAAACGTTCGGTATCTGTTTGGTCCACCCTGCCAAAGCCACGAAATTCGCGTTCTTTATAATCGTAATAACCATGATGATAACTGTAACTATTTGTAAATCTTGTTTTGGTAATTTGATCAAACGCTTCCACCATTCGCACACACTGAACAGGGAATGGCAATTTGGTAATCCATGGGTTGCCTGCTTTTTTATCTTCCAAATAAAAAAAAGTAGAGGGTTTATAATGCAAGGTAACTTCCTTGCCCATATTGTTTTTGTAGGAAGTCATGATGTGCGGTTTCTTACCATTCATCAAATCAATATATCGCAAAGGGTTTCCTGAATATGCAGGAAGAGGTGAAGACCAAACAATACATCCTGTTCCGTTACCAAGCAAATCAATAATGTTTACGTTCGTGTGGTCATCTGTTTTCGGAAATGGCAAAGGATTTACTCCGTGAACAATATTTTCTTCACTCCAACTATTGCCGCTTTGGTTAAAATAAATTTTGAAAGAATCGTTGGCGAGATAAACAATATCGGTAGTTCCTGAACCATCTACATCAGCGAGTTTTATATACTTAGGGTTGAAGTGATCGGGATGATCAAACCTGGGAGCATTACTCATGCTCACCTTTGCACCGAATTTGCCGTAACCGAGATTGGGCCAGTAAACAATATCGTTGCAACGTATGCGCACAATATCCATCAATCCGTCACCGCTCATATCGGCAATCACAATAGATTGCGTACTGTCAGCAAAAACAATTGCAGGACCTTTTTCTTCGTCAAAGTTTTTTCTTGAAGTTCGCGAACTGTCAAAACCTTCCCTACCCTTAGATGCATACCAAACAAAAGTGTCATCTTCCGTAATGAGAATATCAGCTTTACCATCACCATTCAAATCAAGAAATTTCAAATTCGAATCGTGTAGGCTGATGTTGGGTACTTCATTAAATGTTTTAAAAGGCAACCACTCATCATCAGGTGAATATTCAAAATAGCCATTGAGATCATTGCTTACTAAAAATTTTTGTCCGTTAGCTTCCACATCCTGAAAATGCAATGCACCATTTGTCAAACCACTGAATGCAGGCTTTGGAGAAACTAATTTTACTCCATCAAAATTTCCGTCACCTGAATTGCTTTTATAATACCAGCCACCACCCTGCTCTGTGAGTATGCCTGATAAACCTTCGCCATGCAAATCAATCCACTGATACGACTGGTCATCTATACCGACTGGTAAATTTTCCAGGCTTTCTTTTGGCAGCGATTTTATATCGGTGTTCCATCCTAAGGGTTCATAATTGAATTCAATTGGCGGCAATGATTTATCAGTGTAAGAACCATCTGTTTTTCTGATAAATCCCTTTTGTCTTATGGATTTCAGAAAAGTAAATGCAGTGCCATTGTCATATTCAAATTCGATTGAACGCACAAGTAAAGGTTGATCAGCAGGTTCTCCAAAATGATGAAACATTAACAGGCGGTTACAAAGACGATATGTCCTTATATCAAAGCCTGATCGATAATCGGAGAAAGGATCTAACCGGCAAGTCCAATTGCCGGTGTCATCAGGTTGCGGATTTAAAATATCATGCTCTCCATAATCTAAAACCAATTCTAATAAATAATCATTGCCATGCTGAATAAAATTATCCCAATGTTCTAAGTCAATTGTACTTCTGTTGAAATGAAATGTATTGCAGTATTTAATTCTTTTCAGATAGGTATTGGTGCATTTTGAAAAATCATTAATGCGGTTTTTTTCGTGAAGATGATTGGTAACATCAACACCTACCTTATCTTCTGTTTTATATTCTAACTGAAAGCAGTTGCCTTTATCATCATAACTAAATTCAAGAAACCATTTAAAGATTTTTATTGTGTTATTAGGACTATCGCGATTATAAATTTGGGCTGATTTACTTTTTCCGAAAATGGAAACCACATTATCTTTTGATGTTACTTTCCAATAGACATTGCCATTGGCTTCAGTAATTTTTTCAATGCGTGCAAAGCCTCCTTCTATTCTTGGCTTGTAACGTTTAACTGAGCCATCAGTACTTACCTCTTTATTCCAGGTTCCATTAATGTCTTGTTTCAATGCGGGAACCAAATCTTCAGCACCGGAAAAAATAAAAACATCAGATTCTTCCTCATCATTATACTCCGGTAATTTTTTTTCAGTTTTTCTTGTGATGGATGGAGGTTCTGCGTTCCATCCCAAACCAAAAATTCCCTTGCCACTTCCTGAATTATAACTCAAACTCATACCTGGCATAAAACCATTTCGTGAAGGAGAGAAAGGAAATGGAATACTAAAGCCTGCAGTTCCGTTAGCAGCATTAATAGAGAATTTTTCATCAATAGATTTTATTGCGCCTCCACCCTTGGGCAAAGAAATTGATGGAACTTCAATGGCATTTGATTTGGTTTTACCACCATCGGTTTTAAAGGATGGAGATGATACAGATTTATTACCTGATTGGTTTTCCATAATGTAACGGTTACTCTAAACGTGAATGATAAGCTAAGCAAAAAAAACGTCAATAACTTATAACGGGCGGTTTGTTGCAGATTACGGAGTTTATTCTAAAAACACCTGCAATAAAATTCAATCGGTAAATGAAAAACAATTTTTTGAATATTTTTTAATTTTTGTCAGAATCATAAACTTTAACAAAAAAATTAAAAAGACAGTGTTTCAAGGACAAGTCATAAATAACGGGGCATTTTTATTAAAGGCGAAATTCTTTTCACCCATTTAGTAAGGGGAGTGTTTACCTTATATTAGTTGTGACTTCAAAGACGTATCATCAGTAGCTGCATCGCAAAGCAATTTCAATAAAGCCCTGATGTTTTTGTATGAAAGATCAGTTAATTTAAACATTGAAATACTATCAAAATCAGATTGTTTGTTTAAGGAAGCAGGTTTCATTTCATCCCATGCTTGTTTTAGTATTTGATTCATAAAAACCTGGTCGCTTGTTTGATCATAAATAAAAACTATCCTGTCAGCAGGTATAATATTAAACAACTCTCTTATTTCATATTCACAGCCTTTATTAGCAGTTGAAAAGCCACGCAAGTCCATTAGCACCACATTGCTTTTATTGACTAGTTTTTGAAGAACCATTTGCCAGGTATTCTGATAGCAGAAAAAATCATTTACCCTATATTGTCCATCCCTGTCAGGTTTATTGTCCATTTCTGAAAGACGTATTTCCAGGTCCTTTGGATTACCAATAAATCTTCGTGAAAGCTTGCCTGTTATATAATCAGTAAATTCGTGTGGTTCTAAATTAGTTGTCGCCAAATCGGGACCTGAAATAAGTTGTATGCTACCTGCGAATCTCCAATGTTTTGAAACCAAGTTAAAAAACTGCTCGCTTCTTTTTCCAAGAGAAAAGACGCGGAGAAAAAGCAAATTGGAACTCTCTTTTAATTGATATTTTTTATTTAAAATTTTATGACCGGTAGTAACAATCAACTTACATAAAAAGAACGACAGAAAACCTCCAATCAACCAAACGTATCCTTGTGCGGCAAAGTCTATCGAATAATAGATTGCAAACAAAATCCAAATTGAATCTAACATGATTTTTTGATCATTGATCTTCTTTGCCTTGTACCTGTTTTTAATTACGATTAAGATATACCAGCCTGCAAATCCAAAGAAAACCATCAGTAAAATAAATAGTGCAATAAAAGAACTGTAGAACCCAAGGTGAAAAGCGGAGCCTATGTTGATTGTGGTTAACATCATACTATTGCTTTTTAATACGTAGTTCAAAACCGTTGTAGAGCCCGAGGATGCAACTGCAATAAGAGTATATACCAATGATCCTATTGCCCGCACTTTGCTTTTAAAAAATATAAGAACCAGCAGCGTGGGTAATAAATTAGATAATTCCCACAGTAATAAACCTTGTTTGATTGTAAAAGCCAAATTGGTTTGTGCAGCAATAAAACAAATGGATAAATAAATCAGAAAATAAAAAGATAATAATGAAAACTTAAATTTTGTTTTCCCCGGAATAACCATATTAAGGGCAAATACAACGGGCCATAAATAGGACAAAAAAAGAAAGGCAAAACGAATGGAATAGAATTCAAATTTGCCAGACCAAAAACAAAATAAAGTCAAAATTAATGAATACGCACTGCCCGCTATCAGATTGAGGTATGTTATTGACCATGGTCTCTTAATTATAATTGAAAATAACCTGTCCGTACTTAGCGAAGACATACTCTGAAAGCCCTCATCTTTAATAAAACTATTATTCTGAAACGAGTCATCCTGCAAATCAGAAAATACTCCTTCCGATTGCTGTGTCATGGTTTTATTTACCGATGCCCGATAACGTCTCAATATTAGGAATGATATTGGCCAGGCTAACAAAGCAGCTATAATTAAAGCAAATTGAGGCAGACCTGCAAAAGTAAGAATTAGATTGTCGAGGATTGATTGCATATAATATGAAATTTAATTTTAAAGTTACGAAGGAGGTTCACTATAACAAAAACCTGAATTCAAAATTGTTAAAGATTAAAAAAATACTGATCGGTAGTTTTAGAAGATTTTGTTAATTAAAAAAGGAAAACAGTTTCACACACACATTACAAAATGCGAAACACAAACCAGGCAAGTCCAACAATTGCAACAAGTGTAGAAAGGATGTTTAAAATAAAAATCTCTTTAGTTGACTTCCTTATCAAAATAATAACCGGAATGAGAATAGCAAAAATTGCAAGTTGTCCGCACTCTACACCGAGGTTAAATGAAACCAAAGAAATTCCGATTTCGTTTTTGATAATTCCGCTTTCGCGTAAACTAATGAAAAGCCTAAGTATTCGGTACTAACTACTGTGACAAGTCTGATAACTGTGACGCCCTGCTTCAGCTAAGGAGGCTATCTCGCTGTGCTAATACTTTGAAATGCAATCAAACAAGGAAGAAGAATAAATTTATTAACCTGTTTTTTTCTTCCTAAAAATATTCGTCTTTGGAAGGCAGTGATAATAATTTCATTTCTCCAACAAAATACATGTCAATCATCCCCTTATTCTTCGCCTCAATTTTTCCGCGATAAGTGCAATTGAATTTATCTTTCACTAATTCGTAAGTGCTTCCGCTGATGTTTACTTTTCCAATTTCACCTGATGACTCCATTCGCGAGGCAATATTTACGGTATCGCCCCAAATATCGTAGGCGAATTTCTTGAGGCCTACTATTCCTGCAACCACGGCACCTGAATTGCAACCGATTCTGATATCAAAGTACGGCAATCCCGCATCAATGCGTTTTTGTTTTTCGTTTAGCATGAAATCACAAATTTCCAATGCAGCCCGCACAGTGTCTTCACCATTTGTTTTGGTGGTAACAGGCAAACCACCCGCACACATATAGCTATCACCAATGGTTTTTATTTTTTCTATTCCATGATTCGAAATTATTTTGTCGAACTCACTGTAGCAAAAATTAATTTCCCTGACTAATTCTTTAGCGCTCATCATTTCACTTGCCTGCGTAAAATTTTTAAAATCGGTGAACATTACCGTTACCTGGTCAAAATCTTTTGCTTCAGCTTTGCCCGTGTTCTTTAGTTCTTCGGCAGTTTCGGCAGGAAGAATGTTTAAGAGTAATTGATCACTGCGCTTTTTCTCTTCTTCAATTATTTTTTTCTGTTGTTGTGTAACGCGCCATCTGTTAAACATAAAACCTGAGAACACAAGCACAAGTATTAAACCGGCTATATAAAATGCTTTCTCGCGGCTGCGCGATTTCTTTTCTTCCACCAATTTTACATCAGTCAACTTCTTTTGAAATTTAATGGAGTCTTCACGTTTTCCATATTCATAATCTAATTGTCTGCGGGTAGCCGCATTGTATTTTTCAACATCATAAACGCTGTCGCGCATAGCAATATAATCTTTATAGATATTAAGCGCTTCCTTAGTGTTGCCGGATAACCTGTAAGCATCAGAAAGCACTTCTGAAAAACCAAGAATATATTCGGTTTGCTTTAACTCATTAGCATTTTTTAGTGTGGTGTTTAAATACTCAAGTGCTTTCTCCAGGTTAGCGGTTCTGCTGGATTTAATAATGCTATCGGGTTTTATTTTCCCGGTGGTATCGGTAGCTATATCAAGATAGGTCTCGCCTATGTTACCCATATTACGTGTTACACCATTTTTATTTCCTAATTCAGTTTCCCTTCGCAGTGCATTAAAATAATAAGCCATTGCTTTTCCATAATCTCCTTCTTCTGCATAAAAATTAGCAATGTTACCAAGCAATCTTGCAACACCTTCTTTGTTATTCAACTCCTCATACAGGTGCAATGATTTTAAATTATTTTCAAGCACTTTATCCTTGTCTTTTAAAGAATAATAAACATTTGCTACGTTGCTGTACATAGCTGCTATTCCTTCTTTATTATTCAGTTTTTCATAAAGTTCAAGTGCCTTATTATCGTATTCGAGTGCTTTAGTCTGATTCTTTGATGTATGATAAACAACCCCGATATTCTGTAATAGAATTGCCTGTTTGGAGTCATCTTTTAATTGCTCATACATTTTCAATGATTCATATTCATATTTAAGCGCGTTGGCATAATCAGCTTTATTTGCATAGTTGCCACCGATAGAATAATTGGCGGCAGCAATTCCAGGTATCCACGAAAGGTTAGTTGCAAGTTCCAATCCTTGCTTTCCATATTTTAATCCTTCATCAGGATTTATATAGGGATAGTTATACGACAGTTCATTGAGCAATTTAACTTTGTTAGTGTCTTCTATAGCCTGTGGCAATTGTGTAAGTAAGGAGTCAAGAAGCGGCTGACCTTTTAATTGGGCAATGACTGTAAGATGCTGAAACAAGTTGAGCATAACGAGGAGGGAAATAATTTTAGTTTTCAAGCTAAGCCGTTTTCGTTCCTATTTTCAATCCGATAGCTATCGGATCTTACTTTTTAATTTCTTCAACAAAATACATATCAATCATCCCCTTATTCTTCGCTTCAATTTTACCGCGATGTATGCAATTGAATTTATCTTTCACTAATTCATAAGTGCTGCCGCTTATATTTACTTTTCCCGGATCACCTGATGATTCCATGCGTGAGGCGATGTTTACGGTATCACCCCAGATATCGTAAGCAAATTTCCTGATGCCTACTATTCCTGCAACTACATGCCCTGTGTGAATTCCAATGCGGATTTCGAAAGGAATTTCGCCTTTGCTTTCTTTTTCATTTTTATATTTTGAAATAAAATCACACATTTCAATTGCCGCTTGAATAATATCAGATGCATGTGTTGTATTAACTGATGGCAGGCCACCTGCACACATGTAGCTATCGCCAATGGTTTTTATTTTTTCTATTCCGTGGTTAAAAACTATTTTATCAAATTCGCTGTAGCAAAAATTAATTTCGTTGACCAACTCTTTAGCAGTCATCTTTTCGCTGGCCTGCGTAAAATTTTTAAAGTCAGTGAACATCACAGTTACTTCGTCAAAACTTCTGGCTTCGGCTTTGCCTGTGGCTTTTAATTCTTCAGCTGTTTCGGCAGGAAGAATATTGAGGAGCAATTCCTCGCTGCGATGCTTTTCTTTCGCAATTTTATTTCGCTGGCGATAAAATACTATTGCAAAAATGAGAACCCCTGCCAGCCCCGCAAATGTTGAGTTACGGATATTCCGTTGCAACGCATCCTTTTTCTCCTGCTTTGCTTTATCAATTGCTTCCTTTTTATCAAAGTCGTATTGCATCTGTGTTCTCACAGCCTTTTTAGTGTTCTCTTCGTTAAAAACCGAGTCCTGTTATGCCGAAAATTTTTTATATGCTTCTAAACTTTCCCTGTAATTACCTGCAAGCGCTTCGAGGTTCGAGAGATAATGATATAGTTCTGATAAACTATAGTTGTCGCCAACCTCTTCAAAAATGAAAATTGCTTTTTTTAAATATTGCCTTGCTTTAAAAAGTGCAACAGACTTTTGCAAACTGTCAGGCAATTTTTTTGCTGCGGCAACAGAAGTATCGCTGGCTATGTTAAAATACTCTTCACCAATATTTCCAAGATTTATACCAGTCAATATTTTATTACCGAGTTCCTGATTTATCGCAAGAGCTTTAAAGTAATATTCAAGAGCTTGTGTTGGATTATATAATTCCTGGTAAACAAATCCGATGTTGCCGAGGTTTCTTGCCACTCCACCTTTATCGTTTAGCTCCCCGTACATTTTTAAAGCCTTTGAATAATATTCCAGCGACTCCTTATAGTTGCCTTGTGCATCATATACGATACCTATATTTCCGAGGTTGAGTGCAATCTTACTCTTGTCCTTTAGCTCTTCATTTAACGTCAATGCTTTGAAATGAAACTCCAATGCTTTCGAAAAATTTTGCTGATCATTATAGGTCAATCCGATATTCCCGCAAATGGTTGCAATGCCTTTTTTATCATTTATTTCTTCGGCTAATTTTAAAGCTGCAAAATGATATTCGAGCGATTTAGGGAAATCAGATTTCGCCCAATAGCAAAGTCCAATTCGATTTTTTGCAGAAGAAATTCCTTGCTTCCAATTAATTTGATTTGAAAGCACCAAGGCCTGTTCACCATATTTAATTCCTGTATCGGGATCAATTTTATGATATTGATAAGCCAGTTCAATCAGCAGTGTTATAGTTGTTGAATCAACACTATTTTCTTTTGTTGCATGCAATACCTCAAGCAGTGAATCAACAAGTACTTGTCCATGTTTTTGTGCAAAGATGGGATGCTGAAAAAAGTTCAGCATAACGAGGAGGGAAATAATTTTAGTTCTCAAGCTAAGCCGTTTATGATCCAATTCTTAATTTTTAATTTCTTCAACAAAATACATATCAATCATTCCCTTATTCTTCGCTTCAATTTTTCCGCGATGTGTGCAATTGAATTTATCTTTCACTAATTCGTAAGTGCTGCCGCTGATATTTACTTTTCCCGGCTCGCCTGATGATTCCATGCGTGATGCGATGTTTACGGTATCACCCCATATATCGTAAGAATATTTCTTGATGCCTACTATTCCGGCAACTACTGGTCCGGTGTGAACTCCAATTCGAATTTCAAATGAAATTTCATTCTTGTTTTCTTTTTCTTTTTTATATTCTAAAATGAAATCGCGCACTTCAATTGCTGCTTCAATAACATCGGTGGCATGGGTGGTATTAACTGATGGTAAACCACCCGCACACATGTAGCTGTCGCCAATAGTTTTTATTTTTTCAATCTCATGCTTCGAAATTATTTTATCAAACTCGCTGTAGCAAAAATTAATTTCCTGCACCAATTCCTTTGCACTCATTTTTTCGCTTGCCTGCGTAAAATTTTTGAAGTCGGTAAACATTACTGTAACGGTATCAAAACCTTTTGCTTCGGCTTTGCCTGTGTTCTTTAATTCTTCGGCTGTTTCGGCAGGGAGAATATTGAGCAGCAATTCATCGCTGCGCTGTTTTTCTTCCCTGATTACTTTAGTGGCAACTGCTATTTTATTTTCGAGGATTATTTTTTCTCTTTTCAGATTTCTCTGTCTCCATTTTATAAATACTTCGATTAATGAAATGGTTATCACACCATACAACACATACATCCACCAGGTGCGGTACCAGGGTGGCAATACTTTAAATGTATAACTGATTGGCTCGCTCCAGGCCCCATCGGGGCTTCGGGCTTTTAATTTAAATGTATAATCACCTTCATGTATGTTACCAAACGATGCCGTTGTTTTTTCTGTTAATGGACTCCAGTCATTATCATATCCATCAAGTATGTATTGAAACCTGATCATAAAAAACCTTGAGGGTTCAACAGCACCAAAATCAAAAGTAATATTGTTATGATTATACGGAAGCACAAGTTTTTGCGGAACGGGATTCCATTTTGTAATACTGTCAAATGAAATGTCTCCAAATTTTTCGCGCATAGAATTCCGCTCATCACTATTTAATTGCCTTCTGAAAGCGGTAACTTCTTCTATAATATTAGGAGGGGTGGAATTACTGTCAGGCTTTGATTCAGGTTCGCCTCTAAGAGGAAAAGGGTTAAGGTCATTCCAACAAATAACTGAATTATTAATTTTTAAGCTCTGAATAAAAGGAGCGGGAGGTTCAGTGTTTTTGCGGATAGCGCTATGATCAAATCTAACCAGCTTATCTCCCGTACCTGCCCATATAATGCCTTTGCTGTCGCAAAACATTGCTCCATCGTTTACATCTTTAACAGGGTAGCCGGTATTTTGATTGTAAATTTCAAAAACAGGTTTGTAGTTTTTTAATTCTTCATTAGAAAGAGAATTTACCGCGGGCTTATTAATCTCATTTAGCGCAGGTTCTCTCCTAGTAGAATGAGTAAATCCTGTGAGTACAGTAAAACCAAGATTTGTTCCGAATATTATATTTACTTGTTTATCAGTTGTTAGACCATATACATTATCGTCTGCCAAACCCTGAGCTGTTGTAAAACTTAAAAAGGTTTTCCCGTCATATCGGCTTGCGCCAGCACCCGTTCCAAACCAGAGATTTCCAGCTTTATCTGCAATGATGCTGTTTACATTGTTACTTGCAAGCCCCTGGGCAGTAGTAAAATTCACAAACGATTTACCATCGTATCGGCTTACACCTGCTCCAGTGCCAAACCAGAGATTTCCGATTTTGTCTTCGGTGATAGCAGATACATTGTTATTTACCAGTCCCTGGGCAGTTGTAAAACTTACAAAAGAGTTACCATCATATTTGCATACCCCATCGTTGGTGCCGAACCAAAGATTTCCTTTTATATCTTCGGTAATGCTAAACACTTTGTTATTCGCCAACCCTTGTGCAGTGGTAAAGTTTACAAAGCATTTCCCATCGTATCTGCTCACGCCTCCCCCGGATGTACCTATCCAGAGATTTCCGGTTTTATCATCTGCGATGACATTTATAGTATTATTCGCCAGACCCTGGTTAGTAGTAAAACTTGTAAACGATTTGCCATCATAACGGCTCAGGCCTCCGCCATCGGTGCCAAACCAGATATTTCCGGTTTTATCTTCTGCAATATTCCAAACTGTATTGTGAGCCAAACCCTGTGACGTGGTAAAACTTACAAACGATTTTCCATCGTATCGGCTCAAACCTCCGCCAGAAGTGCCGAACCAAAGATTTCCCGTTTTATCTTCGGTAATACTCCTTACAGTATTATTCGAAAGACCCTGGACAGTGGTAAAATTTACAAAAGATTTTCCATCGAACAAACTCACCCCAGCGCCAGTGCCGAACCATAAATTTCCTGTTTTATCTTCGGTAATGGTATATACAACGTTACTCGCAAGTCCATCTACAGTGGTGAAATTTTTAAAGGATTTTCCACCCGCCCTGAGTGAAGTCGAAGGGTCGTACCAGCTTACTCCTCCACCATAAGTGGCAAACCATAGATTTCCATTTTTATCTTCGGTGATGCCCCGAACTATGTTATTTGCAAGCCCATCGGCAGTGGTAAAATTTACAAAGCCTGCCCGTCCGCCAGGCGAAGATTTAGCGCCTGCCTTGAGGGGACTTGTAGTGAGCAGAATCGAACTATTCGAAGGGTCATACCGGCTCACACCCCCGCCATCACTGCCAAACCAGAGATTTCCGTTTTTATCTTGGGTGATACAATATATCTTGTCACTCGCCAACCCATCGGCAGTGGTAAAATTTACAAAGCCTGCCCGTCCGTCAGGCGGGGATTTTCCGCCCACCTTGAGCGAACTATAAGGGTCGTATCTGCTCACACCCCCGCCAGCAGTTGCAATCCAGAGATTTCCTGCCTTATCTTCGGTGATACTTCTTATTGCATTACCGGCCAATCCCTGCGCAGTGGTGAAATTTACAAAGGATTTTCCATCATACCGGCTCACACCTCCGGTATTAGTGCCGAACCAAAGATTTCCTGCTTTATCTTCGGTAATGCTATATACATTGTTACTCAGCAGACCCTGCGCAGTGGTAAAATTAACAAAGGATTTTCCATCATATCTGCTCACACCTCCACCGGACGTGCTGAACCATAGATTTCCTTTTTTATCGCTGTATCCGCACCTGATGGTACTTAGCGCCAAACCTTGTTCGGTATTGTAATTGGTAAAAAAGCCTAAACCATAATCTTCAGAAGCAATAAGAAGTTGAGTAAGTGTGTCAATAAAAGGATGAGTTACGGGAGGTAACAGATTTATTGTTTCGTATCCATCTTCGGATTGTTTAATATAACTATTGCCTGGTTTGGTTGGGATACAAATGGTTAAAGGTTTGGGAACGTTATCTAAAAAAATTTGTTTGGGTTTGCAGCTATCAGGAAGATTTGCAAGAATGGTTATTTGAGGAGGCACAATTTTGTCCTGTTTTATTTCTGCCTGTTTTTGTTGTTTGTTTTTCTGAGAACAGGATGAAAGTAATAGCGCAGCAATTGAAGTAAGAAGATATACGGTTAAGGAAGTTTTTAAAATTGTTTTCTTCATGCTGTAAATTTATTAAGCCTCCATAAAATTATCGCTCACTATACAGATGATTAACGAAGTAACCATTTGTCTCAGCTCTTTATTTTTTTTTTTTCAATTTTTTTGCAATGTGTAAAAGAAAATTTTCTTTTATTATGATTCTTCTATAACTTGATTTTATAATGGAGATGTAATCCACCAGGTATTGCCAAATGGATCGAGCACACCACCGCTTCGGCCATAACTTTGATTGGATAATTCGGTTACGATGGTGGCACCTTCTTCAATTGCTTTTTTATAAGTTACATCGGCATCATCAACATAAATAAAAAAACCTGCTGTTCGTGGCCCAAACGCGGCTGTACTGTCGGCAAACATAATTGTACATTCTCCAATCATTATTTCACCATGCATTATCACATCAGCATCACGCATGGTTTTATGAGTTTCAACTGCGCCAAAAACTTTTTGCATGAATGAAATAAAATGTGCTGCATCTTTAACTATCAGGTACGCCATAACAGTTTGATAGTTTTCAGGAATCTTTGATGATTTTTTCATTTTTATCGGGTTTTAAAATCAATGCAATTTAAAAAGTTTATCATACTTTTGAATTACATTAATAATATTCATCCTTGCGAGTTAAGAATATCGAATTCATAGAACAATTGAATATCGAATGAAACTTGAAACCTTTAGTGGCACAGTGGTTGAATTAGGGACTTATTGTTTCTTTGCAGGGCTTTTCTGCCAACAGGTTGCATTTTTATTGACATATTGACTTAAATAATTTCCATTATAATGTTTGAAAACGAAAATATAAATATCCAGATAGCAGGTATTGCCGATGATGAGCCTGAAATGATTCCCCTGCTTACACAGGAAGACGAAGACCAGATGAGTGATGAGAACATTCCTGATATACTGCCAATACTGCCGCTTCGCAATACTGTTCTATTTCCCGGTGTTGTAATTCCTATTACAGTAGGTCGTGATAAATCAATAAAATTGATTCGCGATGCATACAAGGCTGATAAAATTATTGGCGTGGTTGCACAAAAAGATGTTGCTACTGAAGATCCCGGTTTTGCAGATTTGAATCGCGTAGGTACAGTGGCGCAGGTATTGAAAATGTTGCAGATGCCCGATGGAAATACAACTGTGATCATACAGGGAAAAAAACGGTTTGCATTAAATGATTTGCTACAGGATGATCCATACATCAAAGCATCTGTGCAAGCTTTATTAGATGTAAAGCCTGCCAAAAATGATAAAGAGTTTAAAGCAACTGTTGATTCGCTTAAAGATTTATCGCTACAGATTATTCAACTCAACCAGCAAATACCTGCGGAAGCTGCTTTTGCGATTAAAAATATTGACAGCCCTTCTTTCCTCATTCATTTTATTTCATCCAACATGAATCTTGAATCTGCCAAGAAGCAGGAGATTTTAGAGTTGGTTAATTTAAAAGAGCGTGCAGTAAAAGTGCTTGAGCATCTTACAAAAGAGTTGCAGATGCTCGAATTAAAAAACCAGATTCAATCGAAAGTAAAAGTTGATCTTGATAAACAGCAGCGCGATTATTTTTTAAATCAGCAGCTTAAACAAATACAGGAAGAATTAGGCGGCAGCACTCCCGACCAGGAAGTGGCTGAGATGCGTGAAAAAGGCAAGCTGAAAAAATGGGGTAAGGAAACTGAAGAACATTTCAATAAAGAGTTAGACCGCCTGCAACGTTTAAATCCTGCAGCGGCTGAGTATAGTGTAACCATGAGTTACCTTGATACTTTATTGAGCCTTCCGTGGAATGATTATTCAACAGATAATTTTGATTTAAAGCGTGCCGAAAAAATTCTTGATGAAGATCATTATGGATTGGAAAAAGTGAAGCAACGCATCATGGAATATCTCGCTGTATTGAAATTGAAGAAGGATATGAAGTCGCCAATAATATGTTTGTATGGCCCACCTGGAGTTGGTAAGACTTCTCTTGGCAAATCAATTGCCAAAGCATTAAGTCGTCAATATGTGCGAATGAGTTTGGGCGGAGTGCATGATGAAGCAGAAATTCGCGGACATCGTAAAACGTATATCGGAGCAATGCCGGGTCGCATCATTCAAAGCATTAAAAAAGCTAAAACTTCTAATCCCGTTTTTGTATTGGACGAAGTGGATAAGCTCAGCAACTCTTTTCATGGTGATCCATCATCAGCTTTGCTTGAAGCATTAGATCCTGAACAGAACGCTGCATTTTATGATAACTATTTAGAGTTAGGATACGATTTAAGTCACGTATTGTTTATTGCAACCGCCAATTCACTTTCAACCGTGCAGCCTGCATTGTTAGACCGCATGGAAATTATTGACATCAGTGGTTATACGGTTGAGGAAAAAATTCAGATAGCTACGCAATACTTAATTCCGAAACAATTGGAAGCGCATGGTTTAAAGACCAAGCATCTTACGCTTATGCCGGCTGTTATTGAAAAAGTAATTGAACAATATACAAGCGAAAGCGGTGTGCGTAATATTGAAAAACAAATTGCATCTATTGCGCGTTCCATCGCAAAGAATGTTGCCATAGGCCAAAAATATGACGTGAATGTAACCTTAGAACAAGTTCATAAAATATTGGGTGCCCCGCGTTTTCAGAGTGACCGTTACCAGACTAATGATGTGGCAGGCGTGGTAACAGGGCTTGCATGGACAAGTGTAGGCGGAGCGATATTATTTATTGAAACAAGTCTAAGCCAGGGCAAGGGCCGTCTTTCGCTTACAGGGAATCTTGGTGATGTGATGAAAGAAAGTGCGCAGATTGCGCTGGCTTATTTAAAAGCGCATTGTAAAGATTTCGGCATTACCAATGAAGCATTTGAAAAATGGGATATACATGTACACGTGCCCGAAGGTGCAACGCCTAAAGACGGACCAAGTGCAGGTATAACCATGCTTACATCGCTTGCATCGGCATTTACACAGCGCAAGGTGAAAGATAAAATTGCAATGACAGGTGAAATTACTTTGCGCGGAAAAGTATTGCCTGTTGGCGGACTTAAAGAAAAGATACTTGCTGCAAAACGTGCAGGCATTAAAGAGATTATACTGTGTGCCGATAATAAAAAAGATATTGACGAAATAAAACCCGTTTATATAAAAGACCTGAAATTCTATTACGTGAAAGAGATGAAAGAAGTAATTGAAATTGCATTGATGAAAGAAAAAGTTGCGAAAGCGCTTACTATAAATGGTAAAACAAAACCTGTTGCCAAGAAAAAAGCACGGGCGTAATTTTATAATTCTATTAAGCGTATTAAAGAGGTTGGCATTAAAGCCAGCCTTTTTTATTTCATTGCATTACAAAACCTTTGAGGTTGAAAAAACCTCACGGGTTAAAAATTTCTAACCTTACAGGTTTTGTCAACCTGTAAGGTTTTCTCCGAAAGAAAAAACCTCAAAAATGAATTACAATAAAAAATGAAATTATTCTGCATTATCTTTTTTACAACGATCATGTTCTGCCAATCATTGGCCCAACATAACATTGTTGTAAAAGGAAAAGTAATTGATGCAGTAACCCTCTCCCCTATTCCTTACGCATCAGTTTTTAATAAAGAACTTTCCTATTACACATTGGCTGATAGTACAGGTAAGTTTAACTTAGTTGTAAACCCATCAAGTGAAAATTTCTATCTCGTGATCAGTTCAATGGCTTATATAAGCGACACAATAATTATTGAAAAAACAAATTCAGATCAACTGAAAACTATCCCACTAAAACCCGATCCGAAAAATTTGCCTGTTGCATCAGTTGATGCTATGACTGCTAAAACTATTGTAAGTAAAGCCATTCTGCTTATTGATAAAAATTATACTGACAGCACTTTTATTTTTAATACAACTTATGTTCAATATCATTTTGAAAAAAACAATTCGCAAAAAGAGCCTACAGCAGTGCGTTTAATTTTTGCTGATGGAGATATATTGCAACAATTAAGTGGAATTGATAAACAACTTAAACCGAAAGAAAAAGTAAAAATAAACAAAGTGCTTCGCAGTAATGTTTATGAAAAAAACAAAGAGGAACATGGCGATCATCTAATGGATTTATTAGAAGAAAATCCTGTTTATCATGCTATGGGAACTGTGCTTAATATTAAAGCGATTAGTTATTATCGTTTTAGCTTTGATACGCAAGTTGAAGGAAACACAAGTGAATATAAAATCAACTATGAATTGTTACAGACAGATAAACCAAAATTGCAACGCGGCTATTTGATGATTGATAAAAACAACTTTGCCGTTACTGCATTTTATAAGGAAGAATACAATAACAGCAACGTAAGTAAACGCGCAATTTACAGCAGCACCGTACCATACAAATGGAATTTTAAAACCGGCAGCACATTGATTAATTATAAAAATAAAAATGGAAAATATTTTTTGAAAAGCTGCTATCAGCAATATGAACATCAGTTAATTGATAATAAAACACACTCGCCTGCATACACTGTAACTGAATGTTTCGAACTGAATGTATCTTCAATCATTCAAAATGAAATCACGAATCAAAATTCAAAAAACTTTACAGCGTTCAGTAATCTTTACACTATAAAAACTATTTATGATGAAAGTTTTTATCAGAAGTTTTTAAAGTTCAGCTTTTATTTTTTGGATAAAGAAAAGCAACAGCAGTTTATGAATGATTTGGAACAAAGGCTTCCATTAGATGAACAGTTTAAAAAAAATTGCAGGTAAATTTTAGAATAGTTTCATGTTAAAAGAATTAGGAAGAAGGTTGCTTTTATAATGCTTACTTTTTTATAATTCTCCTTATCGTTAAATGCTTAATATTATCATTACATTTCGGAAAAAAACGAACAAGACAAGCAGTGCGTTGCTATTTCAGCACAGCCGGACTTGCACCGAGCGAAACACTCGCGCGAGCAGGGGATGTTTACGGAACAGATGTTTCAAATAAATTCAGCTTAATAAGATACGGCAGCAATAATAAAATCAAAACAAATGATGTGGGATCAGGAATTTATTGTATTAAAATAACAGATGTAAATAATTTCTCAACATCAATAAAAATCATTTTAATCAATTAAAATTATGTCTATAAAAATTTACAGAAGGGTAACCAAGGTTGCCCTGCTTATTTTATTTTCAATAAGCATCAAGGTCACTTATGCGCAGCAAATACAATTTGCAAAAACATATCCGTTTGTAACCAAGGCAGCAGCATATTCTTTTGTACAGTTAAATGATTCAGGTTTTTTAATGGCAGGAGAGTACGGTGTTTCCGGAAATGGTCATAGGGCAATGATGATCAGAATTGATAAATATGGAGACACATTATGGACCAAAAAATTTCCGAGTTTAGGTGGCATGTATGATATTATTATGCTGGATGATACCACTGTTATGGTAACCGTATCAATTACACCAATTACTATTATTAAATATAGTATTAATGGTGATTCTCTGGGAGCTTATAGCTATAATATAGGTGCGAGCGAAGTATCAGTTGCAATCTATAAAACAAAAGATAAAGGTTATATTATGTCTAACGGATCTGCTTCTTATGGATTTTTAAAATTAGATTCAGCATTTAATGAACAATGGCACGATTATAAAAATATGTGCTGTGGTGGAATGTTGGTGCCCGATATTGATGGTGGCTATGTAGGTGTAGGCAAAGGAGGCTCTGATGTGCAACCCTATATGGTTCAAAGACGCGACAGTGCCGGCAATATATTATGGAATTACCAATATGGCAATGAATCGCCATGGGCTAATGATGATTATGCAAGTGATGTACTTATTTTACCAGATTCTAATTACTTAGTTTCATGCGCATTAGGTAACAGTTGGCAGTTAATGAAAATAAACAGGAATAACGGTGATACTATGTGGACAAAAGAAATTTATCCGATTTCGCTTACTTACGCTATGGATTATTATTCAGGAAACAGGTATCTACTAGGAGGTGGCGTTGATTTCATAATTGATGAGAATGGGGATTCTCTATGGACTTCAATTAAGTCATGGGGCATGTTTATAGCGTATGACATTCATCCTACATCAGATGGAGGTTTTGCACAATGCGGATATTCCGGTGGTGGTGCAAGCCAGGTTATATCATTTGTAAAATATGACAGCCTCGGCAACACCGTATTTACTTCTGTGTTAGATCCTGAGAATAATTTACAAACCCTCTCTTTATATCCCAACCCTGCCACAGATAAACTTTATATAAATGCAGGCACTATGCTAAATGAAAAGAAGCTGGTATTTACTTTAACTGATTTACAGGGCCGGAGTGTTTTAAATACGCTGTATGAGGCATCAACACCAATAGATGTAAGCGCACTGCCTAACGGTATTTATATTGCCACGCTAAAAGGAAAAGAAAAGGAAGTAAGAGGCAAGGTGATTATACAGAGATAGGTTGTCTGGACCGCAGGTTAAACTGATGGAATTGATTAAGCTGATTTTTTAGATGTAAAATATCATATCTGTAATTGGATAATATTTATGGTTATCGCGATGCCAATGTTTCGGTAGCGAAAATAATTGCTGACGCTATAATTGAAATAGGTAAGAAAAGGACTGCCCTGATTAAAAATCGGGGCGGTCTTTTTTATTAAATTATGTAACTGCAATCAGCATCACATTCAATTCCTTTTCATATCACACTACATTAAATACTTTTTCTAACTTTCACCATTGAAATCAAATTTGAAAAGTCATTTATCAAAGGTAGTGTTAGTATAATGATTGTGAGGCAGGGGTGCGAAGCAAATTTGTAATGAAATTCAGACAGGTTTGAAATAATTTTTAACTGATCTATGTCATTTTATTTAAAAAAAATAAAGCCTTCTTTGCACTCACATCTTAAATTAAAGCATCTTTCAATAAGACCTGATTTTTCTATCAGATTAAAATACCTCTTTGATATCTACCCGGAGTTATTCCCATAGTTGCACGATGACTGCAATTGACAGAAAAAAAAAACATATCACATGATTAGCAAACTACATCTCTATCTAAAATTTAAAAAAGCAATTGCTTTTAGTTTAATGATTTTTTGCGCTATTACTTGCAACAATAAATCCTTTGCGCAACTGCCTCCTCATTTTTATGACCAGACAATTGTTACCGGCATGACAAAGGTTGAAGGCGTGGTTTTCGATCATAACAAACGCATGTATGCCTGGGAGAAAAAAGGTAAAATATGGATCATTGATTCTAATGGTGTAAAGAGTCCCTCCCCGCTTTTGAATTTCGCAAGTGAAGTGGGCGATTGGGTAGATCATGGCTTGAATGGCGTGGCACTTGATCCTGATTTTGAAAATAACGGGTATATATATGTAAGTTATGTGGTTGACCGTCATCATTTGCTGTATTACGGCACGCCCACTTACAATAAGGATTCTAATTTATATTATGACGCTACCATAGCCCGTGTAACACGCTATCAATGCGACTCGGCTAATGGCTTTAATTCCATTGTTGCGGGTAGCAGGCAAATATTGATCGGGGAAACGCGGCAAACCGGGATTCCTGTTATGCATTTATCACATAGCGCCTGCGGAATTATTTTTGGTTCAGATGGCACCTTGCTTGTACCCACCGGTGATGGCGCTGCTTACGGAACTATGGATAATGGTAGCGGCACTGTTTCATATTGGGCAAATGCATTGGCCGATTCAATTATCACTCCTGATGAAAATGTTGGTTCATTCCGTTCGCAAATGCTATCAAGCATGAATGGAAAAATTTTGCGCATTGATCCAATAACAGGTAATGGCGTTCCATCGAATCCTTATTATGATCCGCTGAATCCGCGATCAGCGCAATCAAGAACGTATTGCCTCGGCTTACGTAATCCTTATGGTATTTCGCTCAAGCCCGGTTCAGGCAGCACCGATCCTGCTGACGGAAACCCCGGTGTGATTTATCTTGGTGATGTAGGATGGAATACCTGGGAAGAGCTTGACATTGCCGATAAACCTAAGTTGAATTTTGGATGGCCTATGTTTGAAGGATTAGATTACAATGACAATTATAACAGCGCCATTACACCCAATTATACTGCCCCTAATCCGCTGTTCGGGACGGGAGGTTGCACGCAGCAGTATTTTAATTTCCAGGACATGCTGATGCAAGCCACTTTAGATACCGCCAAAACTTTTAATAACCCATGTAATATACTCCAAACAATACCTGACTCGTTGCATCCTTTTTTTCATACCCGTCCTGTTATTGAATACCGCCATAACTACGACAGTGCACAGGTTGGAATTTTTAACGGAAATGATGCAGCCATTATCAGCATTGGCGATTCGCTTTCGCCTTGCCAGGGCGTGCCTTTTGGTGGCGACTGCATTATTGGTGGAACATATTATACCGGTAATTCTTTCCCGCCTCAATATCAAAACAAGTTTTATTTCGGAGAATTTGAAGATGAGTGGATTCGTATGTTATCGCTCGATTCTAACAATATTCCTTTCCAGGTTAATGCATTTGCTGCGCAAAGGGGTTTCCAGGTGCATGTTACCGAAAATCCGTTTGACGGAAGTTTGATCTACATAAAATATCCTGATGAAATACATAGGATATGTTATGCCTGTGTGCCCGATCAGCCACCGGTAGCCATTGCAATAGCCGATACTTTAACAGGCACTGATTCGCTGATGGTGAATTTTGACGGAAGCCAATCGTCCGATCCTGATTCTCCGATAACTTTTTCATGGGATTTTGGTGATGGTAATACAAGCACTTTGATGAATCCGCAGCATCCGTTTACTGCACCGCCAGGTGTTTATACTGTTTTTACAGTGGTGCTTACAGTTACTGACGACAGCAGCCATACAGCTACAGACACTATTTTTATTACGCTTAATAATACGCCTCCGCAGGTTCAGATCACAAGCTTTAATAATGGTGATTTTTATTCAGTAAATCAGCCATCTAACTTGTCGCTACAGGCAACAGTTACTGATGCCGAGCAAACTGCAAACGAATTATTTTATGAATGGAAAATCATTTTAAATACGAATGGAGTTGATTCAATTGTTGCCACTGATACTAATAAAATTTCAAGCTATATTATTCAACCGCTTGGCTGCGACACCGATACTGTATATTACAAAATCATTCTCACGGTAACTGATATTGGCGGGTTAACAGGTGCCGATGAAAAAGATATTTATCCTGATTGCAATGCTCCTGCAACAAATTTTGCATGGATAAATAATTCAGTTTGCGCTGGTGATTCGGTTTATTTTATTGATTCCACTTTGCATTTTCCTGCTTCATGGCAATGGACATTTGCAGGCGGAAATCCGGCCTCATCTACTTTGCAATATCCTGCGGTTATGTATGCATCGGCAGGAACATATAATATAACGCTTACAACCACCAACGTAAACGGAACATCATCTGACTCAATAATTATAACAGTGAATAACCTGCCATTAGTTGATTTAGGAAGTGATACTTCATTTTGTGCCAACTCATCCATAATTCTTATAGCCGGAAATAACGGTGCAACATTTTTATGGAATGACGGAAGCAGCGATTCAACGCTTGTTGTAAATGCAGCGGGAATTTATTCAGTAATTGTTACCGATTCAAATAACTGTGCAAATTCTGATTCAGTTGCCGTTACTGTAGAACCTTTGCCTGTTGTAAGCATTACACAGGTGAGCGATACGCTGTGTATTCAATCACCACCTGTTGCATTAACAGCAAATCCTGCAGGAGGAACTTTTACAGGAAATGGTGTTACAGGAAATACTTTCAATCCTATTGCTGCCGGTTTAGGTTATAGTGTGATTACCTATAACTATACTGATTCATCCGGATGTTCTAACAGCGACTCGGTTAGTATATGGGTTGATCAATGCCTTAGCATTGCCGATTATCATGCATTGGAATTATTGATTTATCCTAACCCTGCTCACGATAAGTTGTTTATTCAAAATATAAATAACACTGCTAATTTGAATTTTATGATAAGAGATGTTTCAGGAAAGGTTTTGATGGAGCAATCATTTATCAATTCAAAATCAATAGAAGAAATATCCATCAAGGATTTTGCAAAAGGTTTTTACATCATACAGGTTACCTGTCAGGGAAAAAATTATTTCAGGAAAATTGTAATTGAGTAAAATTATAGTGGTATTTTTTTCTTCACCTCATCAGCTTCTGCATTTCTTCCTAACCTGCGCAGCAGCAGTTCAAGATTTTTTAAATTATTTGTATTGTTAGGATTAATGGATGCGGCTTTTTGCATCATTTCAATCGCTTTATCATTTTGTTGTGCAAGGCCATAAACAATTCCGAGATTTATATAAACGTCTTCACTTGCGGGGTCTAACGATTTTGCTTTTTCGAGATACAGTATTGAATTATTTAAATCGTTTTTATACTTGCCATAAATTGTTCCCAGTTGAAATACCGCATAGAAATCATTGCTGTTCATTTTTAGCAATTGTTGTAAAACAGAAATCGCTGAGTCAGGCTGGTTGAGATTTTCATAAGCATCTTTTAATGCATGATAAGGTGTTGGATTATTTGGGTTTAACTTTACTTCGTACAATGCAGCATCTCTTACATTTCTGAATAATATCGCTTTCTGATCACCTGTTGCTGCAAATGCCTTAGCGACCAGACTTTCCAGCGATCCTGAATTATCATTCATTTCAAACAGGTTCTGTAATTCTTTTGAACGGCTATCTTCCTCTTGAGCCTCCTCCATGTTACCTGCCTTTTGATAAAGTGCAGAATAAATTGAATGAAACTCTGCATACACTTTTGTAAGAACGAGTTCATAACTATTTAAACCGCCTGAAGTTGAATTTAATTTTTTAACATCATCAGGTTCTAATTTCATAAACTGCGTCATTGTATTCAGAGCGCCATTCACATCTCCTTTTTTCAGATCAGCATCAATAATCTGGTGATAATAAAAATTATACGGCTGCTGATAATCCATACCCCGAATAAATGTTATTGATTCAGGCAGCGGGCGGCCAACCCATATTCCAACTCCGACAATGCCGGCAATCATGATCAATGCATATTTAATTTTTGACTGTAGATTTTTAATTATTTCGGCAACTGCAAATCCCGCAAAGGGAATCATTGCTGCTTCTAACGGAATACGGTAACGCGACAATACAAGGAAAACAACAAGCAGCAATAAATGCATTAACATTAATAAATACAATGACCATAATTTTTTGCGCTGAATTGCAGCAACAACAATTCCCACTAATGCAAGCGGGGCAATGATCAACAGGTTAACAAAGGTGAACCACAGCACAGGTGCATGTAATCGGTAGTAATAAAAGTTTTTGTTATTGGGAAATTCATACCAGTGAAAAACAAGTGCAAATTTTTTGAATACCAAAGTGAGATAGCTGAATACTCCGGGATGTGTTTTGAGAGAGTATATGAAAGACGGTAGTGTTTTCCCTCCCGTTTTTTCAAGAATTTCAGTAGTATTTTTTAAATTGAGTTCATAGCTTTCCTGTGGATTATAAGATACATCATTGGACGCTATTGCTGCAATTGAACCAACGCTGTTCTGCGTCATTAAGGGAACTCCAACGATTGCGTTCCTGATCAGCAAAGGAGAATAAGCTACAAAAGCACCTGCTAAAAGAATTGCTGCATGCCTGAAAATTAAATTGGGTTGCTTTCTGAAAATAAAAAAAATGAGAACGAGCGTCAGCAATAAAAAAAGCAAGAAAACCGATTTCAGTAAAATGCATAACGAGATGGTAACTCCAAGGATTAAAAAATTCTTTGTTGAAATTTTTTCGAATGCCTCATCCATAAGAAAAACTAAAAGCAAACCTGCAAACACAATAATACTCTCACGCACCAAAACTAACTCGTAAAACATAAGAGGGCCACAACATGCAGCTAACATTCCTGATACTAATGCTGCAGTGTTTCCAAAATGCTTACGTGTGATGAGATAAATTAACAGGATTGAAAAAATTCCAATGATCATTTGCAGCACAAAAACATAGCGGACATCTTCACCAAAGATTTTATAGATAACTGCTACTATATAAATGTATAATGGATCCTGGTGATAAATTTTTCCTCCGTCCCATTTATGCCACAACAATTGCCCCAACGCTTCGGGTGATTTATTACTGCCTAATTGTTTTTGTAATTGAACAGCCTCATCAGGATGTGTTTTAAAATAATAATCAGCAATCCATTGATGCGAGGCATCATACTGATGAAACGAACGGTTGGAGAGCCAGTCGCCATGTGCAATCAGCTTAGCCCATTCATCGTAAAAGTGCATGTCAGATTCTGCATAGCGGTGTTGCCAGATGCATGGTCCCTGGTTAAGTTGAATAAAATATATGATACGAAATAAAACAGCAATGGTAATTACTGCACTAATGATTAATTTCTGTTTATCAGCAAGCCACGCCTCTGAGTTTTGAAATAAAGTACTTTTTGATTTTACAATAACCGGCCGGTTTATAACAGGTTTTTTAAATTTAGTTTTTGACATTTTAATTTGCAGATTTTTTGCTCGAAAGTAAAAGTAACGCGGGATAGCATCCCGCCCCCGACAAATAAGTTATCATCTCTTCAACTTATTCAACCACCAATTTCCCAATGCGATTTGCCTTATCACCTGATAGCTTATAAAAGTAAACTCCCTTTTTTAAATTACTATCAGTAAGAATAATCTTATCAGTTTTGATACCGTCAGTCGTTACACATGCAATTGTTTTTCCTGAAAGATCAGTGATTGTTAATGAGAGGTTTTTATCAGCTTCAGGGATTGTAAAAGTGATGTTATCATTTCCGTTTGCGGGATTGGGATAAACAGTTGCACCAGTTGTATTCTGATTTTCATAAATGCCTGCACTTGTTAAATTAAAAGGAGGACTCGTTCTGGTGCATCCTGCCGTATTAGTAACTACAACCGTATAGGTTCCGTTTTGTGTTGGCGTGTAAATGTTAGAAGTAGCTCCTGCAATAGGATTGAAATTAAAATACCATTGTATAGCCAAGGTAGTGTTTACAGTAAGATCAGTTCCCAGCCAGGTAATTATTGGTATCGGAGGAATGGTATTGAAAGGTACAATTGTAGCCCACACAGTGCTAACCAAAGAACCCGTATTGCCATTCCCTGAAATATCGTTGATGGTAGTTCCGGTTCCCTCATTCATTCTCCAGTATCCTGCAAGACCAACAGCAGTGGCCGTATCAACATGATTGTTCATATTGGCAGCAATTTCAGACTGCGACAAAGCTCTGTGCCACACACGCACTTCATCAATATTGCCTTTCCAATAACGTCCTGGTCCGTTAACAGGATCGCTCAATGCTCCAATACGAGGGCTGTAAGCTGTTGATGTACCAATTGTTCCGGTAAAGGCTTTTGTTTGCGCTAATATACCGTCAACGTAAACCTTCAATTCAGTACCATCAAAAGTTCCAGCTACGTGATGCCAGGCATTCAGTGTAAGAGCAGGTGCACCATAAGTGCTGTCGTCAATCCATCCTACATTTAATCCACCCGGATCAACTCCCTGGAAATTAAAAGACAATTGCCCATTGCCTCCGGCACGCAATACGTAGCCTCCCTGTGTTGAACTCCAGCCATGTTTGCAGAAAATAGAATTTTGTGCAACTGTTGCTCCCCATTGTGTTGAATAAATCCATGCTTCTACGGTTATGCTATCAGTTATGTCTAAGTTCTGGTTAGTAATGTTTACATAAGCTGATGTGCCATTAAAATTAAGCGAGTTTGAGTTGGGTGTGCACTGCCCAAAGACAAAATTGAATGCTGCACATGCTACAATAAGAGAAATAATTCTTTTCATGATTTTTATGAATTAAGTTAATGGAGATTTTTATGACCCGAAAATCAAAGTAAATATATTATACAATCACAATTGATTTTGATGCAAATTTATTAAAGAAAACAAACTGTTTTTTAACTCGCATTATTAGTTTTACAATTGCTTTTTTACTAAAGCTTAAATTTTTAAAACAGAGTATTGGAATGTAACAGATGAACAAGTCATTGAAAAGACAGGAAGGAAAACTGTAGAGTGGATAAAAATTCCTGACAATTTTCAATCGCAACTATTTTCATTTATCATTGCCTGAGTTTCATTTACTGTTATTCATAAAAGAAAAAGTTTGAAAAACATTTATACTTGAAACGGGATAAATTTATACAACTGATTTAAACTTTCCCGATGTGTAGAGACAAACCTTAGTAGAAAACGATAGCAAACACAACAAAACCTTATTACCTTATCTCCCGGGAAAATAAGGTAATAAGGTTCACGTAACAGGCTGCACTTTTCTACTAAGGTTTCAGAATCCCGATAACTATCGAGATAAGGTTTTTCATTCTGCATATTATGTACTGATTTATCCCATTCGCTGAATAATATACGTTGTCATTTTTAAAAACATCAATCTCATTCATGAAAAAGAAAATAATATTTGGAGTTGCTTTATTAATTGCATCATGCATTACGTCATTTGCGCAATCTAAAATAAAAGCCATCAAAGCCGGTAAATTAATAGATGTTGTTAATGGCAAAGTGCTTACTAACCAGGTTATACTTATTGACAGTAATAAAATAACTGCAATCGGTTCCGCCATTGTTATACCCAAAGATGCAGAAGTAATTGATCTCAGCAATGCCACGGTGCTTCCCGGTTTGATTGATTGCCATACGCATCTCACTTTCGAACCAAGCGGAGATTATTATGGAGATATTTTCAGAAAAACTCCCATTGATTATGCCATTGAATCGCCAATTTATGCAAAGCGAACTTTAGAGGCGGGCTTTACCACCTGCCGTGATTTAGGCTCCGATGCATTGATTGATATATCGCTTCGAAATGCAATTAATAAAGGACTAATTGAGGGACCGCGAATGTTGGTTGCCTGTTTTGCATTGGGCGCCACCGGTGGTCATTCTGATCTTAATGGATTTAATCCTGATATAAAGATTGGCTCAAATCCTGATTTTACAGGAGTTGCTGACGGTGTGGACGAAATAAGAAAACGGGTGCGCAACAATGTAAAATGGGGTGCTGATGTAATTAAATTTTGCGCTACTGCCGGTGTTTTATCTGAAGAAGAAAGTGCAGGCGCTCCGCAATACTCATTCGAAGAAATGAAAGCGCTTGTTGACGAAGCACATTTATGGGGAAGGAAGGTTGCTGCACATGCTCACGGAACCGAGGGTATTAAGCGCGCTGTATTGGCCGGTGTAAACTCAGTGGAACATTGCAGCATATTAGATGATGAAACCATTAACCTGATGAAAGAAAAAGGAACTTACATGGTGCCTACTATGTATGCGTTAGATTACATCATCAACAATTTTGGTAAGAAAGGATATCCTGATAAAATTATTAATAAAGCAAAAAGCATTGGCAAGCAAAAAGAGGAAGGTCTTGCAAAAGCTGTTAAAGCGGGAGTAAAGATTGCTTATGGAACAGATGCTGCCGTGATGCCGCATGGATTAAATGCAAAAGATTTTGCATACCTCGTAAAAGCAGGAATGACGGCCATGCAGGCCATTCAAACAGCCACTGTAAATGCTGCAGACTTGCTTGACATCACCAACAAAACCGGGTCAATCACTGTAGGTAAATTTGCCGACCTCATAGCCGTAAGTGGCGACCCGTTAGCTGATATCACCATTCTTGAACATGTAAAATTTGTGATGAAGGATGGAGTGGTTTATAAAAATGAATGGAGTAAATAATACTTTTATTTAAAAATTGATAAATAATTTAGCAGAATATTTTTGAATTTCGAATTACGAATACATGAGTTTAGAATTTAGAAGTATTCCGTTTTATACTTCTAAATTCAATTGTTCTGATGTTCTTAATTCTTAATTCTTTTTGATTCCGGCTTGTGCAGATTACGTTTTTAAATAATGAGTGAGTGCTTTAAAGATATTGTTGGAATGATTTTATGGTATCTCATGTTTCTAACTCCTTTCATAACCGTACCATTGGTTTGGAAATATTTTGATTTCAAAAAAATTTATAGGGTTCTTTTAGGATTTATAATTGCCTGTTTCTTATCCTTCTTTCTTTATCATATCAGTTTGGGAATTATTTTCAGGCATGGGATGGGGTCGTGATTAACATTATAAAATTTTACATCTGCATTTTTGAAAAAACTTATTTCAAGATAAGCTTTCCGTTCATCAAAACACTTTTTTCGTCTCTTAATTCGAAAATAAAAAAACCATCAGAAATATCTGAAGCATCAATAATGTTGTGTCTATTTTCGAGTGTTATGTTCTTTACTAACCTTCCTGTTAGGTCATAAATAAGCAGGTGGTTTATGCTACCGCGTTCAAGACCTGTAATTGAAAAAATTCCTGGAGATGGATTTGGGAAAATTTTGATTCCCTCAGCAAATTGATTTGTTTCGTTAATCGAAGTTGTATATGAACAGGGAACAGTGTTAGCATCAACAACATAAATTAAAAGAGAAAGGTCATTATTTATATTATCTGAGGCTCCCCTGAAAGTAACAATGTAAGGCGCAGAACGTACATTTGCAGCAGTTACATTCCAACTGAACATAGAACTTATAGAGGCTATTGAAATAGTTTTGGAAAAAACCGGTGGATTTGTAAGGGCAAACGCTTCACCATAAGCGTTTAAATCAATTGGTGAAACAAATGAGTCGGTATAAGACAAATTAAGATTCAGTGTGCTACCGGCATTCAGTGTGTAAGAATAATTTCCGTTTATGTCAGTCTGCCATGCATTATTGCCCGAAAAATAAAATTGAAATGCGGGAGGAGGAAGTACCGTTATTTGAAAATCACGAATAACATAACCTATTAAAACACCGTTTCTCGACTCATTTACTTTTACAGCAAAACTGTAAAGGCCAGTCATGGCAGGACTTGTCCATGTCATTTCACCGTTAATGGAATCAATGGAAACAAAATTTGGCAGCCAATAGCCTGGAATCGGTTGCCCAAATGCTCCTTTGCAAGAAACTAATTCAAACGTCAAACAATCCCCATCTGGATCATACGCAGTAACATTATGCGTTAATGGTGAATTATCAATAACGTTAATTATTGGTATCTGTAAAAAGCGCGCTGAACTATTATAACTTCCGGCACTGTTAATCACAAGTTGTGCTTCTGTATATAAGGCAGTATTTATAGAATTCGGAATGTTTACAATACCACCATCACGATTGAGATCCTCGAAATGAATAATATAAGTTCCGGTTCCGGGGTAAAGATGAGCCCCTGAATAAATGTTTTGCCGAACACCAGGCGCTACAATAACTCCATTGCCCCCGCCATTAATTCGAGGTAAACTATCTGTCGTACCATCTCCATAAAATAGTATCAGAATAGGGTGATCCACAACAGATGATGCCTTAGTATATGTGGTTATGTCAACCTCGTAATTTAATCCGGTAACGTGATTAAAAGAAATTTCACCACTTATATTATGAGTGGCAAATACTTTTGCGCTAATTAAAAGCACAAAGGACAACAAGTAAATTTTTTTCATGGCAGTAATTTTTAGAGATGTAATGTTAGCTGAATAAAAGGGAACAATCAAACAAAAAAAAGGACTCCACTTTCGCAAAATCCCTTTTATTTTAAATTATGTGTAAGTTAATTTACTGCTTCACCATTTTCACAGTTCGTGTTCCTGTTGCTGAGTTAACTGTACAAAGATAAATACCTTGAGGCAAAGAACTGATGTCAATACTTTCTTTTGAAGTGATATTACTTTTCATCATCATTAGTTTACCTTCTATAGTTGTTATGCGGAGTTCGGCTTTTTCATTTGCATTATTTGAAAAGACAAAAACTACATTTCCTTTTACAGGATTTGGTGATGCACTTAGGTAAAAAGTATTGGCTGTATAATTATCAATTGCAAACGGCAACTGAATTGTATCAGCAGTAGTGTTGGTCATTACCGGGATATTTGAATCAAAAATAATTCCTGCCGTATTGTTGATCACTGTAAGCGGAGTTAAAGTTGATCTTGTTTTTACAGCGTAACTCACTGAGCCATTACTACCTTCTAAATTGCTGCCACTGTCGGGCAACTGAATATTATAAAATGTAAAAGTTGCAATACCATTTCCGTTCATTGTGAAATTAACAGGATGTGATGAACCTGTTAAACGGAAAGTAAGCAAATCTAAATTGGTTGCATCTAACGTGTCCTTAACCGTAACATTAGCTGCGGCAGCATTACCTGTATTCTGGAAGTGAATGGTGTAATTAATTTCTGTGCCTGCTGCTATCATTCCGCTCGGCTGTGCATCCTTTTCATTCGGATCCCATGAATTAGAAATCAACTGATGAAGATTAAGAACATTATTTGTAGGAATCGTATCATTAAACGGAGCAATTGACAAAGTAGAGTTAAGAAAATTTCCTAAAACAGCAGCAGAATCAGGCATCAGGTTTAACATGATGTAACCGCTATGATTCGGCAACAGGTTAGTGTAAGCCCATTGTATCATCTTTCCATTAATAACTGTTGGTGCAGGCGTTGAACTGATAAAAGAATAAAGTGAATCCATCACAAAAGTTATAGTGTCGCTTTCAGTTGACGTCCCGTTATTTGAATAACCGATTGGCATAGGTTCAGGCTGCCCGGGTTTAGCCCCCCAGTTAGGACAGCTAATTGCTACTTCATGAATATTAGGAATAACCTGGAAACCAAAATTCAAACCAGAGGTTGATTGTGTTTGCGGATTGCATGTAATAATAGCAGGCGAATTGGTTTGATTCCAATAAGTAATGCCGCCTGTTGAAAGACTGTAAGTAAGTGTTGAATCAAAAAAGAAAAATGCATAGCTGCCTGTTGCATCAGATGAAACATAATAATTTCCGGGTAGCAGATTTACAACATGATTTGCGATTGGAGGCTCAAGAGGATCAAGTGTTCCGTTTCCGTTTAAGTCATTAAATACTTTGCCGGTCATGTAAGCAAAGTTTATTGTGCTGCCATAACCGCATGAACCAAAATGAAAAGCAAAACCCGAAGGCATGCTGCACGATGAACTTACCGGGAATGTAGTATTGATTGATGTAAATGGATAGGCATTTGCCCAGTTACAAGTAGTATCACCGAGCACTAAAAAATCAGAGATGCTGTCGCCTCTTAATCCTATCTGGGTTTGCATTGGGGCAACTCCAATGTTATTGGTACCATAAACATAGCGAATGCAGTTGGAGGTTTCATACAGCCAAACCTGGAAATTAAAATCACCCGTAAGATTAAAGTAAGAATAGTGAAGCCATTGAACTATGGTTACCCGGTTAGGCGCTGTGCCAAGTGTTACATATTGCAGACTTGCATTAGCATTGTGATGTATAAGATCGGCACCAAAAGGTGAAACAATATTATTAAACGATCCTGAAAGAATATTAAAAAACAATGATGTTCCGGTAGAATCTAATGTAATGCACCCGTTGGTGCTGATTGACATTTTATCGCATGTTTTTCCACCCAGGCTGAAGTTAAAACCTATAGGGAGGTTTTGATAAACCATATCATCAGCGTTGAGTGCGTCAACAGTTGTACCTGTAATAGGTGCAAACGTATCTAACGAAGCTGTAAAAGGAATGGATGATACCTGTGCATTTGTTTTTTGCATAAACAGCAGGCAACAGGCTAATGCAAGGAATGAGTAAGTAATTGTTTTTTTCATTTTCATGTTTTTGTATAATGTGTGGAATAAATAGTTTTCAGAATGTTGTAATCATTTATGGTGCTAAACTGTGAAAGAATAACCGCATTTGCAAATTCTATTTCCGGATAAGTTGTTTATCTGAATATTTCTAATTTTAATGGTCACAGCATTTTTTACTCTTCACTTTTTTTGACAGAAAGATTTATCAAAGTTCTAAAACCAACAGCATTTTGAAGGGTGCGCTTTTGATGGTAACCGATATTTATTTTTTCATACGATGGGTTATATACAAACTGCACACTCCATTTAGAATTGAGTGTTAAATTAATTCCTAAACCTGCAAAAACACCAATACCCGTACCTGTAGGCTTATTTAGTTCAGTTGATGCATAACCGGTCTGAACATAAGAGTCGGCAAGATTTATATGGAGTTCCTCAATCATAATCTCATTTTTCAGAAACCTGGCATAAGTAAGCTGCAAGCCGCCTTCCATAAAAAAATTAATGTTTACACTTTCTCCGAATATTCTTTGATAACCTGCCTGCATGGTCATGCGTTGTTCCCCGCCTTTTATGTCATAGGTTTTTATGCTGTTATTAATCTGGGTAGAATTAGGTGGCGGACGCGTTGTAATAGTAAAATTTCCATTGATTGTTAATTGGGCAACATTGAGATTAAACAGCAATGAATTTTTTTTGTTGAAACCGTATCGTGCATCAAAGCCTATTAAAAATGCAGGATGGTATCTCATATTAACCGGCATATCACTTTCATCAAAACTCCAATCGGTATGATCAATACCAAGAGCCTCTGCAATCAGGTCGGTTTGACCATCACCGCCACCATACTGCATAATAATTTTCTCATACATAAAACTGTTTGCAAAATCATTTTTGTTTTCATTATAATCAAAACCATATCCGTCATAAAGTGTAGCAGTGTAGTTATTGGGAAAAATACCGCCCAGGAATACCCCTGTATGAAATCCTTTTTTATTTATATTCTGTTCAGCATCATAGTCATCATCATTATTATCCTGGGCAAAACTGCGAACACTTAAATGAAGCATCAGCAACACAGTAATTATCTTATAAATTGATTTCACGTTTTTTATTTTTAGAATTATAATGACAAAGGAATAATTCCTTTATCACTCACAAAAATTTTTTTTGCATAATGATAAGACAATTTGGAAGAATATTTTTGATTACAATTAGTTGGAGGAATAACGCAACTTGTCATCCTGAAAGGAACTTCTGCGTTTGAAAACGAATTGCCCGATTCAGCACAATTGGTTGATTGGAAAGAATTGTGAAAGAGAAAACGCTTTCAAACAATCAATTCAGCTAAATACAAACATGCGTTCCTTTTCACAGAAGTTCCTTTCAGGATGACAACGTATGGGAACTTGAATAATGTTTGGCCTTGAAATTTGTTTTTAGATGCATAAGTTTCCTTATGAATTTTATTCTTTCCATGAATTTGTAATCCCGAACTCACGCAACTAAATTATCCTGTTTTATTATAATTCTTTTTAACCGTCTTTGCCCGGATCAGGCAATAAAATTTCAAGCCAGGAATTACCGGCTTTTACGAATTAAATTACAAATTGATTGTTAAGCGCTTTGCGACTCTTCGTCTTTTCTCCATTGGTGGTCAACTGACCAGTAACCTGAACCATAGAAGAAATAGAATATGAGTAATGCCAATGCCATTAAAGATAACGGCAAATCTGAATTGGGGGTAAAGAATCCCATAGGTGCATTAACAAAAATTACCGCTCCCAGCAGGATTGGAATTTGAACCAGCACCGCTAACCTCGTAAACATACCGATTATTATTAACGGTCCTCCTACAAGATGGGCGAAAGCCACATAATGTCCTATGGCAAAAGACAGCCAGGGGAATTTGCTGCTTAATAAAAGTGTTTCGAGTTCATTAGGATGACTTATAAAGTAAAGTCCTTTTAAAAAAATAATCAATCCTAATATAATGCGGATAAGGTCTAATAATTTGGGATGATGGTCATCAGCCCAATGATCTAATTTATTGAACATTGTCATGTTGCCCTCCTTTTTTAAATGAATGAACGATTAGTCAAAAGTAAATAAAATAAAGACTGAAAATGCAAGACCTAATATTCTGAAAATGAAAACTGCTTTTTACATTTTTATGATCAAGTGATGTAAGCCATGAAAAAGGAATAAAAAAAATTCAATCCCCAACAATTTTTATTTCAACTCTCCTGTTGGCTGATGCTTCTGTTTCATTCTGAGGATTTGGAAAAAGCATTTTGGAATTGCCAAAGCCTATCCTGCTTAGTCTTTCAGGTTTGATTTTATTTGATGATAGAAATTTAAATACAGCAATGGCGCGTCTTTCTGATAAGTCCTGTAATATGAAAGTGTTTTGTTCGCCCGGGCCATTTACGTGACCTTGTATTTCTATTTTTAAAACGGGATGCTTTTGGATAATAGAAAGCAACGTATCTAAAGCAGGTTTGGCAGTTGGCAGAAAAACATCCTGCCCCGCATAGAACTGAATATTTTTCAATGTAAAAGAAGCGCCAACCGCAAGATTAATTTTTTGCGGATAATCATAATGCATTTCTATCTTATGACCGCTGCCTTTATCATAAACATTATCTAAAACCAAATAATAATATTCTCCTTTTTTTACTTCTAATGATTTTACAAACGAAGCGCCTACACCTGAGTGAATATAATTTTCCGCAGCATTATTATTTAATCCTGTAGCGCCTTTTATAGTTTCATAGTTGCGCGATATGCAGGTACGTAACGGTAATATTTTCTTTGACTTCACATCAGTGCAAAATGTTCTTCCTTCGCTTTTATACAATGCAAAATCATAATCATCTGTTCTCTTTTGAGGAGTAATTGTAAAACTTAAAACACCATCGGCTTTTATTTTAAACCAATACCAAACTGTGTTATGTTCCTTCTCAAAAAAACAAGTATCGTCTTTTGCATTGCCATCAATTTCCAAATCACTACCAAAACCAATTGGAGAATTTTCAGCAATTAAAATGGTGTCTTTAATTTCAATAGGATTGCTGCAATCAGCATTGGCAGCGGTAATGGCAACATGTTGCTGAGCTTGAACGCTGACAGAAATAAATAATAAAACTGGCAAAATGGAGTGACGCATTTGGTTATAAGTTTAAAAAGCAAACGCAAAAATATTTGGAAAATTGCACGTAGAACAGATTAGCAATCTGTTCAATGATCCTGTTTTTTTTATTGAGTGTTACTTTCGGTTTATTGAGTGTTACTTTCGGAACCCCGATGAATTTCGGGGTCAACTTTCCGAAAGTTGACTGAGAAGCAGATTGCTAATCTATTCTACATATCACCAACAACGGTTGATTCATTTCAATACCAAAACGCAGCGCATCTTTTTTTGAAAATGCTTTATGAAAGTTGAGATAGAAATCATATTGAACAACACCTTCCTGGTCAGCTTTGAAGTTAGTGCTCCAATAGTTATTCATTGTGTAAGCAAAAATTGTGGATGATGATTTGTTTGTAGTTTTCCAGAGTTTATTGCCCTGGTTAATTTTTCTTTCGTCAATAATACTTCCCACTTCAAACAATGCGCATTGCGGAGATGTAATCGTAACACCTTGCTTAACATCACTTACATCAATCCATCTTTGCACTGAATAGTAATCTTTGTTTGATCCTTTTAATTGTCCATGTTCTGGTGTGTAGCAAGTATCGCCAACTCCTATGCGGGTAGTTACATTTTTAAGATTGAATGGAAATGCAATTTGTATAGATTCTTTTTCACGAATCGCTTTTTTATCAATGATGGCTGAAAGCTTTAAGACATCAGTTCCGTTGTATTGTGTGATGATGTATTGCACTTCGTTACAACCTTGCATGGTGCAAGTTACCTTGTACGATTTAGTTACCAAGCCCAAATCAACCAGCTCAATATTTTTAACCTCTGTAAAATATTGTTTTGGCAAATCGGTGTTGGCAACGCCTTCAACATAAATTGCCTGCATTAAATTTTTGAATGATGATGTTGTTGAATTCCACTCAACACCATCAAGCTTTAAACTGTTTATGGCTCCCGTTTTTTTATCGAATGAATTCGTAAAATTTTCATTTATGACCACTTTTATTTGACCATTCAGTAATGAATTTATGCTGTCTAATGATTCTCCTTTTTTATGCACAATTAATTTAAATTCGCTTCTATTATTTGGAGGAATATCACTTGCGTAAAAACAAAACCTTCCGTTTTTTAATTTTTGTATAAGCACTGCTTTGTTTTCCGCACTCATAAGAAAATTCAAATCAACATTTGCCGGTGCATCAAACTCCACATATCCACTGCGTTTCCACGGAAGTGTATTTACTACAGAAATAAATTTGAAATCCTTTGATGGATGCAGCAATACATTTTCAATTTGCGAAACATAATAAGCAGCCGAATCGCAAAAGCGTTTTTTGTAAGCCCACTGTTTTGTTGTGAATGGAATATCAGGATCAGAAATACTATTCCAGCTTCCCCACGTGTGCTCATGAAACATCACCACATTTCTGCGTGCATTGTAAAACAAATTGGTATCGAGATTTTTATCAGGCATCATGGCATACAACTTTTGCAACTGAATAATTTTTTCGCTTAACTCACGTGTTTGTGCTTCTTCCTTTGCTGTTGAGTAAGCGCCATCTTCCCAGTAAGGAGTGAAGTCACCACTCAGCACAGGCAGTTTTTTACCATAACGTTTTTCAAAACGCTGCATCATATCATTCACATTTGCAATTACCAATTTAGGTGATATGTATTTCTTATTCCATGAACGAACGAAATCGCAAAGCGTACTGTCAGTTGGGCCGTTATCGTTTTTAATAGAGTAACGTAATTGAATTATATCGTAAGGATAATTTTTGCTGTCTAACTCATTTAAGTACTCAACAATTTTATCTCTGCGCTTTTCATCCAAATCAGAATAAGGTATGGTGTGAAAAAAAGAATAACCGCGTCCTGTAGTCCAGAAAAGAATTTTCGATTTTCCGTTCTCTGATTTCCAGTAAAAAGGTTTGTCGCCAAACTCGCGTAACGTGCCACCTATGCGTTCACCGCCATCAGGATAAACGGGAATATAATTTGGTCCGTTCGAAAAATATTTGAAACCGTTATCAGCCAATGCCTGGACTTCACTCCAGCTAACTCCGGGTACATCCGTAAGCATCACAGAATTTATTGGCAGTTTGTAAGTATTGCGCAGCCACACTCCATACTCAAGCATCCAGTTCAGTTCTTCAGGTTTGCAAAGACCTGTCATCAGATTTGCATAATGCCCGCTTAATGCAATTTGATTTTTGCGCACAGCATCAAAAAATTTCTCCTTCTCACCTACAGTTGCTTCCTGCAAAAAATTATCAACTGCCCACAACGATTCTATATTCCAAATGAATCTGCATCCATCAGGATAATCTTTTGTTTGCTCAATTAATTTCAGTGCATTTCGGATGTTTTGATTTTGTGTTTTCGCCACTTCTTCCTGGTAGTTGGAGTAGCCAATATCGTTATGCGAATGATGTATGAGATCAACTTCGCGCCTGTGTGCAGGTTGAAAACGAACAGTCATTTCTGTTTTGAATTTATTACCAATGGTTGCAATCACTTTTGTGTTTTCAACTTTAGTAAATGTATCAACAGGCAACTCTGTATAATTTGCTCCCGGATGAATCACAATTAAATAAGGTCGTGCAGGTAATTGCAATTTTAATGTATCTGTTGTGCTATAGGTGTGATCGGTCTTTACAATTATTATTTGTTTTATACCTTCTTTCGTCTGCACCAAAAGTGGAGAAGGTTCAACCACAATTTTTTCAATATATTGATATTGAAAAATCATAAACCAATCATTACTGTTTTCATTTTTTCCTTTCAATGAAAATGTAAGTGGTTGGCCGGGCGTGATTAATTTTTTAGGAATGCGTAAAAATAAACCACCGAATACATCAGTGTGTATATCTAAAACTTTCGCGTCAAAAATTGCAGTAACAGAATCCCTGCCAACAAACGACCATGTAAAAGGAGGTTTCCTTTTTTGAGGAGTTGTTATCGTTAGATAATATTCACCGTTGATATATAAATCAAAGTTGCGGTCGGCAGTGCTTGTTCCGGTTGAATGTCCGGCAAGGCAATAGAACCAGGCATACTCCTTATTAAAATTTTTTGGTGCCGGTGCAGATTGCCAGGTAATAATTTTATTTCCATCGGTGCATCGCGTTAGCAATGCAACAGTTGCAAATTGCTGATAGGATGAAAAGTAAGGAAGCAATTCACCTTCGATATTTTTTTCATAACCACCAATTACATTTTGATTTCCGTAACCGGGAATACTGAATTGGGCACCTGATGTAAAACTTATCAAAACAAAAACTAATGTGAGAACTTGCCGAAAATTTTTATTCATAACTCACCTTACGCAAAATAATTAACCTCAAGCAGCCTTTTGATTGTTCATATCAA
>JBDTRM010000175.1:0-41552 GCA_039931675.1 Bacteroidia bacterium | reverse complement strand
GGATATTTTTTAATTAATCGTTTTGCTTCGTGCTCAAAATTGAGGATAGCTTCAATTTTATAATTCATCCAAAAATTGATTTAATGGTTTTGCTTTAAGTTTACCTGACTTAATCAGATTTACATCATTAACCGCCTGCTTAATCCCATCAAGAATTTCTTCCTTGGTAGGCTCACGGTCTTCTTCTTTCGCTCTAACCTTTTTAACAAAATCAAGACTCTTTATTAACTCCATAAAGAATGGATACTTTTTGTCGGGGATTTGAAGTGTTACCTGTTTCATTTTTTTTTTCAATCTTATTTATTAATGCAAAATTAGCATTGCAATTTATATTAGCGCAAAGATTTAAAATCATTCATAAGCTAAAATTTATCTGACGATTGTTTGCAAAGCGTTCTCAATTCTCTTATTCACTTCTTCTTTCCCAAATAATTCAACCATTCCGAATAAATCAACACCAACTGTGAGGCCGCTTAGTATCACGCGAAATAATTGTAGTACATCCCCAGGTTTTAAATTCATATTTGCTGCAACTTGTTTAAAGAGTTGTTCAGCATTTGCTGTAGTATAATCTGTTAGCTGCGGCAAACTTTCCTGCAATGCAAGAAAGAAAGAGTGGGCTGCGGGATTCCATTTTTTTGCAATAACAGTTTCATCATAGCTTATTGGAGCTATGAATAAATAATTTCCTTTCTCAATCATTTCATGTTCAAACTGGACGCGAGGTTTCAAAAGCTGAACTGCTTTGCAAAGAAATTTTTCACTAAGCCGCACATCATCATCCGCTAAATTAAACTGTTGTTTTACTGATGCGCGAATGTTGTTTGCAATTTCAACATCGGGCTTGGCGCGGAGGTATTGTTCATTGAACCATTTAGCTTTTTCAGGGTCGAATTTTGCCCCTGCCTTATGTATGTGTTCAAATGAAAATGCCTTTGCTAATTCATCCAACGTAAATATTTCCTGCTCCGTTCCCGGATTCCAACCGAGGAATGCAAGCATGTTTACAAATGCATCGGGATAATAACCACGCTCACGATAACCGCTCGATTGCTCGCTTGTAACAGGGTCGGTCCAGTCAAGCGGAAACACAGGGAAGCCAAGGCGGTCTCCATCGCGTTTGCTTAACTTTCCTTTTCCATCAGGTTTTAACAGTAATGATAAGTGTGCAAATTCTGGCATTGATTCTCCCCAACCTAAATATTCATAAAGTAAAACATGTAAAAAAGTAGAGGGCAGCCATTCGTCACCTCTAATTACGTGAGTAATTCCCATAAGATAATCATCAACAACATTTGCCAAATGATATGTTGGCAATCCATCGCTTTTAAAAAGCACTTTGTCATCCATCAAGTTTGCCCCGGAAATTAGCTGTCCACGAATAATATCAGTTACTGCAATTTCTTGGCTTGCAGGTAACTTTATCCTTATGACATAGGGCTCATTTTGCTCAAGCAATTGGCCAACTTCACCTGTAGAAAGTGTCAAAGAGTTTTTTCCCATCATTCTTGAAGTTGCACAATACGAGATATTATGACTGCCAGCATTTTCAATATCTTTTTTTAACTGCTCTATTTCTTCGACTGTGTCAAATGCATAGTAGGCATTGCCGCTTTCAACCAATTGCTCAGCGTACTTTAAATACATTGTCTTGCGCTCGCTTTGGCGATAAGGTGCAAACGAACCATCACCAAAACCAACACCTTCGTTAGGTTCTATACCACACCATTTTAATGATTCAATAATATAATCTTCGGCTTTGGGCACGTAACGATTTTGGTCGGTGTCTTCGATGCGGAGGATAAAATCACCACCGTGCTTTTTTGCAAACAAATAATTATATAATGCTGTGCGCACACCACCAATGTGCAGCGGACCGGTAGGGCTTGGTGCAAAACGAACACGAACTTTTTTCATAGTTAAGGGAAAGGGGAAATGAAAGTTTGATTACCCCATCAAGAGTTGAAAAACCATTAAAGGGGTTTTGATTGAAAGCGCAAATATATAAGAATGGGAAAGAGAGAAAACGAAAAGCAGAACGCAAAATAAATTTTTCCTGATAATTTCCTCATTCATCAGTTAAAGTTGCAGTGTTAGTTTTAACTGCCCTCCAAGACCTTGTTGAATTATTTTCATAAGCGTGGAAAGCCTGATATCTGATGCGTTATTTTCAATTCTTGAAATGTAAGATTTGTTTGTTCCGCATTTTTCTGCAAGTTGTTCTTGCGTCATGCCGAGTTTAATTCTTGCCTCCTCAAGTAAAACTCCAAGTCTGAAAGACTCAAATTGTTGCTCCCAATTTTCGCGTTTGGCTGCTCCTCTTTTTCCATATTTGGCATCAAGGATTTCGTCCAAAGTGGTGATGTTTTTATTTGCTGTCTTTTTCATTTTTATATTCCTCCATTATTTTAAGTGCTTTTTCAATTTCCTGTTTCGGTGTCTTTTGAGATTTTTTTTGAAAACCATTTCCTAAAACTACCAAATTTCCTTTATCAAAGAAGGAAAAGATGCGATAGATATTACTTCCAGATTCCACCCGTATTTCATATAGACCTTTTGTACCTTCTATATGTTTGAAATATCTTTCAGGAACATATTGAGTTACCCTAATCAGATTTAATGTCCATTCAATTTTTGCCTGAACATTATCTGGCTGTCCATGGTAAAAATCAAGAAAGTACTTTTTGTATGCTATTACTTTTCTTATAATTATCACTTTGCAAAGTTAACTGCTCAGACAACTAATTCCTAATACAAAAGTTTGTCTTAATGTTGCTGAATATTCTTATCACTGTTAAATTTGAAACTCATTAAATAATCAGATAACATTATCAAACTTCGCTACACACTTTATGACAAGTAATATTCTAAACAATAACAAGAAAAAAATCACTTACATGACTGTGGTGTTAGTGATTGGTGTGTTGCTTGGCGCTTTGAAGTTTTACGCTTACCTGCTTACGCATTCCAACGCTATACTTGGTGATGCTTTGGAATCGCTTGTAAATATTCTTGCATCTGTTTTTGCATTGGTGAGTATTGTTTATGCATCTAAGCCGCGTGATGCTAATCATCCTTATGGTCATGGCAAGGTTGAATTTTTTGCTGCGGGTTTTGAGGGTGGTCTTATTGTCTTTGCAGCAATAAGCATGATTTATAAAGCTACACTTTCATTTTTTCATCCGCAGGATATTCATAATTTGGATATAGGAATCGGCATTGCAGCTGGTGCGGGTTTGGTAAATTACATGATGGGATATTTTTTAATAAAAAAGGGCAAAAAGTTTTTCTCGCTTACGCTTGAAGCTGATGGTCATCACTTAGTTAGCGATGCAGTTACAAGTGTTGCAATTGTTGCAGGACTTACCATTATTTACTTCACCAAATTGTATTGGATGGATAGTTTGCTCACCATCCTGTTTGCTTTTTATATCGCTTATGTTGGTTCTAATTTAGTGCGTAGGTCGCTTGCAGGCTTAATGGACGAAGCCGATTTTGAAACCATTGATAAAATTATTGTTGCCATAAATCAATCGCGAATCGATAAATGGATTGACATTCACAATTTGCGTTTGGTAAAATATGGTGATGTGTTGCATGTGGATGCGCACATTACCTTGCCCTGGTACGACAGCCTGCAGGATGCGCACGAAGAAGTGAAAAGGTTAGAAGATGAAGTGAACAAACGATTTGATATCCGTGTAGAATTTTTCATTCACATGGATCCATGCGTGCCTAACAGTTGCCCTATATGTAATTTGAAAAATTGCAAAGTGCGTCAAAAACCTTTCGTTAAACAATTGGAATGGACAAAGGAAAATTTATTGCTGAATAAGAAACATGATTGAGGGTATTGGAGTTTTCACTTTCGGAAAGTTCCTTCAACTTTCCGAAAGTTTACGGATTAAAAAATAATCGCACGGAGGCGCGGAGAAGCACGGAGAAAATAAAATGATTTGAGTTTATGGTTCATATTTATGTTATCAAAGAATTACGTCCGATAGCTATCAGGATTATGAATTTACCAATGTATGCGCATCAATTATTTTTCTCCAAACGAATAAGCATCAATAGCGAGTGACTTCAGTCACTTGTAAGCGGAATGATATTTATACGCGTGAAACTTTTGCCCCTTGCCTCTTGCCTATTCCCTTCATTAAGTCATAACCGTTTGAAGCATTAAGTTTTTTCTAAACTGTCTTCCTAAAATAGATTGCTGCCAGCCATTAGGAATCGCTTTCATCAACGTCATATAAATTTTAGTGATTACGCCCGGTACAATGAGTGCATTACCTTTTAATAATTTTTCAATTGCAATAGCGGCAACTTCATTGGGTTGTTTCACCATTAAACCGGCCCATAGGCCATGTTCGTTTATTGCACCTTTTGTAATTATATTGGTTGGAACAGGTCCGGGGCATAGTACGCTTACGCTGATGGAAGAGTTGCGCAACTCTTCGCGCAAAGCTCGCGTAAATGAATATACAAATGATTTGCTGGCAGCATACATGCTCTTATAAGGCATTGGTGAAAAACTTGCCATGCTGCTAACATTCAGTATATAGGCTGATGAATGTTTTTTCAATTCGGGTACAAATAGTCGTGTAAGCATTACCATGCTTTGTATATTAAGTTGCATAAGCTTTTCGCAAAATGAAGTGGTAAGCTTTTCAAACTCGCCTTCATAACCAATGCCTGCATTGTTAATCAGCATATTAATGCATACACTATTATCAAGGCAGCGTTTGTATAGCTCATCGGCAGCATGCAGTGTAGTCAGGTCGGTTTCAAAAATTAAAACCTGTACATTAAATTTTTCTTCAATATCATTTGCAATAAATTTTAAACCTGTTTGTGGTAAGGCAACCAACAGAAGATTCATGTTGCGCTCTGCACATTCGTAAGCAAAGGCTTTTCCTATGCCCGAACTTGCTCCGGTTATAAGCGTATATTGATTTAAGATTAAATTATTCATCTTTTTATTTTTTTATTGTTAAGGGTTTAAAATTTGATAATGCTCATCTTTTAAAATTTCGTTCATCTGCTAATCAACATTGTTACCGGGTTATTTTCTATCGCGTTATTGCTCCATTTCAAATCAGGTTGCGATGCTTTTAACCATTCAACTGTTTTTCTGATTCCTGCTTCAAGAGGTGTTGTTTCATATTGCAATTCATTTACAGCTTTATCGCAATTGCGACTCCAATCATAATTATTTTTACCTGCAAACACAGGTGTAATTGAGGGATCAATGCCAAACAATTTTGCACGCCATAGCTGCATATATGCAAAACCATATATGATAGGCATTGGAATATGTATAAGCCTATGATCAACAACAGAAACATTTTTAAGTAACCCGAAGAACTCATTAAGCCCCGCATTTTCGCCTCCCAATAAATAGCGCTCTCCTGGTTTGCCACGTTGCATTGCAAGCAGATGACCGTTAACTACATCATCAATAAAAACGTAATTGGATTTAAATTTACCGTTGCCGGGAATGATGCGCCACTTTCCTTTTAAATATTGATAAATCATATAAGTGCAAAAGTTACTCTTAGTCAAATTACCCGGTCCGAATACGCGGGTTGGATTTACCATTACAATGTGTTGTCCTCTTAATGCAAAATCTTTAACAATGCTTTCGGCTGCAAACTTTGAACGCTCATAATCATTCATTAAATTGTGCATCAATGCATCATCTTCATTAACCATCCCATTTACTGAGGAAGCAAGTGTGGAGCCTGATGATGTAAAAACAATTTTTTCAACTCCGCATAATTTTGTACACTGCATCACATTCACTGTGCCTTCCACATTAATTTTATAATACATGTCAGAGCTATTGGCCCAAACGCGCGCATACCCTGCCGCATGATAAACTTGCGTGCAACCCTGCATTGCTTCCGTAAGCTTTTTTTTGTTGAACAAATCGCCTTCAAACAATTTTATATTAGGATGATTTTTTAATGCATTATCAATTTCAGTGCGATACAATACGTGAACAATGTTGTTGCCCATGGCAAGTTTTAATGCAAGCCTGCCACCAATAAAACCAGTTGCTCCTGTTATAAATATTTTCATTTACCTGTGATTTTAAAATTTGAAATTTTTATGATTTTATTTTTCAGCTAACGGTTGATCTAAAACAAACACTACCGTTTTCCATGCTGTGTGCGCTTCCATTTGTGTAGCAATTCCATTCTTGTAGGTATAATAATTTATGTTGCCATTAGGGAACTGAAGCATGTATTTATGCAAGCCCATATTAGTTACTGTTAATTGCAGCTGATGGTTTTCTGAGTAAACAGTTGTATAGTCATCAGGCTCATTTAAAAAAAGGTCAGCAATTGTGTGAGTTATGTAGCCGGAAAAATTTGATATTTCTCCATTCAGCTGTTTCAATAAATAGCCATTGTCCTTCAGATAGGCTGAGTTACAAACTTTCTCTTTGCCATTAATATATCTTGACTGCTTAGATATAAGCAACTTGTTATTGCTATACACATTGATGACCTGTTCAACAATCCTGATACTGAATATCAAATGCAGATTAATATCCGATTGATAAACAACAGTGACTTTACTTCCTTCAACAGTGCGCTGAGTTTTGTATTTACCAATACTTTCACCTCCCTTTAATATAGTATAAGTAAATACCTGGGGCTTGTCCTGGCCGGCAGCAGGCTTTATTAAAAAAGCCATTATGCAAAATGTCCTGGTAAAAAAATTAATCAGCAGGTTGCGTTTTAAAGAATTGTTTAATTGACGGTGTATTAAATTGAGCAACCCGTATTTGTGTAATTGTGCAACAATGAATAAAGTTAACATGGCTTATCAGTTTTTAAGTTTGTTGTTATTTAGTTTTAAATGATGATTGACTTTTCTTAACAATTATGCTTGTTTTTATTTCCCGGTTTCAATATCTATTCACATATTCTTCTGATTTGATAAGTCAAAACTACATCGCCTTCAAAGGCATTGCTAATTGGTTTATGCTGTTGTGAAATAGAAAATGGCAGGAACTATTTGTTGCAGGTGTTTTACATTTTAAAAAAATCAAAATCTGCATATCGCGCAACAGTGGTGAATTGAATTTGCATTTATTCAGAAAATGTTTTCACCAGGTAATTGATCTATGCAAAATATATTTGAAGAAAGACACAGATATAAAGCAGCTTTAAAATCCTTGATTTTTCAGGAAGAAGATATTTAAATTGTATTTCAGCAGCGTTTGTTTCAACACATCTGTAAATTTTGCTTATCGTTTTTCTGCACGATAAGTATTCATCAGCCTGTCCCAAAAAGTGAAATACAATCCGTAATTGAATTTAGAGCGGTGGTGATGAATGTTGTGGTTAGTTGAAGTGTTTTGCCATTTACCTAATTTACTTTCAATGAATTTTTGGGGAAACGTTTCATATCCCAAATGCCCCATAACATTTATTAATGTCATGATGGAAAGAAAGGCAAACAGTGCATAAGGATGAGCGGGAATAAAGAATACTATGATTGGGATTATGCCAATTGAAACAATTGCTTCAATCGGATGAAATGAGAAAGCCGACCAATGGTTTTACCCATATCCTTTTTGATAATATCAATACGCGAAATTGAAGCGAACGGAATAGCAAATTGCTCTTTCTTTACTAAGGTCAGCAGTAAGGTCTTCAAGCGTACGTACTTTAAAATAATTACAGGATATTGTAATGTTAAGCAATGCAACAATCATTGTTAAGCAAACGGCTCTTAGGGTCATTAGTCTTATTGGATTATTTCTTTCCTGTTTCATTTTTCTTTTGGTTTTATTAAAATATTATTAGAAGTAAAATGTTCTTTAACACCATTTGAATAATTGATTTCAATAATGTCAGTTGTTGATATAAATAAGGTATCGGTTTTTTGAGGTTCGAAATAAGAAACTTTATCAGCAGTAATATTTAAAATAGTGGCCGTAAATAAATTCCCGTTAACGAGGTTAACATTCCCGTTATAAATAACGTCATAGTTGATTGCTGATGGTTGATTTGAATATGAAATCTTCAAACCATTGCCAAATGAAACAGACTTACATTCGGATTTTAATCTCCATGTTAGAAGTTTCGTTTCGGGATGTCTGAATGCAACACTTTTATCAGTAAGATACAAGGTGTCTGAAATATACTTATACCCGTCACCCCCGTCACGGGTAATAACAGTATTTTGTGAATGCCCGGCAAAGGCAGCAATCATCACAATAATTATCAGGAAATTTTTTTTACTATTCATTGGTATATGAGTAAAGGTTGAACTTGTTGGAGTGTTTATTGAGCGAATAAAGATAGAATATTTGAATAACCTTTAGTAACGGTTTTTTTTAATCTATTTCATCAATTCATCTAACGCCATAAGGTACATTGCATAAATATCATAAGGTGTAAGTGTTTCGGCACTGGTAATTTCAACACTTCCATAGTAGCGTGTTTCTGATCGAAGTTTTGCAAAGTCTTTTATGGTTGCATCATTTTTCCATACTTCGTTTTTATCTGCATCATAAACTTTCGCAATTAGTTTAATCATTGGTTTTGCTTTCGACTTTTTGTTGCCGATAGTTATGCTTGTTCCACCCGGGGCAATTTGGGCGCTTAAATATATATACCGTGTGCTTTGCGGACAAACTTCTTTGCCTTTATTAAATGTGTTATCAGGCAGATTTTCAATAAAACCTCCAATGGTTGTACTACCAACATTTTCACCTTTATTGTTTTTACGGTAACATAACGTTACGGGCATACCAAGCTTTACAGTAAATGCGCTTTCTGTTTTGTGTTTAATCGAATCTATAATTTCATCGGGCATGGCATCACTTTCAGAATATACCGAAAACCAATTTCTTGATTTATCATCCACTTTAAAATATTCAGTTAGTTCAGGGTCAATTCTGAAGCTTAAATAAAATATGCTGCCGGCCTGTTGTGCTTTTGAAGCCAGCATTAAAAAAATAATACTTACTGATAAAATGATTTTTCTTTTCATTGATTAAATGAATTTAAATATAGATTAAGTTTGATTTCCATATATAAATGAGTTTATGCTTATGATTAACTTTTACTATACATGTATTATGATTTTACAACCGTTACTCTCTGTTATTTTTATCATAGTGCTTATTAATGTTTACGTCAAACCCTAATCCAATGATGAAATTTTCATAAGTCAAATTATTCTTTCCAAGTTTTGCAGAATAAGTACTCTGAAGTTTAAATTTAAAGCTCCTCCAGCCTGCAGCAATGACCATTGAAGGCTCGGCAAAAAAATAATTTTGGTTGTCCTGAAAACCCATGTAATCATCATAAATCATATCTCTGAAATGCACCCTGGTAAATCGTAAGGTAAAAGCAAAGTCGAAATGCTTACGGGTATAGAAAATATCGGGCTGAATAAATATATTGGTAACATGATTATCATAACGGTAGTTATCATAGTCTTTCACATTTCCGGTGCCTAATCCTCCATAAATTTCATAACCCCAGTTATTTTTAATGTTAGCAAAATACCCACCACCAAATTCAAATAAATTTTCAGATGAACTCGATAAATCTATAGCGTTATAGTTAGCTAATAAACCCACATGTTTACTCACAGAAACAGCCGATTGCAACTCGGTTGCGGAAGTATATTCACCTGCTGAAAGGGAGGCTCCGATTTTGCCCTGGTTTTTATCAGTAAACATAGGCATATTGGGCTGCGATGGCCTGTAATAAATACGGTCACATGATGCAAGCACCATCATCATGATGGCTGATGCAAGTATCAAATTGCAGTTGCTGAAATTACGGTTACAGTTTCTTAATTGTCTTTTAATTGCATTACAGGAGTTCAGGAGGCGTTGTTTCATAGCATTATTATTTTGAGTTTATTATCTGATTCAATTAATATATTTTACTACTCATCTCTGATTTTTACCGGGCGTTAACCCATGAAATATTTACTTTCGTTTGAATACACTTTATTTAAAGCCTGTGTGCGCGAGTGCACCTCTAATTTTTTATAAATGCTTCGCACATAAGTACGCACAGTATCCACACCGAGAAATAGTTTGTCAGCAATCTCCTTATACAGGTATCCGTGAGCAAGCAACTCAACAATTTCCTTTTCGCGCACTGTAAGCTGCTCCGTATTTTGTTGTGTGCCACGATTGCCGAATGACAACACCACCTTGCGTGCAATCTGCGCACTCATGGGCGAACCACCATTTTTCAAATCAAGTATTGACTGATACAATTTATCGCCTTCGATAGTTTTTAAAATATAACCTGTGGCACCTGCACACAGCGATTCGAAAATTTTTTCAGTGTCTTCATAAATAGTATTCATTAAAAAATGAACAGCAGGTTTTGTTTTTTTGCAAAGTTTAACTGCATCTATTCCGCTCATGCCGGGCAAGCCAATATCCATCAGCACCACTTCAACATCTAATGCATGATATGCTTTTACAAAATCTTCGGCATTGTAATAATAGCCCTGTAACAAAAGATTTTCGTTTTCATTTATTACCTGTTGCAAACTGTTGCTGATGATGTGGTCATCTTCAACCATTGCGAGTTTTATTTGAGGAATTGATTCGGGCTTCATGAGTAATAAAGTTATAATGTGATAAAGATTTAAGGTAATGGATTGTTTAATCAGTTGATGCAAACAATCTTTTTCAATTGAATTTTTTTGACTGGATAAGTTTGGCAAAATTTTTTATTAATTGCCCTTTTTATTAAATCAAATCTAACATCTGTCATATCGGTTGTCAATCGCATAATATTAAGAATAACCTCATGCATATTTTAATCATGCAATCATTACATGATTCCTTTCCACATGAACTTTTAGAGTTCCTTTAAAATAAATAGTGGTGCCTAAACCGGGAGTGCTGCTAAATTTTACTGTGCCGTTAATGCTCTTCATCCGTGTATGCATATTGCGCAATCCATTGCCGGATGATGAATATGGACTGATCGTCATGCCTTTGCCGTCATCACTTATTTCTAATTCGAAAACATCACTGTACCACTCAAAATTTACAAACACATTATGCGCGCCACTGTGTTTAACAATATTATTAAGAGCTTCTTTAAATACTAAAAACAAATTGCGTTTAACATCGGCATCTACATTATTGTTTATTTCGGTAAGCGGAAAATTTATATGGCATTTTATTCTGGTGTCTTCAAAAAAATTATTCGTGTAGGTTCGCATAAATGCAAGCAGGCATATCAAATTATCGTGTGCGGGATTTACATTCCACACTATTTCGCCCAGGTTGTACAACACTTCTTTCGAAGTTGACTTTACTTTTTCTATCAGGTCAATAACTTCTTCCGAATTGATTTTTGATTTTGCTTTTATCAAATCGCTCATCAGCAATATGCGTGTAAGGTGTGCACCAATATCATCGTGAATATCGCTGCTTATGCGTTTGCGCAATTGCTCCATCTCCTTTTGTTTTTTCAATTCAGCCAGTGCAATTTCGGCTTTGCGTTTATAATGTGTGCGCCTGTTGTAAGATAAAAGTGCGATGAATAAAAATAACGAACTGCTTATGCTGAATAAAAGAATAAGGTCCTTCTGTTTTGTAATTTGATTTGTAATTTGATTTTCAACTTCAAGAAGGTTGAAATTTCCTGGTTGAAGTGAATCAGGATGTGTTACAATTTGTGAGGACAAGTTTGGGTGTAACAATAAACAAATGCTGATGAGAGCAGGCAACCTGGCATTTTTTTTCATAGCATTTAATTTTAGAGAGTGAATTTTGGTTTTGAATATTTGCTATAGAACACATTAATTGAAATTGATGAATCAAAAGTACCGGGTTGTTTTTATACTGTAAAACGGATGTGTGCAATGCCTTAATTGCATTTAAGCAGTTTGCATAAATTACCCTCTTTACTGCATCACATATAAGTAAGAATTAAACAAATCAATTTACGATATGTAATTTATTTGCAGATATTGCAAAAACATTTTATGTTCGTTTGCATTAATTGCAAAAGATAATTGAAAAGTAGCTTTTGGCTGTTAGCCTTTGGCCTTTAGCAAAATGATTAACGCTAAAACTAACAGCCAAAGGCCAAAAGCCAAAAGCAACACCAAATTACCCAACAACTAATAACAAACAACTATGGAATCAACTGAACTGCAACAACAATTTTTTCAGCATCTAAAAACCCGCATACCTGCTCATGTATCATTGGTGGACGAAATAGCCGACCTGCTGGGAATCAGTAACGACAGCGCTTACAGGCGCATACGTGGCGATAAGCAAATTTCGCTGCAAGAGGTGCAGTTAATTTGCAAGCACTTCCAGGTATCGCTCGATCAGTTAATGGGGCTGGATTCAAACTCCATTACTTTTTACGGTAACTTAGTGGATAAAGAAACTTTTGATTTTGAAAAGTACCTCACTGATATGCTCCATCAATTTGAAATGATTAATAGCTTAAGTGAGAAGACCATGTATTATGATGCCAAAGACATTCCGCCTTTTCGTCATTTTCAATGTTTGGAGCTGGCTGCTTTTAAATATTATTTCTGGATGCGAACCATAATCAAAGATTCTATCTATACCACCAAGCCATTTGAAGAAGCAAAAGATTATTTGCTGGAGCATTTACATCACATTGGTAAAAAGATAATTTTAAATTATACTAAAATTCCATCGGTTGAATTATGGAATGCCGATACCATTAACAGCACCTTGCAGCAAATTGAATTTTACAGGGGATCAGGAAATTTTCTGAAGGAGGAAACTTCGCAGATGCTGTTTGACCAGTTGATGGATTTGATCAATCATATAGAAAAGGAAGCTGCCACGGGCGAGAAATTTTTAATGGGTAGCGAGCCAACAGGCAACCACGATAACTATAAGCTTTTTATTAATGAGGTAATGATGGGGCATAATACCACCCTGATTGATACAGGCACCAGCAGGTTTGTTTTTATTAATCATAATGTTTTAAATTTTATGATTACTTATGATAAAAAATTTTGCGATTATACGTTTGACGCACAACACAACCTGATGAGTAAATCAACCATGATAAGCACAGTGAGTGAAAAAGAACGCGGCAGATTTTTCAAAATGATTCGTGATAAAATTACGAGAAGAAAAAACGGTGAGGCGAATTATTGACCCACATTGATTATGTAAAATTCAAACTGTATTAAAACAACTTTATGTTTTAATTACTCTTAAACTTTAATCTGAATGAACATTAAACTCTCCTTGATTTTCTTTTTAATGATTTTAAAGATAATTGTCGTTTCTGCACAGAATGACAGCTTATTGGTAAAAAAAACAAAATCTTTCAGAGGCAATGAATTTCTAATCACATTGGGCTTGAATTTTCCGGTTGGAGGGTATCATCGCAATGTTGATTACTCAGGTACAAAAGACATTCCGGGTCAAACGAGAGATAATCTTTCGGGTAAGGATGGAGGGTTCGGAGCCAAAGCAGGGGGATTATTTGATCTGAGTTGTTTCTATGCATTTAAAAAAGGAAAGAGTTATTCTAAGTATGGGCTAAAGGTTACTTTTCTGAATTATACTACCAATAAATTTAAATGGGAACAATCAGGATATATTTTTAATGATGCAGATTATAAAAAAGTGAAAACAATAGCAATAAAAATCGGACCTTCAGTCAGGTTACCTTTAAAGAAAAAAACAAATTTCATAAGGTTTTATTATCAGCTCTGTCCTACACATGCATGGAATGGCGGTTGGCATTATAGTCATGATAATAATAGCTATGGTGTCATTCATGTTGATAATGCGTATTTCGAGCTTAACAAATGAAACGGTATTAAGCAAGAAATTGGAATTACCGTTAATGCAAAAAGGTTCACATTTTCTACTGCATTCAATTTCGGAAAGCTGAAATACAAATCGGTTACTTACTACAGGAATTTAAAATATGCAGTATATGATCCGGTAAGCAATTATTATGTTGTTTATTTTGATTCTGCAAATGAAAATTTTGAAGCTAAGGCTATAACCAATACTTTAAATTTGACTTTAGGAGTGCTTTTTTAAAAACCATTTTTTATTTACAAAAATCAGCAATACCACTAACCACATACTCCGGCACATTCCCTTCCTTATCATATTCATCAGGTGTTGATTTTCCTGTGCCTTCCATAAAAAGATGATTCAGTTTATCGTATAATTTGAATTGCACATTTGGAAAACCTTTTAATTCCTTTTGCCACAGGTTGTAATCGGTTGTAGTTATCTGGTAATCGCGCACGCCTTGCATGATTAGTATTTTACAGCTTAATGATTTTGCTGTTACAATTTGATTGTAGTTTTTCAAAGCAAGCCAGTAATTTTTTGGAAGACTTAAAGGCAGTTGATATGATTCAATATCTGATTCTTTGGTAAGCGATTTTACATTCAACACCTGCACCTGCAAATCATCAATTGATTTTTTTGAGTCCGCATTGTTTTCTTTTAGCGATGATAGATATTTCACTTGTTCTAAAACCAAATCTTCTAAAGGTCGTGCATTACCTGCAAGTAAAATTATTCCTGCAACTTCATTGCTTTGCGCTGCAATGCGTGGAGCGCACATCGCACCAAGGCTGTGACCACATATATATATGCGCGCAGGATCAATAGCCACAACTGATTTTGCAGTTTGAATTGCTGCCAATGCATCATCAATAACTTCTTCTTTAATAGTGAGATCATTTATTGGTGCAAAACATTCGGTTTGATATTGCCTTGTTCTTTTTTCATAACGCATCACTGCAATGTCTTTACTTGCCAAACCATAAGCGAGGTCTTTAAAAATTTTATTGGGTCCTAAAGTTTCATCCTTATCATTCGGTCCTGAACCATGCACTAAAATTACAACCGGAAAACGTGAACCTGTTTTGGGATAAGTAAACATTGCAGGTAAAATGTACTTGCCGCTTATTACTTGTGTGGCTGCCAATTGTATCTGTGTTTCATTCCAGCCTTGCTCTTGCAAAAATTCAGAAAGTTGTAATTGATTCCATGTATGGTAACACATCCATTCTGTGCCCACTTCGCGCACATTGGTGTGTTTGATGGTATCTACATCTATGTGCCGCTGCGCTTTGTCTGCCCAGTTTATATCAATTCGCCTTTCGTTTACCAATCGCTGCTATAGCTGCTCCGTCATCGTTTTTACTACAGGGTCGGTTTCTTCAAATAATGTTTCCTGTTTTTTGTATCGTGCATTCAAATAGGATTGTATTTTATTTAGTTGGTCAACACTCACCTGTTCTAAAAAACCAACATTCAATAAAGTTCGATGGCATACACGTCCATCTATATTTCGATAGCTTTCTACTAACCGATAATAGCTATCAATTTCCTTTGTTGCCGGATTTGTTCGTATGGAACCCTTGAAATACATGGGTGCAAAGGAGAATACCCCATTTCAATAAAACAATACCCCCCTGTGTACTACAAACTTTTTTCAAATCTCAAATGCAGTAATGGCAAGGGGGCATACAATTAAACCCCGCAAAATGTTCATAAATGACTGGGTTATTAACTGGTTTGCTGCAAGTTGGGTTAAGTTGATTTTTATAATTAGGGTGATTTTTGCATGTTGAAAAACACTTTGTAAACGCGATACAATCGTGCTCGATTGATTGGGAAGTTGATAGTTAGAGTACAGTCAACGGTTCGTGGGAAAAAACCAATTATATCTAACTATAGTCTGTAAACGCGATACAATCGCGCTCAATTGAGATCGCGCTTAATTGAGATCCGCTTACCTCATCTTGGTTTTGAAAGGTTTGCAGGGGTCGTTGTAATGTTTTGAAAGTGTATAGTTGAGTTGCACTCCCGTGAACATATACCAATCCTTGTTGTTTTTATTACCACGGTCGCGGTTCAGGTTATCATTGTTCAATTGATCAATGGAGCGGTCGCTTAGCAAAGCAGCAGTGGTTCCGTTAACAGCGGCTATTGCATTTTTATCAGCATAAGTTTTACTTACATCATCTAAATAGTCAGTATAAGTTTTACGCACCCCGGTTTCTATCGCTAAGCCGAAACGCCTGCTGAGACTGAATTTAAAACCACCGCCAAAAGTAAAAGCAACTTGCGTGCGTTTGTAGTACTTACGATCCTTATAAAGTGAAGTGCCTTGCCCTTCAGTTCCAAGTGGCTGGAGTTTATACCAGTCGCCATCGAGATTCGCTTCAGGGTTAAAATGAAAAACGGTTAGACCTGCATGTAAATACGGACTCCATTTTGTTACGGGGTTTGCGGTTTGAAATTTGAAAAAATTAAATTCAAATTGCATGTTGAGTTCCTGAATTTTTGAACGGAAAGAAAGATTCCGATGTTCCTGGTAAGGATCACCTGATGTGGAATCCTCGGCAGAAATTTTCATCACGTTAATTCCGGCTTTAAACGCCCAATGATTATTGAAACAATGCCTGTATAAAATTCCACCGGCAAGGTGTAAATCTTTGGTAGTGTACTGGTGTTCCTTTAGGTCTCCTTTATAGCTTGATACGCCAATAGTAATTCCCATTTCAGAAGTTTGCGCTTTAGCACAGTATGCAAGTACAGAGAATAAAATAACCTGGAAACTTTTTTTCATCACTTTTTTAGAACTCCTGCTAAACGCAAAAAGCGCGCAAATATTAGAAAATAATCATAAGAAAGTGTGAAGAGGTAAACAGAAAGTTCGTCCAAAAATAAGGATCAATGTAAAAGTTATATGGATTTAAAAGATAGGATAGCTTACGCGCCCGGTTCGTAACTTGTAGTTAACACTGATAATGGCAAACATGTAAGCATCACGGTGTGTAGGGTCGCCACGTTGCTCTCCTGCATTTGTGTATTCAGGATTATTGTTTGTATAATAATCGGTTGATTTATCAGAAAGAGCAGCAGCAATATCACCACGATATGAAGCAAGTGCATTACGGTCATAGTAAGTTTTGCTTACATCGTCAACGTAATCTGTAAAGGTGTAACGTAAACCATATTCTAATGAGATACCCCATCTGCGATCAATGGCATATTTAAATCCAAAACCCATTGGTATGCATAATTGTGTGCGTTTATATTTGTTGCGTGATGGAACTAATCCTTGTCCCTCCGTGCCTAACGGTTGTAATTCATACCAATTGCCTTCATATTCACCTTTTGGATTAAAGTGAAACACACCAAGTCCGCCAAAAATGTAACCTGCAAATTCATAACCTCTTTGTCCTCTTACACCCCGCAGTTTATAACGGTGGCCTACCTGTTCTTTTAAAAAGAAATATTCAACGGTAGTATTAAATTCAAATATGTTGGATTTAAAATTGAGATTACGATGATTTCTAAAAAATTCCTCGGTAAGTTTATCATCACCTGCTACTTTGCCATAAGTAAGATGCGGGTGAATAGCGAAGCTTGGAGAAAGTTTGTAACGCAATCCGAATGCGGCAGCAGGACGGGTCTGTGAAAGTTCGAGGTCTTTTACAAAGTGTGTTCCTACCTGGTTTGCACCTCCTAAGTCGCCAAGAAAATTAGAAGCCCCTATTCCTAAATCAACCTCATAACGATATGCTTTCCAACGACTTCTTGACATCTGCGCATAAATGACCGAAGGGATAATAAACAATATGATAAGTAAGTATTTTTTCATCCGTTATAGCCGTGTACCGGGGTAATTGAGTTACTGATTATGACATCATCCGATTAATCGGGAACACAAAAATAGATTTTTTTTGAAAAAGGGCAAATTTTTTTGAAAAAGGGCAAATTTTTTTTAGAATATATTCAACCCAATAAGTTATTTTCATTTCTGCCTTTATACGCAGTTTTTAATAATTCCTGCTATCAACACCCCACATTAATTTATCGCGGAGTGTGGTAAGAAAGTTTTCATTGTGTAATCGAACTAAGTTTATTTTAAAATCTTCAATGCGCACAGCAAGTTGCACTGATGAATCAATAGTTACTGAACGTGAATCGAGTGAAGCAAGAAAGTACCTGTTACGGCCTTCGACTTCGAGCGAGATTACATTTTTATCAGAAACCACAATAGGTCTTACGTTCAAATTATGCGGTGCTATAGGAGTGATTACAAAATTTTCGCATTGCGGCATGATGATAGGCCCACCACAACTAAGTGAGTACCCTGTTGAACCAGTAGGAGTAGCCACAATTAGTCCATCAGCCCAATACGAATTAAGATATTCTCCGTTCAGAAAAGTATTAATAGTCATCATGGATGCACTGTCTTTTTTATGAACGGTAAGTTCATTGAGCGCATAATTTACTCCTCCAAATAAGTTTGCATTGCTCTCTAAGCGCAACATAGTTCGCTTATCTAAAGAGTAATTTCCTTTTACCAATTCCTGCACTGCTTCTGCTAACTGGTCTTTTGCAATTCCTGATAAAAATCCCAGTCGTCCTGTATTGATTCCAGCTACTGGTATTGCAGAATCCTGTATAAGAGTTATGGTATCCAGCATAGTGCCATCACCACCCACGCTGAACATTAATTCAACACCGTGACGTATATCACTGTGTGAAGTAAATGTATCGTACTTATAACTTTTCTGAGTCTTTTGTCTTATGAAATTGAGAAAAGGATCGTGCACACAAATGTCATAACCATGCTTTTTCAATTCATTGAATAGCTTCTCTACATAAGGAATAATATCTTCCCTTTGTTGTCTTCCATATATTGCTGCACGCATATTTTGATTTACGATTTATGATTTACGAAGTACGATTTATTCCAATTGTCTGAACTAAGATTCACAAGATTATAAGATTTTAGGATTTCTAATTCCCGACACATCGGAATCCATATTTCCATATTTCCACATTTCCTGATATCCAACACCTAATACCCAATACCTAATACCCAATACCTAACTCCTAATACAAAGCGTTGGTAAAGTGAAGAAAAAATCCATTCTCACCAAATTTATTGAAGGAATACTCAAGTCTTATAACAATATTGTAATAGGTAACAAAGTCAATCCCTAAGCCATAACCGGGTAAAAATTGATTGGCGAGCGGATTTGTTTCAGCAAATACTTTATCGCGCACGTAACCCACATCGCAAAAGGCATTTAAATAAAATGCATAAGGAATAGTGTTGAATTTGTCAGAACCAATTGCCCCTAAATAAAAAATCCGTTGAGGCACTAATGAGAATTTAAGATTGGTTTTTGCCAATGCAAAACTTTGTCCGTTTATTACATAGTACTCATAGCTTCTTACAAAATCATTCTGGTATCCTAATGCCCTTTGATTATAAAAAGGCGCTTCGCTTTGTCCGCAAATACGGCCTTTAATGGAATATCCCAAATGCCATCGCCTGCTAATTTCATTTGTATTTTTAAAACTTGAAGTGATGAAAAGTAAGTTGGGTTCATTTTTTAAAATTCCGAGACCAACTTTATTTACCTCTGCATCAAAATAATATCCATGTAATGAATAAATTTTATAATCGCGCATATCGCGGCTCCATTTATAGCCCAAAGCGATAAACTGTTCGAATGTGGTGCCATTTACAAAATAACGATCGTTTAATTTGGCCACTGTATCAGCAATTGAAGAGAAGCGGTATTCAACACCAAATGATGCGTAATTGTAAATGCGATCGCGATGAGTGTAACGCACCAGGCCATAATATTCTTTGCGTACATAAATATCCTCGTTTTTGTAAAAAGTAAGCTTGCTGTCGGTAAGTGTATAAGATATTTCGTGATTGCGGTTGTAACCTCCCATCAGGTTCAATCCATTTTCCTGCGCACGATTGAGATAAGGTATCACATAATTGAAAGCAAATTTTTGCGAATAACCAAAACGTGCCGATACCTGGAACAATTCTTTAGCACCCCTGAAGTTATTATCTGAAAGTACAAAGCCATAATTGATCCTGCTGAAATCTTTTGTTTTTAACCATTCATTAAAATTACGATCAACAAATTCAATTATTGGTATGGGAAAAATATACCAGCGCTCTGTCATTGTTATCACAATGGATCGTTTGTTATTGATGTCATTTAATTTATCAATCTGTACAAAATTAAACAGCAATGTATTCATCAGATTCTCGCGGCTTCGTTCAATTGCACGATCGAGCACATATTCAGGTAACGTATCATCTTTATGAAAAATAAGCTCGCGGTAAATGATTGAAGGACGGGTAACTTTATTTCCTAATAAAATAATGCGATCAACAGAAATCATTGTGCTATCAGCAGCAACCTTTGTACTATCAGTGTTTTGAGCAAAACATGGAGATGATAGCAATAAAAGCAACAACACTTTTGAAAAGCATTTTATAACCTTCATCAGGCAGATATCAGATATTAAGGTAATGCATCAGCGAATCAAAACGATTTTGCAAATCATCTGTGTTTTCAACCTGGTGATAAATGGCTTTTACATTATAGTTGTAACGGAAAAATGCTGCCTGTATGCGTGATAAATCAATGCGATTTATTTTCATGGTTACTTCGGCCATGTCCATGTCGGTGTCAATATGAACATCGGCATTGAGCACCTTTGATTCGTTTGACTCTACCACTTGGATAATATGTGACAGTTGAAAATCTTTCAGTTTTATTTCAATCACAATTATGCTGCCCTGTGTGTTAAGCGATTTCATTTGAACAAAACCGGCAATCAGATCAAGCGCAGTAATAAGTCCTACATAATGATGTTGCTCATCTAACACTGGTATTATGACATATTCATGATTCGCTGAAAAAGTAAATGCATCATAAATATGCTGCGTATTTAAAACATAAGGATGAGGTAATTCAAGTTCATACGTACTTATTTTTTCTTTAAGTACATGGTGACTAAGCGCGTTACGGCTTATAAGGCCTAAATAATTTTTGCCATGTAAAAGTGGCAACTGGTCTATCTGAAACACATCCATCCAGGCCAAAGCACGCTCACCCGTATCATTAAGCCGAAGCGGAGGGATGGTATCTTTTATCAGTTGACCAACAACCATGTTTTAAGCGTGTTAGTATAAAATATGTCACGACAAACATACTATTTTGATAAGACTAACGAGTTCATCAAAAATAAATTATGCACAATGATGACGATTTGATTTTTGAAAATGAATAGATGTATTTTTACCCGGTTATCAATTGTTCAGAAATTATATGAGCGCAAAGCTATCAGTAAATATTAATAAGATTGCCACCCTGCGAAATGCACGCGGACATAATGTGCCCGATGTTATCAAAGCTGCAATTGATATTGAGCGTTTCGGTGCGCAAGGTATTACAGTGCATCCGCGCCCTGATGAAAGACACATCAGGTACAGCGATGTTTATGCATTAAAAAAAGTGGTAACAACAGAACTGAACATTGAAGGATTTCCTACTGATGATTTTTTAAAGTTAGTGATGGAAATGTTGCCAACACAAGTTACTTTAGTACCCGATCCGCCTGATGTGCTTACTTCAAACAATGGCTGGGATACGATTAAAAACAAAAATTTTTTACAGGATGTAATTGCTCAACTTAAATCGAAAGGTATGCGTGTCTCTATATTTATTAATCCAGATGAAGTGATGATCACACATGCTTCAACTACCGGTACTGACCGCATTGAATTATATACCGAGGCTTACGCATCAGGTTATTCAAAAAATCCTGAAAATGCAATTCAGCCATATATTGTGGCCGCACAAAAAGCAAACGAATTAAATATCGGAATTAATGCAGGTCATGATCTGAGTCTTGAAAATTTAAAGTATTTCGCTCAACACATTCCACATTTGCTTGAAGTTTCCATTGGTCATGCATTAATAAGTGATGCATTGTATTTAGGATTAGACAACACTGTTAAAATGTATAAAAGATTATTAGTGTAATTCAAGAATTTAAAAACCATTTTTACAAACTGATTTTAAGGTTAGTGCAATGAAATTTAATTTGAAATTATTAGTGATATTGATAACCGGTTTTGTAATGCTTATCGTATATGCAAATGCGCAGCCTGCAACCGGCAGTGAATCACAGATGGATGCATTGGTGAATAAACACATCAGCATTAATCAGAAAAAACAAGCAATGCCCGGTTACAGGGTGCAGATTTATTTCGGAGCAAAAAGAGAGGCGGCAACAGAAATAAAAAATGGTTTCAATCAAAGCTTTCCTGATATACCAGCCTATTTGTTATATCAGCAACCTAATTTTAAGGTGCGCGTAGGCGATTGTAAAACAAGATTAGAAGCAGTAAAAATTCTTGAATTAATTAAAAACACTTATGAAGTAGCCTTTATTGTAAAAGATGATGTGAAGCTTCCTGAGATAAAATAAGGTGATCAATAATTTTGAGTAAGATTAAGCTTCCGGAAATGAAGCCCGCAGAAAAGTTCTTAAATAAATTTCCAAAAACAAGTTTCGTATGAAAATTAAACTCACACTATTATTAACATTTGCTACGCAATTTCTGCTTGCACAAAAAACGCAGGTTACAGAAGTTACTGAAAGTATTGGCGGAGGTTCAAACCCGGGGTATAGTATTTACATTGAAAATGTTGACCCTAAAAAGGCGGAAAAGGAATGGAGCAATTATATAAAAGATCATGATGGCAAATCGGCTTCATCAAAGGGTTTAGGTGGCCAGGTGGTTTTTGAAAATGTAAAAATTGCCGCTGTCGGTTCTGAACCCTTAAAGATTTATGCAAAACTAATCAAGGATAAAAATGCAATTCGCATAACCGCTGCATTTGCAAAACCAGGCAGCTTTATTTCATCATCGAGTGATCCCGGTGCCGACAGGGCAGTGCAAAAACTAATGTATGACTTTGCAGTAAACTTTAAAAAGAAATTAGTTGGTGATGAGTTGAATGCTGCTGCCGGAATACAAAAGAAAAATCAGGATAAACAAAAAAGTCTTGAAAAAAATATCGAAGCTAACAGAAAAGATATTACCTATTATGAAAATAAAATTATTACTGCAAAGCAGGGAATAACCCACGACAGCACAGCCGTGGAGCAAATGAAAATTCAGATTGCAACTCAGGACTCAACCATTCAGATTATTAATCTGAAATTGAAAGATATTGATTGAAAAAATTAAGAACCAGCTTTTCCGATAGAAGAAATCCTATTGCTTAAAAGTGAAGGGATTTTTATTTTAACATGCCATGTGGAATATTAGGGCTATCGGGATTAACTGATAACTTTAACAATTTGGGATGAACTATCAAATCCATATCTTCCATTGGTACTGCTCCGAGTAATACTTCATCACCAACAACCAAGGCTCCTACAAAACAATTCCTGTTCTCAAAAGTAATTCTTACAGGACCAACATAAGGCACCGAACTTCTTCTTCCATCAGCAGTTGTAACTTCTCTTTTCTCCAATTCTTTTAATTGCAGTTGAAGAGCGACATGTTCAGGTATGCAAAGAAATGTTGAACCTGTATCAACAAGACATCTGACATCAATTGGCTTGAGATTAACTTCTACCGGATTTGACAAAGTGATATTTGAATAAACAATTCCCATACTATTTTTTACAAAGTTAACTACTTTGTTGTATCAACAAAGTCAACAACAATTGTCCGACTGTTTTCAAAGTGTTTGGATCAATCACTTCTAAATTATCGCTGTGCCTGTGATGCCAATATGCATAATTACGTTTTTCAATATCGTAATGTACAATATCAATACATGGAATATTTGCAATGGTGTTAATATAAAAATGATCGTCCATAGTCGGACTGGTTTGATCATTAATGAAATTTGAATAACCGAGAGATTGGGCAAGTGCCCATACATTTTTTACCACGTCAGGTGCATGTTGCATGCCTGTTCCTTCCATCGGGAATACAGCATTTTTTCCGCCAACCATATCTAACAAAATTCCGTATTGGGCTGTATAGCCTTGTTTGTGGGGATTCTTTGCCCAGTATTGCGTGCCAAGACACCAGGTGTTTTCTTGTTGGGGAAAACGTTTATCATCCTGCTCCTGACCATAATCTTCCAAATCAAAAAAGATTATGTCAATGCCAACATTTGGCTTTGCAATACTTAATTGACGTGCTACTTCAAGCAGCACAGCTACACCGCTTGCGCCATCATCAGCGCCATCAAATGGTTTATACTTATCAATAGAATCACCATCAGCATAAGGTCGCGTGTCCCAATGTGCACATAAAAGAATTCTATTACCAAGCTGAGGATTAAATTCTGCAATGATATTTTTTATAGTGAAAGTTTTTCCATCAAAAGTTTTTACGATTCCGTTTTGAACAGTAACATTTGGCGTATAGGTTTTCATTTTTGATGTGAGATACTCAGCACACTGCTCATGCGATTTTGTTCCCGGTATGCGGGGACCAAAATCAACCTGGGCTTTTACATAAGCATAAGAAGAGTCTTGATTGAATTGAGGAACTATTGCAACAGGTTTGTTGTCTGTAACAGTAGTTGTATGCGTGTTGCTATTGTTTGTTGGGTTATTGCAAGAAATAAATCCTACACAGCAAAAAGATCCAAGCAGTATATTTTTAATTTTCATTATCGGGCATGGTTTCTAAATACAATTCAATTGCATCTTTAATATTTATCAAAGCCTCCTCATAAGTATCTCCTTCGGTTTGACAACCCGGAAGTTCAGGACAATAAACATAATAACCTTCCGCATCTTTACTGATAATCACTTCGTAATTCAAAACTTTTGGCATTTCGATTCGGAATTTTTGCTCGACATCCGGATGTACCGGGAACTCTAAGACACAAAGATTTATATTGCAATTTTAATTAACCAATAATGGAGAACACATGTTAAGGTGCTAAACCAAATGACAAACCAAATTTCAAATTTCAAATTTCTATTTTCCAATCACTCCTTCACCCAACTCACTCCACTTTTTTCATCTTTAATTTTGATATTAAGTTTAGCCAGTTCATCGCGAATCTTATCCGAAGTTGCAAAATCTTTTTTATTGCGCGCTTCTCCGCGAATGGAAATTATTAAATCCATCAAACCGCTTACATCATCACTGCCACCTTTGCTTTCATTTTTCAAACCAAGTATTTCGAAAACAAAATCATCAAACAGTTTTTTCAACTCTTCAATGTCAGCAGCAGTTAATGTTTCAGTACCTGCATAAGTTGAATTGATAATCCGCACTGCTTCAAACAAATGTGAAATAACAATTGCTGTATTCAAATCATCATTCAAAGCTTCGTAAGCATTACTTCGTATAACCGGAACGTTAGAAGTTGAAGTGTCAGATGCTTTTAATTTCTGCATTGTTTCATAAGCACTCATAATTTTTTGCAATGCTTTTTCAGCAGCTAAAAGTGCATCATTACTAATGTCAAGCGTGCTGCGGTAATGTGCCTGTAGCATAAAAAAACGAATTGTCATAGGCGCGTAAGCCTGTGTAAGCAATTTATGTTCACCGGTAAAGAACTGGTTAAGATGAATAAAGTTGCCCAATGATTTACCCATCTTCTTTCCATCAATAGTTATCATATTATTATGCATCCAGTATTTCACCGGTGCTTTATGATTGCAACCCATGCTTTGCGCAATCTCAGCCTCGTGGTGCGGAAACTGCAAATCCATTCCGCCACCGTGAATATCAAAAGTTTCTCCAAGATACTTTGCACTCATTGCCGAACATTCAATATGCCAGCCGGGAAAACCAACGCTCCACGGGCTTGGCCAGCGCATAATATGTTCGGGCATTGCTTTTTTCCACAATGCAAAATCAGCACGGTTATGTTTTTCTTCTTGTCCTTCTAAAGCCCGTTGCTCCTCACCGGCTCCTGCAATTAAATCTTCAAGTACTTTTCCTGAAAGCTTTCCATAATCATTCGTCTTGCTGTATTTTATCACATCAAAATACACACTGCCGTTGCTTTCGTAGGCAAAACCATTCTCAATAATTTTGCGAATCATTTCAATTTGCTCAATGATGTGACCCGATGCTGTCGGTTCAATACTTGGTTTTTTGTTGTTCAAACTTTCCATAGCATCGTGAAAAAGATCAGTGTAAAGTTTCACAATTTCCATTGGCTCCAATTGTTCCAGCCGTGCCTTCTTTGCAATTTTATCCTCACCTTCATCGGCATCACTTTCAAGATGACCCACATCGGTAATGTTGCGCACATAGCGCACTTTATAACCTAAGTGAGAGAGATACCTTGATAATACATCGAAGGTGATATAAGGTCGCGCATTACCGAGATGCGGTGGTCCGTAAACTGTAGGCCCGCAAACATAAAGCCCAACATGCGGTGGATTAATCGGAATAAAATTTTCTTTCTGTCGTGTTAACGAATTGATGATATATAAGGGATGATTCATTTTTGATTTACGATTTTTGATTTACGATTTACGATTTTTTTTCTTCTCAAAGTAAAGTACTGCAATAACTGAAATTGCCGTCAAAGAAAAAGAAATGTTATTTGAATTTGATTGAAAAGAATTTCAGCAACAACACAATTGCGATTTGTGGTATTGAAAGGCAATAAAACGATTATTGGTTATCGCTGTATTGTGAGGGTTATTTTTATTTGCTGAAATCATGCCTGCGAAAATAATAAAAGATGTTGACACAATGGAGTTGTCAATAAAAAAAACCGAATGTATGTATTTATGAAATCTGCTCTATCCGCTTTTTTTCTATGATTCAGATTTCCCATTTTCAAAAACATTTACTTTATTTGTAAAGCTTAAAAATTCAGACAAGCTTAGATTCATCACCTATTAAATATTCAACATTAAACACCAAATACAGTTATGAAAACAAAGGTTTACTTATTAGTTATTTTTATTGGGTTATTATTTGTTTGTGAGAAGGGGATGGGGCAGGCGCCTGAATGGGACTGGGCAAAAAAAATTGAAGGAGTAAATTACAGTAAGAATAACCGTATTGCAGTAGATGTTTTAGGAAATATATATACATCAGGTGCTTTTATTGGAAGGGTGGATTTCGATCCCGGTCCCGGACTATCATTTGTAACTTCAGTTGGAAATACTTATGACTTTTTTGTGTCCAAAAGAGATAGTATGGGTAATCATATTTGGACAAAACAAATTGGAGGGCTGGAACATGATTCTGTTAATGCAATAACTCTTGATGTATCCGGAAATATTTACATAACAGGTCATTTTGGAGGTACTGTTGACTTTGACCCCGGTATAGGTGTTTATAATTTAAGTGCTGTAAACCATGACGCTTTTATTTTAAAATTAGACACTGCAGGAAATTTTGTTTGGGCGAAAAGTATGGGAGGTATTAATGCTAATGTTGATGCTAACTCCATCACATTAGATGCTTCAGGCAATATTCTTACAACAGGTTATTTTGATGGAAGTGTTGATTTTGATCCGGGTGCAGGAATTCAGATGCTAAGTACAGCGGGTGGCTTGCCAAATCAAAAAGATATTTTTATTTCGAAGTTAGATAATTCAGGAAGTTTTATTTGGGCTGAACGTATTGGTGGTACGGGCAATGATGAAGGTGTTATAATTAAAACAGATGCGTCAAATAATGTTTACACTACAGGGCATTTTAAGGATACTGTTGATTTTGATCCGGGTGCAGGTGTATTCAACATTGACGGAGGAGGAATGTTTATTTTAAAATTAGACAATGCCGGAAATTTTGTATGGGCGAAAGCTACGGGGCAGGCACATCTTACTTCAATGATAATGGATGCTGCCGGAAACTTTTATTCTACGGGTGGTTTTTCAGGTGCCGTTGACTTTGATCCAGACTCTGCAGGAATATTTAATTTAACTTCCGATACAATTGCACATTATGACATTTTTATTTCCAAATTAGATAATAGCGGCAATTTGATATGGGCTAAGCGTATAGGGTCAATACATGCAGATAAATCAATTGACATTGCCCTTGACTTTAATAACAATGTATATACTGTGGGTCAATTTCAAGGAGCTGTTGACTTTGATCCGGATTCAGCGGGAATATCCTATGCAATTTCGTCCGGAGATGGAGATATTTTCATTTCTAAATTAAATAATACCGGCAATTTTATTTGGGTAAAAACAATATCGGGTTCAATTAACTCTATTGGAGATTGCAATTCATTGGCTATTGATTTTGCAGGAAATATTCATACAACGGGGACATTTGGTGGAATAGTTGATTTTGATCCTGATACAGGACATTTTAATTTATCCGGGAGATTCGATAGTTATATTCAAAAATTAGATAATGCCGGGAGTTTAGTTTGGGTGTTACAAATAGCCGGTCTTGCTTCTGCAACTAAAGGTTCTAACGACATTGCTATTGATGATAACGGAAATGTTTATACCGCAGGCTATTTTGTTAATACAGTTGACTTTGACCCAGGAGCGGGAACGTACAATTTATCAACTGACACGAGTGGTTGTGCCGCCTTCATTAGTAAATTAGATCCTGCCGGAAATCTTATTTGGGCTAAAAGTTTAAATGGTGTATTTACCATTGTTTGTAGTAGAATAAAAATTGGTGTGTCAGGAGATATTTATGCTGTGGGATCTTTTTATAACACAGCTGATTTTGATCCGGGTGCAGGAGTATTCAACATGACTTCAGAGGGGTCTACCGATATTTTTATTTGTAAGTTAGACAGTTCGGGCAATTTCGTTTGGGCAAAAAGAGTAGGAGGACCGGGTTATGAGGGAGGCTTTCCTTGCATTGCTCTTGATGCCCTTGACAATATTTATATAACGGGCTCTTTTGATGGAACTGCTGATTTTAACCCTGACACATTAGTGGACTTTTTTATTACTTCTGGTGGTCCAAACGACATCTTTTTTGAAAAATTAGATAGTTCCGGAAATTTTATTTGGGCAAAGGCTGTAGGTGGTGGACCGAGTGGAAATGAATCTTCTGCAGGAATAGCAATAGATGATTCTGCCAACTTTTATTCTATTGGATCTTTCCGGGGTACAATGGATTTTGATCCTGGTCCGGCAACATTTAATCTATCCTCAAATAATGCTGCATACTTTGATGTTTTTATTTTGAAGTTAGATGGTGCAGGTAACTTTGTTTGGGCAAAAAAAATGGGAGGATCGAGTGATGATTGGGGCGCATCTATAGCTTTGGATAGTCTGGGCAATATATATTCTACCGGCAAATTTGCATTTACGGCTGATTATGATCCCGATTCTGCAGGAGTTTTCAATTTAATTTCGGCAGGATACTACGATATTTTCATTTCCAAATTAAATAGTTCGGGAAATTTTCTTTGGGCCAGGTCTATGGGTGGAGCGGAGTCTGAAGAACCTAGTTCGCTTATAATTGATGAGTCCGATAATGTTTATACAACAGGTACCTTCAGGGAGACAGCAGATTTTGATCCCGGAATTGGGGTTTTCAACTTAACCACAGTATTAGCGGGCTATGCAAAAGATATTTACATTTCTAAATTAGATAGTGCAGGCAATTTTGTTTGGGCTAAATCTGTTGGGGGAACATCCGAAGATTATGTAAGCTCTTTCGCCCTTAATCAGCTAGGAAACTTACATATAACAGGATCCTTTTTAAGTCCTGATCTTACTTTTGGGGGTACCAATTTGTCTGCAGAGGCGATGTCTGAATATAACATATATATATCGAAATTATCAATTTGTACAACATCATCTGCAGTGGATACCGTTGCCTGTTACAGCTACACTTCACCAAGCGGCAATAACACATGGACAACATCCGGTATCTATAAAGATACGATACCTAATGCCCAGGGATGTGATAGTATAATAACTATTAAACTTGTAATCTACACTAATACAACCTCAACGGTTTTAGTAAATGCATGTAACAGTTACACCTCGCCAAGTGGTAATTATACATGGAACACATCAGGTACATACATGGATACAATTGCAAACGCAGGCGGATGTGATAGTGTGATTACTATTAATCTCACAATAAAAACCAGCAGTGCTTCATCACAAAACATAACCGCATGTGATAATTATACTTCTCCAAGCGGTAATTATAACTGGGCGAGTTCAGGAACCTATATGGATACCATTCCTAATGCTTTAGGATGTGACAGCATTATCACAATTAGCCTTACCATTAATCCATTACCTGTTGCGCTATACACTTTATATCCTGATACCATTACTCCACACAATTGGTTTGCATTGAATCAATGCACAGGCACACCACCTTTAAGTTATGTCTGGAATTGGGGTGATAGTTCTGCCGTTTCTACAGGTGCCACACCTTCGCATGTTTATGCTGATTCTGGTTATTATAATATATGTGTTACCGTAACTGATGGTAATGGCTGTGTAAATACTTATTGCGATTCTTCAACTTATATATATAAAGGAACCGGTAACAGCATGATTACATTAAATGTTGTAACGCAACTGCCTAATGGTATTGATGATATGGATGGCAATTCATCTATCACTATTTCTCCTAATCCTGTTAGTGATGTTCTTACTGTTTCACTCAAAAAACCTTTACCTGCAAACAGCATTATTACCCTATCTGATATGCAAGGCCGTGTAGTTAAAGAAGAAAAGATTGCACAAACTAACACCGGGGTTATACCGATAAATGTAAGTGCGCTTTCGCGGGGAGTTTATTTGCTCAAGATGGATGGAGTGGTAAAGCGGTTTGTGAAGATGTGATAAAAAATTGCTTTAATAAAAAAGCCTTTCAGGAATCTGAGAGGCTTTTTTATTTTCTACCTGCCATATTTGCCTGGGCGGGCATATTAGTTCTGTCAGCAAGCATCATCAATTAACTAAGCCACCAATCTTTCACCTTTAGGTTTTGGAATGGGTTTTCCAAATTCTTTTGCAGTGGCAATCCACAAATCAATGGCTGACGTAACATGCACTACAGCGTCACTGTATTTTTTCCCGTGTGCCATGCAGCCAGGCAATTCAGGGACTTCAACAACATAAAGTTTATCCTTATTGTCCCAGTAAATAATTAACTCGTATTTATAAGTGTCGTTCCTCATTTGTTCAAATTATATTTAAGGATTGCAATTCAATCTACGCAGATAAGTTTGAGGTATAGATATTTTTGGTTGTTGTAAATATAATACTAACAGAATCAATTAATACTAAAACTCACCAACCTGAAAAACTCCTGCACACGTGAATCAATTTCTTTTTTCTCCAAATTGATAATTCTTTCTGTTCCGAATTTTTCTACTGTAAATGATGCCATAGCCGAACCATGAATAATTGCGCGTTTCATATTGTCGAATGAAATATCACCTGTGCGGGCAAGGTATCCGATAAAACCACCGGCAAAAGTATCGCCTGCACCTGTTGGATCAAATACATCTTCAAGCGGCAATGCAGGCGCGAAGAAAACATCACCGGTTTTATTAAATAACAAAGCACCATGTTCACCTTTTTTAATGATTAAAAATTTAATACCCATTTGCAAAATTTTATTTGCTGCTTTTCGCAGTGAATATTCTTTTGCCATTTGGCGTGCTTCCTCATCATTAATACTTAATACATCAACTGAAGGTATTACTTCCATTAAGGCATCCCACTGTGTATCCATCCAAAAATTCATCGTGTCCATTACAACCAATTTAGGGCGCACTGTCATTTGATCAAGCACTTTCTTTTGCAACTGAGGCATAAGGTTACCCAACATGAGGAAGTCAGAGTTTTTTGCATTCTCAGGAACAATTGGATCAAAATCGGCTAACACGTTGAGTTGTGTGTCAAGCGTGTCGCGTGTATTCATGTCGTTATGATAACGCCCGCTCCAGAAAAAAGATTTTTGTCCCTCTTTAATTTGCAATCCATCTGTATTGATTCCATGCCCGTTCATTTCTTTAATAAAAGGCTTTGGAAAATCATCACCCACAACTGAAACTATAGAAATTTTGCGAGTGAAATAGGATGCAGCGAGTGAGGCATAAGTAGCCGCACCACCAACAATTTTATCAACTTTTCCGAAAGGAGTTTCAAGGGCATCAAAGGCTACGGTGCCAACTACGAGTAGGTTCATGTAATTCTATAATTAATATATAATGGTTATTTAAAAATGCTTTTCTCAAAAGCGGTGCGAAATTATAAAAGGGATGTTGAAAAGCTAATAAGTACGCAAACGCAGTCATTGAATATCATTCGCAGTTTTTAACAGCAATAAATTTACGTTCAGTTAAATTCAAAGCTATCAGACTTCCATAACCTTTTCTGTCGTTGAATACGCACCCGGCATCAATATTCACAGCATTCTCAATCTTCTGATTCAAAATAAAATCTTTAGGATGAGGATTATGACCGTGAACAACAATTCGATTCCCTAATTTATTTTTATCCACTTTGAAATCGCGAATCCAAAGCATTGCGTCCTTATCTTCAAACAAATCATGATTTTTAAAATTCAATCCTGCGTGAACAAAAATGTAGTTACCTGTTTCAATAAAAAGTTCTGTGTCTTTGAAAAAATTGATATATGCTAAATCAAACTCGTGATAATATCTTACGCCAAAACTGTTCAAAGTTCTTGCTCCACCGAGCGCTAACCAATTTCTGTAATTCTCTTCGTTCAAAGTCGAATCCATCATCACCTGCTCATGATTGCCGCGTAGTGTATGGATATGAAATTTTTTTTCACGCAATTCCAAAATAAAATCAACCACGCCTTTGCTATCATAGCCCCTGTCAATATAATCGCCAAGACAATAAATTTCATCTGTTTGCTGTATGCGCAATTCATCGAGTAATAACTTTTTGAAAGTTTTGCTGCAACCGTGTATGTCGCCTATGGCTATGATGCGGGGAGTCAATGTAATTTGCTTTTTGTTTTTAGCAGTTAGCTAAATTGATTATAGCTACAATAATAAAAAAGGGTGCTTAAAATAAAAAGAGCGGCAGATATTATCCACCGCTCTTTGCTCCCCCTCCTGGACTCGAACCAGGGACCCCATGATTAACAGTCATGTGCTCTAACCAGCTGAGCTAAGGAGGATTGTTCCTTCTCTTTGTTAAAAAACAAGGAGAAGATCCAACCTTTTCGCTCAAACCATCCCGAATTTGCTCCGGGACTACAGCACCACTCTCAAGGAAAAATTTTTAAGGGACGGCAAAAGTAGTTTATCATCATAAATATGCAAATAAGACTTCAATTATTTTTTCATCAGAGCTGTGGCAATTGCGTAGGTGAAAAATTTAAAGCGTTCCTGCTCATTTTCTACATCGCTTTTCAGGCTTGAGAAAAATTTATCCCATAAATCTGCTGGAGCATCTGAACTTGGAATACAAAAATATTCAGGATTTACACGTGGCCGGTCATAAATCATGATTAAAGCGCAAGGTTGCTTTTCCTTATCACGAAATAAGCTTTTAAAAACGCATTTGCGTTCCCCACGTTCCACTGTTTCCAAATCAGTGATGGTATAACCTTTTTTCATAGGCAACTTCATTTGAAGCTGCAATTTATAACCTGTAAAACCGAAATTGTATTCTTCTTCGGTAGTGGGTTGCTGGGGTTCCTGTTTTTGTTGTTGAGCATTTGCTATAATGCTTAATATTAAGAAGAATGCAAGAATTATTTTTTTCATAGAAGCTTATTTTTTCGCAACGAATTAAGCCTTTTTAAAAGTTATTTAAAAATACTTTCGATGAAGTAAATGGTTTTACTAAAACTGCTCCCGTTGTAAAAAGTATTTTTAAGATAATAACCTTGTTCAAAATATTCACGCACTGCCGGGTGTTGTGTGGCAAAATAAAATTTCGACTTTACTCCAACCAGCCAGTAAAACAATTGACAGTTTGCACTTCCTATAAGGCCGCCACCAAGCAATCCCATTAAAAAACCATAACCGGCTTTCATTGAAAGTATAATTATCCAAATCATAAAAGTGTATTTCACTGCAGTTCCCAATCCGTGAAACCATTGTGCATTCTTGCTTCGTGGTATAAGCACATCATGACGTTGTATGCGCAAGGTCTTAAAGAACTGGCCTGTAACAACTTCTTCGTAATTCAATTGCAAAATGCATGGTTTGCCATCAGCAGCTTTATCTTTCAGAAAATAACATTCATTATCTGTTACGTGAATTGCGAGTTCAGGCGTTTCATAAGGCTTTTGATGCAACCTGATTTTTGCTTTGTTAATAATGAAATCACCTTTATGCAATGGAGCAAGCGTATAAATGAGGTTAGTCTCTTTAACCTGCATACCATCAATATTAACGAAGCGCGAAGTGACAATGGGCTTACTACTCACAAAGAAATTATTGAATGTGGGGCGCACAAAATATCTTCCCTCACCAGTATAGGAATAAGTTACTTCAAACTCCTGGTTTACTTTGACAGATCTCGTATTACAAGTTACATGAAAATAATGATGCAGATTTTCGGGGGCAACAAAATAAAATCCCCCACCCGATTGTGCATCATAAACCCTTCTCTTTTCAGCATCAATTAAGGTATGATATGCTTGTTGTATATGCAGAAATTTTTCTTCTGCGTTTTTATTGTGCGGATTTTTATCAGGATGATATTGTTGCGCAAGCCTTCGGTAAGCCTGCTTGATTGCATCAGCAGAAGCGCTACGGTCTAAACCTAATATGTGATAAAAATCAGTTGTCACAGGTGTTTTTATTTGGGACTGGAATGTTGGAATATTGGATGGTTACATATAAATTGTAGGGCTTGCCATCATTCCACTATTCAATCATTTCGCTTTCTTAAAAAATTTCGCGCCAAGCAAAATTACAATACATGGCAAAACAATCCACTTAAATTCACTAATCAATACTTCAACGCCCCACTTGCTGAAAAAATTGCCGGCACCAATAGGAGAAACCTGTATAGGCCTGAACCACGGACAGAAATAACGATGGTTGCTGAATGGCGCAAACAATGCAACTCCGCGACCTCCGTTTGTCAACATATCCAACAAGGGATGCGATACAGTTGACAAAAACAATAACAAAAAAATCAGCCTTCCTGTTTTTGAATTCAGTTTCACTTCTCTGAAAAAAATTTCCTTTACTATCAGAGCAAGCAGAATTGCGAAGCAAATTGAATGTGTAAACCCGCGATGCCCAAACATACTTTCGTACGGAATGTGAAATGCAAAACCTATTACATCAGCATCAGGCAGCATTGCACAGATTACTGCTGCGATTAAAAGTTTGGTAGTGCTTACTTTTTCAAAGAAAGTCTTCCCCAAAGTAAATGCGGCAAAGCCATGCGTAAATATTGTTGGCATTTTTATTTTGAAATCAGGTTTCAAATGTAATTCTGTTTTTTTAGAGAAATTTTTAGGAAAAGATTATTAGCATTACCTTTGAAAAAATGAAAGTGCTATGATGGTATCAGAAATTCAATTGTATAACATTCTTAAAATGAAGCTGGGTGAGAAAGAGGCAGAAACGCTGGTGCAATTTGTTGACGCAAAATTGAATGAAAATAATGAACAGAATCTAAAAATTATTGCCACAAGGGAGGATATTGCTAATCTGAAAGGCGAACTTTTAACCAAACTCGCAGAAAACAAGGTGGACATGGTTAAATGGGTTTTTGCAACTTTTTTTGCAATGATGCTTGCTATTATTGGCTTATACTTCAAAAGTTAAAATAGCTTTTCCGAATTTGTGACTATATCCAAATCTAATAATTAGAACTCTTTTTCATTGCCTTTTATTGAGCGAAGTTTCTTACTCGCTATCTATCTCTAATTTTCTTTCAAATAATTGAACTAATTTGCTTGCGTAAATTTGGCAGGTAATTTTTCAGTGGCACTTTCTTTGACAATAGTCGAAAAAAAATATAATTAATAAACACTGCTCACTTTTCCCCTTTGTGGGTTAGGGGGCTTTAACAACAATACAATGCAAACAGGAAAAATAAAGGTACAGACAGAAAACATTTTCCCCATTATTAAAAAATTTCTTTACTCCGACCATGAAATCTTTTTACGGGAATTAGTTTCGAATGCAGTTGATGCAACTCAAAAACTAAAAACACTTGCAGGTGCAAATGAATTTAAAGGTGAGCTTGACGATTTGACAATCAATGTTGCCATTAATATAGAAAATAAAACGCTCACTATCAGTGACCGTGGAATTGGAATGACAGCCGAAGAAGTGGAGCGATTTATCAATCAGATTGCCTTCAGTGGTGCCGAAGAATTTTTAGATAAATACAAAAACGATTCTGCCGCAAATCCCATCATCGGTCATTTTGGACTTGGCTTTTACAGTGCATTTATGGTAGCTGATAAAGTTGAATTTACTACCAAATCCTATAAAGATGAACCTGCAGTTAAGTGGAGCTGTGACGGAAGTCCCGAATACCAGATTACAGAAAGTGACAGAACCGACCGCGGAACCGAAATAGTTTTATTCATCAATGAAGAGTCGAAGGAGTTTTTGGAGAAACTGCGCATACAAACATTGTTAGATAAGTATTGCAAATTTCTTCCTGTTGAAATTAAATTTGATGAAAAGGTAATCAATAACACCAAACCTGCCTGGACAAAAAAACCTGCTGAACTAACTCCAGAAGATTACAAAAATTTTTATCGCGAGTTGTATCCGTTCACAATGGATGAGCCGTTGTTTCATATTCATCTTAATGTTGATTATCCATTTAACCTTACCGGAATTTTATATTTCCCGAAACTGAAAAAGAATTTTGAGCAGCAGAAAAATAAAATTCAGTTATACAGTAACCAGGTTTTTGTTACTGATTCTGTAGAAGGAATTGTTCCTGAATTTTTAACGCTGATGCATGGAGTTCTTGATTCGCCTGATATTCCGTTGAATGTATCGCGCAGTTATTTGCAGAGTGATGGAAACGTGAAAAAGATTTCATCGCACATCACCAAAAAAGTTGCTGATAAATTAGAAGAATTGTTTAATGAAACCCGAAGCGATTTTGAAAGCAAATGGGATGACATCGGCATCTTTATCAAATACGGAATATTGAGTGATGAAAAATTTTATGACCGTGCAAAGAATTTTTGTCTGTTGAAAAATACCGATGGAAAGTATTTTACACTTGATGAATATCGTGAAGTTGTGAAGACCAATCAGGAAGATAAAGACAAGAAAGTAGTTTATCTCTACACCAACAATGCTGTTGAACATCACAGTTTGATTGATTCTGCAAAGAAGCGCGGATATGATGTGTTGCTGATGGATGCACCGTTAGATGCTCACTTCATCAATATGATTGAATATAAAATTGAGCATACGTCTTTTGCACGCATTGATGCAGATTCAATTGACAAACTAATTGATAAAGGAGTTGTTGCTGAATCGAAATTAAATGATGAGCAGAAAAAAATAATTCAACCCATCTTTGAAGAAAGTGTTGAAAAAGAAAAATACAAAGTTCAGTTTGAAAATATGCGTGACGATGAAGCACCTGTATTAATTGCTCAAAACGAATTTGCAAGACGCATGAAAGATATGAGTACAATGGGAGGCGGCTACGATTTTATGGGTGCAATGCCTGAAACTTACAACCTGATTGTAAACGCTAATCATCCCTTAGTTGCAAGACTTTTAATTGTAACAGATTCAGCAAAACAACATGAGATTGCAAAACAAGCTATAGACTTAGCGTTACTTCAAAAAGGAATGTTGAAGGGTGAAGAGTTGACTAAGTTTATTAATCGCAGTTTAGCTTTGATGCAATAAGTTGAGTTAGGGATTTAAACTCCGATACTGATAAGATGTTTTTAAGCATTCCTTGACGAAAAGGAAAACCTTAGTAGAAAACTCAAACATCAACAATGACCTTATTACCTTATTTTTGTTTCAAAATCTTAATAAAGTAATAAGGTTTTCTAATGGTGGACAGCTCTTTCTACTAAGGTTAAAAAACGCATTCGTAGAAATATATTTATTAAAGTTTCTATTGCGTAACACATTATAAAATTTAAATCGCAATAATGTTTTCTCTCGTAAATAATCAAAAGAAAAACAAATGCGATTAATAAAAAATGTTTTGCAAGTTGCCCTTTGCCTCTTGCTAATTGCCTCTTACAAATTCGCTCAATCAAAAAACAATAATTTGAAAAAGTATCTCGCACTCGGTGACTCTTACACCATTGGTGAAAGCGTTCCGATGAATGAAAATTTTCCGCATCAGTTAGTGAGTCGTTTAAATGAAAATGGAAACGTTGTTTCACCTCCTGAAATTATAGCAACAACAGGCTGGACCACTGATGAATTGATAAAAGCGATTGAAGAAAAAAATCCTTCGCATGATTTTGATTTGGTAACATTGTTAATTGGAGTGAACAATCAATATCGCGGTTATGATATTGGAATTTATAAAAAAGAGTTTGAGCAACTACTTCACATAGCAATCAAATGCGCCAATGGAAACAAACATCATGTAATAGTTGTTTCAATACCTGATTATGGTGTAACAGCTTTTGCAGCGGCAATGGATAAAGAAAAAATTCATAGTGAACTTGATCAGTATAATTTAATCAGCAAACAGATTTGCGAAAAAGAGGGAGTGGATTATGTTGACATTACAGCCGGATCGCGCAAAGCCAGTGATGATACAAGTTTAATAGCAGGCGATGGTTTGCATCCTTCAGGAAAAATGTATGAACAATGGGTGGAGGCAATGTTGCCGAAAGTTGTTGAAATAATTAAGAATTAAAAGTATGAGTCGCAAACAAGTTACTGCAAAAGAAACGTTAGCTGTTACAACTGAAATTGTATTGCCTAACGATACCAATACACTTGGAAATTTAATGGGAGGCCGGTTACTTCACCTGATGGATGTTATTGCTGCAATAAGTGCACACAGGCATTGTCATCGCATTGTGGTAACGGCTTCTGTAAATAATGTTTCATTTAACCAACCTATTAAACTTGGTGATATTGTAACGCTACACGCAAAAGTTTCCCGCTCCTTCAATTCATCAATGGAAGTTTTTATTGATGTGTGGGTGGAGAATAACAGCGAAGGGAAAAATGTAAAGGCTAATGAAGCTATTTACACTTTTGTTGCAGTTGACCAGTTGGGCAATCCAATAAATGTTCCTGAATTAATTCCTGAAACGGAAGAGGAAATAAAACGATATGGTGGTGCATTGCGCAGAAGACAACTCTCTTTAATACTTGCAGGTAAAATGAAACCTGCCGATGCTACTGAATTAAAAGCATTGTTTGACGTAAAATAAACTTATCGTGCGCAGCAATCCTTTACATAAAGCAATAATTGAAAAATTTGATGCAGGTTATACACATCAGCAGGTGTATGATGAACTTGTGATTGAAAGTGGTGATAAAAATGCGCTTGCACGTTTGTTAATGCGGGTGCCAGATAAAGCAACTTTTGATGCAACAAAAATTTTCAGAACCATTTTACCGGTGCTTGCTTTTGTTCATGTTTTATTGGGAGTTTATTTTCTGTATATAATTAACGATTCGCTTTCAAATCCATATCTGCTGTGGACAAGGTTTGGTTTATTTTCCATTTCAATGTTGGTTGTTTTTGGTTTTGCAATTCGAAAAAAAAATCAGGTTCAGTTTATAATGTTGTTGATTCCGATAATGTACTTTGGTAATCTGAATGATATTATTCCACCACAATTCTTAGCTTTTCATATTACTAACTTAATTCTGTTCTTACTTTTATTTATAACTGAAGTGGTTTACGCCTTCAAATTAAAAAGAGGAATTGTTTTGAATAAGGATTTGAATTCATAGATTATCTTTCAAATAGAATTATTATTTTTACGTAAAATAAATTCAATCATGAGTGCAGCACAAATGAGGAAAAAAATTCTTGAGAAAATTGATATTCTTGATGAACAAAAATTACATCAGATATTAGATTTGATAAATGAAGGCGACAACGAAGAAAGTTACTGGTCTCCTGAATTTATCAAAGAACTTGATAAAAGGAGAGAGGAGATGCTTTCGGGCAAAGTAAAGGGTATTTCGGCAGAAGAACTTACAAAAAGAGTAAGAGAGAAAATTATTCAAAAACATGGAAAGAATAGTTGATGTTCATTCAGATGTTGAGAAAGATATTTTTGAAATTTCAGATTGGTATGGCGAGAAAAATATCGAATTGGGATTGGAGTTTATTGACGCATGGCGAAACGCTTACCTGAAAATAGGGGAGAATCCATACTTGTTTGCGATAAAAAGTAAAAACACTCGCGAAGTGTATCTGAAGAAATTTCCTTATGTTATTTTCTTTGAGATTAAAAGCGATGAAAATATTTTTATCTATTCAATAACTCATCACAAACGATTGCCAGAAAAACGCTATAGCCGAAAAAAATAAATCATTGCATTATACTTTTCAAAATCATATCCTCCTCAATTTTATTCATACAATTAAAATGACCTTTCGGACATTTGTCAAATCCAATTTTTGAACACGGTCTGCAATTCAAACCTTTTACTTCAACTATAATTGATTCATTCTTGTTTTTGAAATACGGATACATTCCGAATTCAGGAATTGTATTTCCCCACACTGAAATTATTTTTTTGTTGAATGCTGCGGCAATGTGCATTAACCCTGTGTCGTGAGTTATTATTGCATTGCAAAACTTTACTACTGCTGCTGATTGATGCAAGCTCAGTTTACCACAGGCGTTATAAATATTTTTGTCAACTGCTTTTGAAATTTCTTCTGCGTGATCTGCGTCTTCTTTGCCTCCCAATAAAATAACAGGCATTGAAGATTTCTTACAGATTGAAATTATTTTTTCAATTGGTAATCTTTTGGTTGCATGTTGCGCACCAATTGCAAAGGCAACATATTTATATTGTTCAAACGGGATTTCTTGTAGAGACGCATTGAATGTGTCTCCTGACAGCGATGCAAGTTCATCAGGTAAAAAATAATTCAATCCTTCACCATCATTTTTAACTCCAAAAGATTTTACAGTTTCAAGATAACGATCTACAATATGAACACCTGGAAGCCTATTGATTTTAAAATTTACAATTAACCATTTTTCAAAATTTAACTTGTTGAATGAAAAAGATTTTTTCCCCAATTGCATTTTTATCCAAAGTGTGCGAATATTTTTATGCAGGTCAATTACACAATCATATTGCTCTGCTTTCAATTGAGCAAGCAATGATTTGAGATCATCTTTCAGATAAAATTTTTTATCAATAAATGGATTGAATTCAATAACAGAACGAAAATTTTCTTTAGTTACAAAATGCACTTCAGCATCTTTAACCTGCTGCTTAATGCAACGCACCACAGGCGATGTCAATACAATATCACCAATAGAAGAAAAGCGCATGATTAAAAATTTCGGCATGTGGCGAAAATAGGAATTAGTTGTCAGGTATTGGGTTGATTGGGAAATAGGGGAAATGGGGAAGGGAGTGACTTAAGTCACTTGTAAACTTTCATATTCAGGGCAAAAAGATATTTTTGCGCACCTTTGAAAAATAGGTAAATGGGTATTAGGTTCTTCAGATACTATGATATTAGTGGGTTGGTGAAAGCCAGAAACAAACTGGAAACTGAAAACCTCAAACATTAAATTTTAAACTTCAAACGAAATATGGGACGTGTATTTGAAAAGCGAAAGCATAAAATGTTT
>JBDTRM010000174.1:0-1847 GCA_039931675.1 Bacteroidia bacterium | reverse complement strand
TCCTTCACCACTTTACCTTTCTTAATCACACCGTTTTTATTTCGCACTTCGTAAATGTAAATGCCTTTTGAAAGTTGGGAGGTGTTTAAGGTTATGGAGGATGTGAATTGTTGGTGGATGAGTTTACGGGAGGTTAGGTCGTAGAGGGTGAATTGGGAAGGGATGTTGTTGTTGAGAGTTAACTTGAATTCATCATTGAATGGATTAGGAGAAATTTGCAATAAGAAGTTAGAAGTTAAATCGTTAATGCCTGATAAGGTATGAAAGGATAGGTCGTCAACAATAAAATAAGAGCCGCAATTTGCGATACCAAATGCCCCTAAAGGAAAAGGGCTTTCACTGTTAAAAGTAAGAGCAATTGAAAATGAATCGGGAACCGCGGAAGAATTATAATTAATCGGGGCAACAAACTCCTGATAAACTGTTGAAGAAATTGAATCAACAAATTGACCGTAGCCTATTTGTTGACTATTATTTTTAAATTTAACGGTGGCAGTAAATTTATCGTTGCCTATCGAGTTTAGAATATACCAGCCATGTAATTCCTCAGGCTTTATTGAAATGGGCAAATAAAAACTATCGAGTTCTGTACCCGTAAATAGACCTGAAGGATTACACTGTAAAATGTTAAAGATTTCAGATTTAACTGCAAGGTATCCAGAATGTGCATTGGAATCAGCATGATCAGGTTCAACAGGAGAATATGGTGAAGTCCAAAATGCTCTCCATCCAGCAGGTTGAAAAAAGTTCCAAGACTCAAAACCAGGATTGGGAATCTGTGAAAATGTCAACTGTGTATTTATTACTATTATCAATATTAAAATTAATTTTTTCATGGCTGTAATAAATTACTTGGTAAAAATTAAATATTAGTAACAAACCTACTCAAAACTTTCGGTTGTGCAACCCAGATTATCCCTACTACAACGTAAAGTTGATGCTTAATTCTTCACCACTTTACTTTTTTTCTTTTGCCGCACTTGTTTAAATGCATTGTCCATTAAATCCACCTGAAGTTCTTATTCAAATTTGTCTCGTTCGGCAATTCCTCGTTTACCTATTAATTTATCCTGAACCTGGTCTAATGTGTATGATTTCATTTTAAATTTATTTTATTTGTTCCATCGGAGCCTTTATTGAATTTACAATCCCGCAGCAGCACTAATCTCCAACATCCTTTTCAACGGCCTTAATGCAGGTTCCATTAACTCTGGTGCAATGTTTACTTCGGGTATTTCATTTTTCATGCAGAGGTAAATTTTTTCAAGTGTGTTTAGTTTCATGTGCGGGCAATCGTTGCATGCGCAGTTGTTAGTTGGTGGCGCTGCAATAAAAGTTTTATGTGGAGCAGCTTTTTGCATCTGGTGCAATATACCAGATTCTGTAACTACTATAAACTCATTATCGCTGCTGTTAATAGCATACTTTAAAAGTCCTGTTGTGCTGCCAATAAAATCCGCAAGTTTTAAAACATGCTCTTCACATTCCGGGTGTGCTATAACTTTTGCATTGGGATAGCGATTCTTTAACTGCACAATTTTTTGTTCCGAAAATATTTCATGCACCATGCAACTGCCATTCCACAAAACCATTTTCCTGCCTGTTTGCTTTTCAATATAACGACCTAAGTTTTTATCAGGAGCAAAAATTATAGGTTGGTCTACAGGCACACTTTCAACAATTTTTATCGCATTGCTCGATGTGCAAATGATATCGCTCAAAGCTTTTATTCCTGCCGTGCAATTGATGTATGAAATAACAATGTGATTGGGATGTTCATCTTTAAATTTTTTGAAAAGCGGTGGAGGACATGAATCGGCCAATGAACAACCTGCACGCAAATCGGG
>JBDTRM010000173.1:0-64739 GCA_039931675.1 Bacteroidia bacterium | reverse complement strand
GCGATGCAGTAAGCACCACAACAGGTGCTTGCGTAATAGAGACCACCACACGTACCTATACAGTGGCAGATGCCTGTGGCAATTCATCAAGCTGCGTTCAGTTATTAACACGCACAATAGATACAACGGCACCGACTATTACCTGTCCTCTGACAGCAGCGCTTGCATGTAATGCAACAGTGCCAGCGGGAGCAACAGATGTATCAGGCTTCACAGCCCAGGGCGGAACGATAACGGATAATTGTACAGGAGCAATAACAGTAAGCAGCAGTGATGCAGTAAGCACTTTATCATGTGTTGAAACAACAACGCGTACGTATACGGTAACAGATGCATGCGGCAATGCAGCTACCTGTACTCAAACCATAACAAGGACTGTTGATACATCGGCACCGATCATTACCTGTCCCGCTGATACAACAATTAATTGCGATGTTGCACTTACCGCTAATACAGGCACAGCAACTGCCACAGATAATTGTGGTATCTTTAGCATCAATCCATCAGATGTAACTACACCAGGCTCATGTGTGAACAATTATACTATTGCCCGTACATGGACTGCTACCGACAACTGTGGCAATACAGCAAGCTGTATTCAGACCATTACTGTCCAGGATACTACAAAACCTGTTGCTGCTTGTCAAAATATAACTATAGCGCTTAATCCTGCTACAGGTTTAGCAACTATCAGCGCGTCTGCGCTTAATAACGGCAGCACAGATAATTGCGGACCGGTTTCATTCAGCGCATCGCAGACTACTTTTGATTGTACAGATGTAGGTCCTAATACAGTAATATTAACGGTGACGGATCAGTGCGGCAACCAGTCAACATGCACTTCTACAGTTACAGTAACATCTGATCTTGCAGTAACAATTACACCGACCTCACCAACAGTTTGTGCGGGCAGTGACCTGCTGATCACGGCAAGTGCAACAGGCGGAAATAGTGTTTATACATTCTCATGGACAGGTACGGGGGCAGGCTCACTGAGCAGCACCACGATTTCAAATCCTATCTTTAATAATGCAATTAACGGCACATATATTCTTACAGTAACTATTACCGATGGTAATGGATGTACAGCATCTAATACAATCAGCGTAGTAGTTGGCAGCTCACTTATTCTCACTGAAAATCATTCAGCAGCAATCTGCCTGTCAAGCACCAGCGGATTTATCAGCGTAACAGTAAGCGGAGGCTCAGCACCATTTAATTATTTATGGAGTGATGCTGCAACAATCAATTCGGCAAATCGAACAGGGTTAACAGCAGGTACCTATACGGTAACTGTTACTGATGCGAACGGATGCAGTTCAAGCTTAACTGTGGTAATCGGAACAAGTTCATGCGGCCAGTTTTTTGATCCTTGCGTATGTTTAGATAATGCTTCGGGCTTAATACCCGGTGATGGTCAGTTCTCCGAAAAAGTAACCGTATTTGGAGGCGTTGGTCCTTACACAGTAATTGCATCTACAAATGTTTATGACTTTACTTTAAGTCCAGCACCTCCGGGAGCACCGGTGCCAGTATTAAACGGAACGGTATTGACTCCGACAATTAATCCTGACAGTGCATTCTTAGTTTTCAAGTCGGTAGATGCCACGCCCTGGACTATTACAATTCAAGATTCATTAGGACAGATATTTACCACAGGTAATGTTTGTTCATATCCATTGCCCCCTTTAGTGAGCAGTAACGTAACTGTTTGTCAAAACACCACACCGGCACCTGACTTAACAACATTTGTTACAGGTACTAACTTAACATGGTATGCATCACAAACAGGCGGTACGGGCAGTGCAAGTGCACCAGTTGTAAATACGGCAGTGCCAAGTGTTAACACTTATTATGTAAGCCAGGATCCGGGACCGGGTTGCGAAAGCCCACGGAGTTCAATTACTGTAACAGTTAATCAAAACCCTGTAGTTTCTTTAGTACAGGACAGCGTAAATTGTCCTGATGGAGCCGATGGTTCAATAACTGCTACAGGTTCTTTAGGAACAGGACCTTATGACTATACGATCACCCCTGATCCTAATACACAAAGCTTTATCAATGCTGCTGCCCCTGTAACATTTACAGGATTAACGGCAGGTTTATATACAGTAACTATTACCGATGATAACGGTTGTACTTCAACTGCTTCAATAACCGTTCTTCAGCCTCAAGGCTTTGAGATAACGGCATCAGTAGTTGACAGCGTAAGCTGTACAGGCGTATCAGATGGTACCGTGACTGTTAATGCAACAGGTGGAACAGGCGGTTATACTTATATATGGACTAACAGTTCGTCAACAGTAGTTGGCAACACGCAAACAGTAACAGGTTTACCTGGAGACATTTATACTGTAACCATTACAGATCAAAATGGCTGCACAATAACAGCAACAGTAGATTTAATTGATCCGGCATCAATAAACATTTCTGATAACACTACTCATGTGCAGTGCTTTGGTTATGCAACAGGAGCAATTGATATTACTGTTACAGGTGGTACCCCTCCTTTTACTTATGCATGGAGCAATGGTGAAACTACCGAGGATATTAGCGGATTAGTATCCGATCTTTATACTGTATTGGTAACAGACTTCCATGGATGTACACAGGAGCTTACCGTTGCAGTTGACCAGAATCCACAAGTATTGGTTGGGCAATCGCAAACCAATGTGAGCTGCCATAATGGTAATGACGGAACAGCCACGGTGCAAGTAAGTGGAGGTGTTGGTCCATATTCTTATTTGTGGGATAATGGTGATACCACCTTAACAGGATTTAATCTTGCACCGGGCACACATACGGTAATCATTACAGATGCGTCAGCTACTCCGGGATGTGATACTATAATGAGCTTCCTGATTACTAATCCTACATTATTAGATGCAACACATACAGTGGTTCATGTAACCTGCTACGGTCAGTCAAATGGCAGTATCACCATCAATGCATTTGGCGGTAATCCTCCGTACGTTTATGAATGGAGTAACAGTGCTACCGTAAATACATCGTCACAGGGTAACTTAGTGGCAGGTGTTTACACTATTACAATAACTGATTCGACAGGTTGTGTTAAGAACGTTGTAACACAGGTATTACAACCTGACAGTTTCTATGTAACGCAATCAATTGACAATGCATCATGTTTTGGCGTTGCTGATGGTGAAGCCACATTAATAGTTGTTGGCGGAACTCCGGGATATGGCTACCTGTGGAGTGATGGCCAAACAACATCAACAGCTACAGGTCTTGCCGGAGGTACTTATGCAGTGACTGTTACAGATGCTAACGGATGTGTTATAAATGTAACAGTTATTGTGGGTCAGCCTTCGCAAATTGTAATTACACCTACAATTACCAATATAACCTGCAATGGTCTTATTAACGGATCAGCTTCAGTCACTGCAAGCGGTGGTGCGGGCGGTTATGGTTATTCATGGAATACTTCACCGGCTCAGAGTTCCAATACGGCAACAGGTCTTGCATCAGGAACATATACAGTAGTGGTTACTGATGCATCAGGATGTACCAATTCATTGGATATTACAATTACACAGCCTGATTCTATCAACCTGAATGAATTAATAACCCCGGTAAGCTGCTTTGGCGGTGCTAACGGAGCTATAGACATCTTCATAACAGGCGGCACAACTCCTTATACGGTATTCTGGAATACAGGCAGCACAAGCGCAACCGGTCTTTCAGGCTTAACGGCAGGCACCTATACAGTAACAGTTACTGATACCAGCGGATGTGTTAAAACACAATCATTTGATGTTACACAGGCTGATTCAATAATTGTGGATGCAACAGTAACCAATATCAGTTGTAATGGTGGCGCTAACGGTGCAGTTACAGTTGTGGTATCAGGTGGAGTAGGTCCTTATGGTTACTTCTGGAGTAACGGTGAAACAACTGATACTATCAGCGGTCTTACAGCGGCCAATTATACCTTAACGGTAACGGATGCCAACGGATGTTCGGTGACGGTGATTATCCCGGTAACTGAGCCTGCAGCGCTTGAATGTGTTTGTAACTCAAACGTTAACAATGTAACCTGCTTTGGTGGTTCAAATGGCAGCATAACTGCGCTGCCTATTGGGGGAACACCTCCATATAGTTATAGCTGGGTGATGATTTCTCCTTCACCAAGTGGCGTGCTGGCAGTTACGCAAACAATCAGTGGTCTTACAGCAGGAACTTATGAAGTAACTATTACTGATGCCAATGGATGCGTTAAAGTTGGTACAGCTACTGTTACTGAGCCTACACAGTTGGTTGTTAATATCATGAATTCAAATGTAACCTGTAATGGTAACACCAATGGTATAGCTACAGCAGTAGCGGCAGGCGGTATTCCTCCTTACACTTATTCATGGAATACAGTTCCCGGTCAGACTACTGCAATAGCAACTGGTCTTGGCGTAGGAAGTTATACTGTTGTAGTTACTGATGTTAACGGATGTACAGCATCTCAAACCATAAACATTACACAACCTGCAGTTCTTCACGTAACTATTGCCAAAACCAACGTAAGTTGTAACGGTGGTACCAATGGAACTGCATCAGCAACCCCTAACGGTGGAACAGCACCTTACTTCTACTTATGGAGTAACGGTAATACCAATAGCCTGGCAACGGTTCTGGTTGCTGGCACCTATACGGTAACAGTTAGTGATGTTAACGGATGTACCGTTTCAAAAACAGTAACCATCACACAGCCAAGCAAAATACAGTCATTGTATGTGGTAACCAAGCCTACCTGCTTTGGTTCAACAAACGGTGCGGTTGACCTTACAGTAACGGGTGGCACTCCTCCTTATACTTATGCATGGTCTAACAGTGCTACTACCCAAGATGTAACAGGTATAGGTGCAGGGGCTTACTCAGTATTAATTACCGATTCGAAGGGTTGCGTTAAGTTGGTTAATATCATTATTACGCAGCCAACACAGATTGTTATAAGCATTACTTCCAAGAATGCAGCATGTAATGGTTCTGCTACCGGTAAGGCTACAGCTAATGTAACAGGTGGTTCAGGTCCTTATACCTATTTATGGAATACTGTCCCTGCCAAAACTACAAAGACTGCAAGCGGCTTGGCGGCAGGAACATATACAGTTACTGTTACTGACCACAAAGGTTGTACAGCCACATCATCAGTTACCATTACGCAATCTGCTACCTTAGTATGTTCAGCAAACGTTGCATGTATGAATAATGTAACTTGCTTTGGCGGTAACAATGGTAAATTGTGTGTGACCGTGGCCGGTGGTAAAGCACCTTACACTTATTTATGGAATACGAATCCGGTAGCTACTACAGCGGCTGTTAACAATGTACCTGCAGGAACCTATACAGTAGTAGTTACTGATAAGAACGGTTGTGTTACAACATGTTCGTTTACTATCACACAACCATTAGCATTAACTGCAACAGCAACAGGAACTAACGTAAGCTGCAACGGTGCTGCAAACGGCACTGCGGCTGTAACTGCTTCGGGTGGAACTGCACCTTATACTTACTTATGGAATAACGGTGCTGCTGCTACTACATCATCAATAAGCGGATTAACGCCAGGTATTTATACCGTAACAGTTACCGATTTTAACGGATGTACAAAAACTGCAAGTATTACTATAACACAACCTGCGGCATTAACTGCTTCGGTATCGCATACTAATATCGCTTGCAACGGTGCTACAACAGGAACAATAACTGTTATTGCAACAGGTGGTACAGCTCCTTTAACTTATACCCTTAATCCGGGTGCTGTTGTTAACGGTACAGGTACATTCACAGGCCTTGCTGCCGGTGCTTACACGGTTACTGTTACCGACACTAATGGTTGCATTACAAGTGTAACAGCAACTATTACTGAACCTGCAGCATTAACAATGGGTCCTGTTACAGGAACTGATGTAAGTTGCTTTGGTGGCAATAACGGAACCGCTATAGCAGGAACAATATCGGGTGGAACTCCTCCTTATGTTTACTTATGGAATTCAAGCCCTGTTCAGGGAACTGCTACAGCAACAGGCTTAAATGCAGGAACCTATACAGTAATTGTTACCGATGTTAACGGATGTACAGTAACAGGAAGTATTGTTATCAATCAACCTGCAACAGCTCTTGCCATAAGCACAACGCAACTGAACATAGCATGTAATGGCGGATCTACAGGATCGGCTACAGTTACGGCATCAGGTGGAACTACACCTTATAGTTACTTATGGACTGATGGCCAGACTAATGCTACTGCAACAGGACTTGCTGCAGGCACTTACGGTGTAGTGGTAACTGATTCTAACGGATGCGAGGCAAGTACAACAGTGACCATTCTACAGCCTACAGGATTATCATTAACAGCTACTGTAACAGATGCAAGCTGTAATGGCGGAGCAAACGGAACCGTAACCGCAACTGCTACTGGCGGTAATCCACCTTATAGTTATGTATTGGGAACTGACACTAATTCAACCGGTGTGTTTATTGGTCTTGCTGCCGGAACTTATACAGTTGAGGCATTTGACAATGGCGGATGTACTGCGGTAACCACTGTGCAGGTGAACGAGCCTTCGGCTATAATTGCTAATACAACAGTAATTAATGTAAGTTGCAATGGAGGTTCAAATGGTTCAGCATCGGTTATTGCAACCGGTGGCGTTACCCCTTACTCTTATTCCTGGAATTCAGTTCCTGTTCAGAATACTCAAATTGCAACAGGTCTTGTTGCAGGAATATACACTGTTACAATAACAGATGCTAACTTATGTACAATAACCCGTACTGTAACAGTTGCAGAGCCTGCGGCATTGGTGATTACTCCAACCCAGGTAAATGCTGCCTGCAATGGCGGAGCTACAGGAACCGCAACAGCTACTGTAACGGGAGGCACTGCTCCTTACTTCTATCAATGGAGTGATCTGCAGATGACTTCAACTGCTACAGGCTTAACAGCAGGTACCTATACTGTAACAGTTACTGATTACAAAGGATGCACTGTAACAGCAGTTTACGTTATTACTGAATCAGGAAGCATAGCAGTTAATCCATCCTTTGCACCGCTTACATGTAATGGCGGTACTACTGTAATAACAGTGGCGCCAACAGGTGGCAGCGGATCATACACTTACGGATGGAGCCAGGATGTACTTAATACAACTGCTTCGGCTACAGTTATTGCAGGGACTTATTATGTAACTGTAACTGATGGTAACGGTTGTTCAATCAGTGTTCCGATAACAGTAACAGAGCCGACTGCTTTATTATGCGCTACCAATACTACTCCGGCTCCTTGCTTCGGTGGTAACGGTACTGCATCGGTAACAGCATCAGGCGGAACTCCTCCTTATAGCTATAGTTGGAGTAATGGCGGATTAACCTCGTCAATAACAGATCTGGCAGGTCCCTATGCAGTGGTGATAACAGATGCTCTTGGTTGTATTACAACATGTAACGTAACTATTGTTGAGCCTGCAATTTTGAGCATGAGCTTCAGCAGCAGCAATACTTCATGCGGAAATGATAATGGTACAGCTACTGCTGTAGTATCAGGCGGAAACTTACCATACACTTTCTTATGGAGCGATGGTGAAACAACAGCAAGTGTTGCAGGTTTACCACCAGGAACTTATACCATAACAGTAAATGATGCCAACGGTTGCGGACCACTTACTTCAACAATTGTAATTAATGCAAATGCTCCTATAACATGTAATATCATTGCGGTGAATCCTACATGTACCGGGTATAATAATGGCAGTGCTTCAGTAGCGGCAACAGGTGGTGCAGGTTCATACACCTATTCGTGGAATACGGCTCCATTGCAAACTACAGCACTTGCTACAGGATTAGCGGCTGGCACTTATGAAGTTACAATAACTGATGTAACAGGATGTACCAGTTTGTGTACCGTGGATATCATCGAGCCTGATCCGCTTGCATTCACAGTTGAACAGTTAAATGTAAATTGTTCAGGTGCAGGTTCAGGTTCAGCAATTATCACAGTATTTGGTGGTACACCTTACACTGTGGGTTCTCCTTATACTTACCTTTGGGATAATGGACAAACCACAGCTACTGCTACAGGCCTAAGCGTTGGTTCGTATGCATTCACTATTACAGATTCAGCAGGATGCAGTATTAGTGGTTCTATCATCCTTTACCAGAATACAACTTTGAGTTGTAATGCCAGCTCAACATTTGCTACTTGTGGCCAGGCTAACGGAAGTGCAACTGTAAATGTGTTTGGCGGTACTGCTCCATTCTCTTATCAGTGGAATACAGTGCCGGTTCAAACCAATGCCAATGCAACTTTATTGACTGCCGGTACTTATACCGTGGTGGTAACCGATGCTAACGGATGTTCAACTCAATGCACTGCAATTGTTCAGCAGGCAGGCGCTGTAACTTATACTTTGGTGTCAGTTCCTGCGGCTTGTAATGGCGGCAATGGTTCTTTAAGTGTATTCGGATTGAGTGGCGGTACACCTCCTTACACTTATGCATGGAGTAATGCTGCTGTAACTTCATCAATCAGCGCTGCGGCAGGAACCTACACGGTAACTGTTACTGATTCAGCAGGTTGTTCTGTTGAAGCTACCGGGGCTATAACTGAACCAACTGCTCTTGGCGCTATTTCAGCAATTGCCGGTAATGTAACCTGCAATGGCAATGCAGATGGCTTTATATGTATTGCAATGGGTGGCGGTGTTCAGCCATATTCATATCAGTGGAGCAATGGCGCAAATGTTAATTGCATTTATGACCTTTCGCCCGGAACTTATACTCTTACAGTAACCGATGCCAATGGTTGTACTTTCGCTTACGGTACAGGAATTACTGAACCTGCTGTTCTTGATACAATATCTACCAGTTCAACACCTGCAAGCTGCGGATTAAATGACGGCACAGGTACTGTGAACGTAACCGGTGGAACTGCGCCTTATACCTATGACTGGCAAACTGTTCCATCACAGACTACACCGACAGCAACAGGACTTGCAAGCGGAAACAATTTCGTAATTATAACCGATGCAGCAGGATGTTCAATCACAGTATGTGTGAAAGTTGCTGCAGGAAGCAGTTTTGGTTTGGCACTTAACAGCCCAGTTTATGCAGGCGGAGTTAATATCCGTTGCAACGGTGGCGCTGACGGATCAGTGAACCTCACTGTTTCAGGTACAGGACCATTTACTTATAATTGGAGTACGGGTGCTCTTACTGAAGATATCTTCGGATTAACAGCAGGCACCTATACAGTAACAGTTAGTAACGGAACATGTACAAGCACAGCGAGCATTACTTTAACTCAAGCCCCGGCATTAAATCTTACAACGCTTCAAACAAATGTAAGCTGCTTTGGAGGAGTTAACGGAACAGCTACTGCAATTGTATCAGGTGGTTCACCTGCTTACGGTTATAGCTGGAATACTATTCCTGTTCAAACTAATGCTACAGCAACAGGCTTAACAGCAGGCAGCTATACAGTAACTGTAAGCGATGCTAATGGTTGCACACAAACGGCTTTAGTAACTATTACTCAGCCTGCAAGTGGATTATCAATTACTGCAGTACAAGTGAATCCTACCTGTAACGGAAGCAGCAATGGCTCAATTGATGTAACAATAACCGGTGGTGCACCGCCTTACACATACCAGTGGACAGGTGGTCAGACCACTGAAGACATTTCAGGTGTAAGTGCCGGTTCTCATACTATTACAGTAACCGATGCTAACGGATGTAACATCAGTTTATGCGTGGTGTTAGTTAACCCTACAGCTATCCAGGTAACTGTCAGCAAGACCAACATCAGTTGTATGGGTGGCAATAACGGAAGCGCCTGCGTAGCTGCTACCGGTGGAGCACAACCTTACACTTACCTGTGGAATATCGGGGCGACTACAACCTGTATCAATAACCTGTTTGCCGGTACCTATAGTGTAACAGTTACTGATGCTAACGGATGTGCTGTAAACAGTTCAACTGTGGTAACCCAGCCTGTGGGAATGGTATTGACCATTAGCAAGACTGACGTAACTACTGCAGGTGGAAGTGACGGAACGGCAAGCGTATCGGTAAGCGGTGGTGCTGCGCCATTTGTTTATTCATGGAACACAGTTCCTGTTAAAACTACTGCAAGCATTACAAACCTTGCTGCAGGTACTTACCAGGTAACAGTTGTGGATGCAAATGGTTGTGTAGTTACAGGTTCAGTTGTAATAACAGATCCTAACTATTTATGTAATCCTGTAACACGTCCATGGAGAACTGAAAGCATTGTAACATGGGCTGTAACCGCAAATGGCAATCCTGCACAATCAGGTCAGTATTTAACTAACCACTTTGCAATTGCATTCCCGGCAGGATTAGTAGTGGGTGGAGGACCCTGTGTTGGTTCGAAGACACTTACACTTACTAATGCAACAGCAGTGCGTAACTTCCTTCTGGGACAGCCAAACACTACCAGCAATGTGCTTACAATTAATCTGACTAATCCATCGGGTGGAACAGTTCAGAATAAACTGGCTGCTCAATTAGTGGCGTTGAAACTGAACGTACAGTTTGATGTACAGGATCCTAACTTTGCTCCACTTACAACAGTAGCATTAGGCAATGCCATCATAACAGGTATGACAGGTACAGGCACTGTATTCAACGGAATGACTATAACTCAATTCCTGAACGAGGCTAACAAGCGTCTTGGTAATTGTACTGCTTCCCCTTCTGCAACTATTGCAGCATGGGCTGATGCAGCAGAGGCAATTAACCTTGCTTATTTAGGCGGAGTAGCTGTTAACTCAGGATTAATAAGTTGTCCAGCAGGAAACAACAGGATTATTACAGTTGATCTGAATGCTGACTGGAATATTAATGCTTATCCAAATCCTACATCAGGAGTAATAAGCATTGCATTCAGTGCAGCACAGGAAGGCACAATGACCATGACTATGATGGATGTTACAGGCCGCCAGGTTTGGAATACTATTGTAAATGTAGTGGAAGGTGAAAATGTAAGCACTTACGATTTCAGCACATTACCAAAAGGTATTTATATGATGAATGTGAAAACTGCAGATCATTCAAAAGTGATTCGAGTAGTGATTCAATAATCAATTCAAAAAAAAAGCAGGTATGGATTCCTGCACAATTGAAGCAGCCCCGGTCAGCAAAGGTCGGGGTTGTTTTTTTAAAGGCATATTTTAGCTAATCACGGATGAGGATAACCTGTAGATAATCCGACTCAGGCTATGAAGAAATTTAGGCTGGTCACTACTTTAGCGCAATTTATTTGACTAACAATCAATGTTTATGGGTATTTTTATTGCAAGTTAATTGTCTGAACTTACTTTTACACTTTATTAATAGCTTAATTAAATAATTCTGATCAATACCCTCTGCTACTATTGCACCAATTAATATTTAGTTTGTTTTCAAATCCATTTTCTTAATCATTACCTGTTATCTTTTAACCCCTGAGTGAGTAAATAATCAGTTGAATCATTTACTCTGTTATCAATAATTTTTCCCTCCCGATTTTTAAAGAGGATTAACTGTTTAGGGACAAAACTGTGCTATCATTTTATAACTCTATAAAACCCCAATAATTATGGAAAAATTTTCTACTATTAAGAATTTTAAGGCAACTAAACACAACATTGTATTAGCACACATGCTTTTAATAGTTTACTTCTTTTGTTTAAGCAATGCGTCAGCCCAGTGCGTTTCACAAGGAATTGTTAACTATTCGTTTAACACTAACACAATAATAGCTACATCAGTTACGCCAGGGTTAACATCTGCCTTGACATCAGCACCTGCAACCACAAATGGGTCCGGTAACGGAATTGCCGCTACTGCAGTAGCCCCGCCAGGATCCCCTTACTTTACAAATGCTTCAGGGGATGCCAGGGTAATCACAGGAAATGCTTTCCTGGGAGGATCAGTTGCAGCTACCTGGACCTACACTATCAATGGGGCCAGTATAAAAAACTTTAAAAGCTTTGAGGTTTTCTTTCAAACTATAAGAGCCAACGGTGCTAACTTTACAATGACAGTTGCCTATTCAAAGGATGGCGGAACATTCCAGACCCTGACGACCGGAACTATTGGCACCACTTATACTGCATTTCCGATTGTATTGCCTGCTGCAGCAGATAATCCTACCACCTCACTTGTTATCAGGATGACGGGTTCAATACCTGCTGCAGGATTTCTTCAATCATCCTGCCAGTGGCGAATGGATAATTTCCAAATGAGGGCCTTGCCCGATCCCCAATCGCCTTCAACCACAAATACCTCTATTTGCAGCGGTGCAGCAGCAACTATTACTGCAACTCCTACCGGTGTGCCTTCAATTAACTGGTATCCGCTAACGTCTGGCGGATCACTGTTATCAACCGGATCATCTTACAGTCCTGCAAATGGCGCACCCACTTCACCTGTTGCCTATAATAACACTACATCAGGGGTTTATACTTTTTATGCAGATGCAACTTTATTAGGCTGCACATCTGCAAGAACACCCGCAACAGTTACTGTGGGTATTCCTGTAACAGTAGCTCCCACCGCCACTCCCTCCAGTTTTTGTTCTGGCAGTAATTCTAATCTGAATGCAAATATTGCAAATGGATCAGCTCCTTATACTATTTCGTGGACTCCCGCAACCTTTCTTAATTCAACAACTTCTGAAACTCCAACTGCTACTAATGTAACTGCCACTACTACCTATACTGTTAATGTTACTGATTTTTGTGGTAATACAACTTCAGGAAGTGTAACACTCAATGTTAATCCTTTGCCTTCGATTACTATTAATTCCACTCCCTCACCGGCTAGCATTTGCACTTCAGGGAGTGTTTCTCTAACCGCTGATAACGCTGTCACTTATACATGGTCACCTTCAACAGGATTAAGCGCAACCACCGGAGGAACAGTAACAGCATCTCCCCAGGTAACTACTACGTATATTGTTACCGGTACATCTTCTTTTGGATGCACTTCTACACAGTCAGTTACTGTAAATGTTTCTCCTGCTGTAAATATTCTTTCAACTACTGCAACGCCAGGTAATCCCTGTTTTAACGCTTCATCACAATTAAATGCATTAGCTGTAAATACAAATTCCTATAACATAACTTCAATTCCTTTCGGGTTTATTTCATCGGCAGGATTTACTTCCGTTTCATTAGCAAACAATGCTATGTCAGGCGCTGTTGCGCTTCCTTTTAATGTAAGTTTTTATGGACGGAATTTTTCTCAATTATTTATTTGTTCAAATGGTTTTGTTCAGTTTGGGTCAAGTTCAGGCTCAACGGGAGTTTTTGGTCAGACGCTTGCCAATGCGGCCACCCCGAATAATATAATAGCAGGGGTTTGGGCTGATTTAGATCCGGGAGCCGGAGGCTCTATCAGTTATGGTACAACAGGTGTTACTCCTAACCGGATATTTACTATACAATTTAGCGGAGTGCCTTTTAAAGATCAGCTTTTTTCGAGCAACGGAAATGCAACTTTCCAGGTTCAATTAAAAGAGAATGGAAATATTGCCGAAGTGCATGTACAAGCGGTATCCACATCTGTGATTCCTTCTTCGAGTGTTACAACTCTTGCGCTTAAAAATTTTGATGGAAGTGCGTTCGCAGCACCTGCAGGCAGATTTAATAATGGAAACTGGAATGTTTCAACTCCGGAGGCATGGAGATTTACACCATCAGCCGGACCTTATAATTATTTATGGTCTCCTGCCACGTTTCTGTCTGCAACTAATATTAGTAATCCGCTTGTTCAGAATATTACTTCAACAACTACCTATACAGTAATTGCATCAGATGTTAATGGTTGTTCGGCAACAAATAGTGTTACCGTTACTATTAGTCCCATTGCTGTGAGTTGCTCATCAGCACCATCCGGTCATGCCTGTTCAGGTACGACCGTTAATTTACAGAGTTCACCATCGGGCGGAAGTACACCATATTCGTATTTATGGAGCACGGGAACAACAACTCAGAATACAACTATTACAGCATCTACTCCTCAAACCTATACGGTAACAGTTACTGATGCCTGCGGAAATACCCAATCATGTGGAGTGCCCTTAAATGTGGATGCACTACCTCCGATTTCAATAAACAGCATTCCAAGTCCGGCAGTAATATGCACATCAGGAAGCGTTTTGTTAAACGCCACAGGGGGAATTACTTATAGCTGGGCACCTTCAACTGCATTGAACAGCACTACAGGGTCGTCTGTTACTGCCTCACCTGTGGCAATAACAACCTATACAGTTACAGGTACAGGAGCAAATGGATGTACAGCAACGCAAACACAAACTGTAACTTATTCAACTGCTATTAGTACAACCGTAATACCGAATTCTGCACAAGTTTGTAATAACGGGCATGTTCAGCTTACTGCTAACGGAATCAATAATTATTATGTAGCCTCAATTCCATTTGGATTTACTTCACCCGTTTCGCCAACAACAATTACTTTAGCTGACGATGCTATATCATCTGCAATAGCGTTACCTTTTAATTTTAATTTTTATGGAAATGCGTATTCACAGATTTTTGTAGGCTCCAATGGATTCATACAATTTGGTTCAAGCTCAGGTACAACAGCAACGTATGGTCAAACTCTGCCGAACACTACGAATCCAAATAACATTGTTGCAGGGGTCTGGGGTGATTTAGATCCAAGTGCTGCGGGAACTGTGCGTCAGTGGGTTAACGGAGTTTCGCCTAACCGAACGTTTACAGTGGAGTTTAGTGCAGTTAAAATTCTCGGCATTGATTTATTTGGCAATCCGCGTACCTCATTCCAGATACAATTAAAAGAGAACGGTATCATTGAAGTACATGTGCAAAATGTGGTACAGCCCAATATTATTGCAAATGCGGTGAATACTACGCTGGCAATAAAAAATAGTGATGGCAGTCTTTTTGTAGCGCCTTCAGGAAGGTTTAACAGTGGTAACTGGAATGTATCCACTCCAGAAGCCTGGAGATTTTATCCTCCAACTCCTATCAGCTATTCATGGTCTCCGGCCACCTTCTTAACTGCAACTAATATCAGCAATCCATTAGCTCAAAATGTAACTTCAAACACAACCTATACTGTAACCGTTACTGATGGGAATGGTTGTTCATCCACACAATCCGTTGCATTAAGTTTATATCAACCGCAATTGTCTGTTGTAACACCGTCCGCTTCATCTATATGCCAAGGCACTTCATTAGTTATCAATGCAACTGATACTTCATCATCTGTGTTTTCTAACAGTAGTTTAATTTCTATTAATGATAATACTATTGCTACTCCTTATCCATCTTCAATAAATGTTTCAGGAATTCCGGCTACGGCAACAGTAAGATCGGTTAACCTGAATTCGATAACGCATACTTTTTCTGATGATATTGATATCGTATTGGTTTCTCCTACAGGACAGGTTGTAACATTGATGTCAGATGTTGGCGGAAGTAACGGACTTGTAAACGTAACCTATACATTTAAAGACGGATCACCGGCAATGAGTGATGCAGGAGCAAATCCAAGCAGTACTTATGCTCCTACTAACGACCTTACTGCTGATAATTATCCCGCACCGGGACCTGGAAGTGTAAGCGGCAGTGCAACACTGGCAAGTTTCAATGCGAATCCTAACGGCTCATGGAAATTATATGTCGTTGATGATGCAGGGGGAGATTTGGGAAATATTTCAGGCGGATGGAGCATAACGTTTGCTTATAACGCACCGTTCACTTATGCATGGACTCCATCAGTTAGTTTAAATACAACTACCGGTAAAACGGTAACAGCATCTCCGGTTATAAATACTGTTTATACGGTTTTAGTTACAGACCCCAATTCAAGTTGCAATCAAACCTTAAGCTCATCAGTAAGTTTATTATCTTCTCCTAAACCATTTTTATCGGAAGGTGATACTTTATTGTGTTCAAATAATCCTGGTTTCTATATTCATGTAAAAGATTCAGCAGCCTTTTCAGGTGGCTATCCTCTTGGAACCACATTTGAATTTGTAGGATTAACTGCACCAACAAATACAGATGATAGTGTGTTTGTAAGCAGTTCTGTTGCAGCAACTGTGATTGTTACGTTACCTCCGTTTATGGGTGGTTGCACAGCCACAACCGGAATATCAGATATTGACTTCGGTACTATTCAGGCTGCTCAGTCTGTATTGAGTTTTGACAGTGTAAAATGTTTTGGTGGAAGTTCGGGTAAAGTAGTTGCAAATGTTACATTCGGAGGTACTCCAAATTACAGGTGGCAATGGTATGACTCAGGCTTTAATAATTTATTGCGTGATGTTACTAATTCAGCAACTTCTGATTCTATAACCGGGATGCCTGTAGGAACATATATTTTAGTACTTACAGATCATCAGGGAAGTCCCTCAGTTCCTTATTGCCAATCATTAGATAGTATATTTGTTGGAGAACCTTCGGCTGCTTTATCAGTAGTTGAAAACACTTTAAATCATATAGATGTATTGTGCAACGGAAATTCAACAGGTTCAATTGATATTTCAGTTAACGGAGGAACACCTCTATATACTTACAACTGGAGCAATGGTTCAACCAATCAGGATATAAGCGGATTAGTGGCAGGTACTTATACTTGTACCATAACAGATTCAAGAGGATGTACAACAGCAACCAGTATAGCTATTACACAGCCACCTGCAGTAATAATAAATCCAATAGTTACAGATGTATTGTGTAATGGAGGGACAGGTTCCATAGTGATTAATGTATCCGGTGGTGTTGAACTGTATAGTTATAACTGGTCCAATGGCAAGAGTACCAATGCAAATACAGGTATTTCAGCCGGTACCTATACTGTAACAGTTAGTGATGCAAATGGCTGCTCATTAAGCGCAAGCTATACGGTTAATCAACCTGCAGCACTGGTTGTAAATTGTTCATCTACTAACAACAGTTGCTTCAATTCAAACAACGGTACGGTTAGTGTTACTGCTTCAGGAGGGACTGCACCTTATTATTATTTATGGTCCAATGGTGCCAATACCGCATCGCAAAGCTCACGAACTAAAGGGATTTACACGGTAACAGTTACTGATACCCATGGATGTACGGCAACATGCTCTTCAACAGTAACGGAGCCTCTCGTTCTGTCACTAACTTCCACCCAGGTTAATCCTACATCAGCACTTCCCAACAGCGGAACGATAAACGTTAATACAACAGGAGGAACGGTTACTTACGCTTATCTGTGGAACGATGGCAGCACATCTCAAAACAGATCAGGACTTGCAGTGGGAACCTATACAGTTACAGTTACTGATACCAATGGTTGCAGTGAATCTTTGAACATTACACTAACGGTAAACTGTACATTATCATTTACTAACCAGGTAATACAGCAGCCAAGTTGTAGTAAAAACAATGGTATTGCTACAGTTATTCCATCAGGTGGAACTTCTTACAGTTATGCATGGCAAACAACACCGGTGCAAACTACTTCGACAGGAACGGGACTTTCTTATTATAACGCCAGTTTTGTTCTCATTACTGATGTAAGTGGCTGCACCAGGATGGACACCGTGGTATTGCCAACAAGTAACGGGTTGATCCTTACGCTTAGCAGCCCCATTTTTGCAGGCGGTTATAATATCAGGTGTCATGGAGGAAACATTGGCAGCATCAGCCTGACTGTGGGCGGAAGTACAGGTCCATACACTTACCTTTGGAATAATGGCGCTACCACTCAAAACCTCTCAGGCTTAACTGCCGGAACATATATTGTAACAGTTAGCAACGGGGGTTGCACCAACTCAAACCTCATTACCCTTACCCAACCATCTGCATTTATTGCAAATGTTTCGGGTGTAAACCCAGGTTGTTTTGGTGGAAGTAATGGCACTTCAACAGTTGCTGCAGGTGGTGGTGCTGCTCCTTATACTTACAGTTGGAATACGGTACCCGTTAAAACATTAGCTACTGCAAGCGGATTAGCCGCAGGTGTTTATACTGTAACGGTGAGTGATGCTAATGGCTGTACAAAAACCGCAGTAGTTACCTTAACACAGCCAACAGTAATCCTGGTAACAGGGGTGGTTACCAATGTAAAATGTAATGGAGGTACAACCGGTTCTATTAACATTACTCCTTCGGGAGGTACGGCACCTTACACGTATTTATGGACTGGCGGAGCCACAACAAAAGACAGGATCAATGTGCTTGCTGCCGGAACCTATACAGTAACTGTTACTGACACCAAAGGCTGCACGAGCCAATATTCAAATACGATTAGTCAACCAACTGCTATAACTGCAACTGCAACGAGCACAAATGTTTCATGTTTTGGCGGAACTAACGGAACTGCTAATGCAGTAGCTTCGGGCGGTACACCTCCTTATACTTATTCATGGAATTCAGTTCCTGTTAAGACGACTCCTGCAGTTACAGGATTAAAGAAAGGCCTTTACACAGTTATTATTACTGACAGCAAAGGTTGTTTAAAAGCAGCATCTGTAAATATCACCGAGCCTGCTGCGATAAACGTATCAATTACCAAAACAAATGTTACAACATTAGGAGGCAATAACGGAACTGCAACAGCCAACGTAAGCGGAGGCGTATCACCGTACACTTATTCATGGAATACGGTGCCGGTTAAGACATCGCAAACTGTAACAGGACTTATTACTGGAACCTATACTGTAACAGTTAGCGATGCAAATGGATGCACGAAATCAGCAAGTGTGGTGATAACACAACCATCGGTGCGCATGGCTGATTATTCTCAACCTGAGGTTTCAAGCTCTGTTATCTTTCCAAATCCATCCGATGGCAGGTTCACTGTTAGCTTTGATGAAACTATCCGCACCAATGTAAATATGCAGGTGTATGGCATGACTGGTGAATGTGTGTTCAAGCAAGAAATAAAGGTGAGTGGAAATGCGAGCTCTTTTGATATTAATCTATCGCGATTACCAAAAGGACTTTATTTTATCCGTTATCATACCAATGATAAGAACTGGATTGAAAAAATATCAATTGAGTAACTTGATAAAGTTAGATTGATAAAGCAGTAATAAGCATTTTTATTATACTGTAAATGTGATAAATTAGTACAAATAAACTGAGTCAAAATCATTGACAGATAATAAACCTTAGTAGAAAAATCTAAAGTCAGGGTCAACCTTATTACCTTATTTTAGTGAAGAATAAGGTAATAAGGTATAGGTTTATCGTAATACTTTTCTACTAAGATTTGAAATAAAATTTAAGGTTTTAAAGTGTACTAATTTATCCCATTTTCAGTATAAAAAGGAGTTGTTTCTTATGAAACAACTCCTTTTTAATGAAGATTAGAAATGTAGCTTATATGAGGAAATCAATTATAATTTATACCAAACATTTATATTGCATTGAGCTTTTACATGCTAAATTTTTAATGTGTAATTTTGTAAGAATTAAATTCATTGCATATTTTACTCTGAAATATATTTTTATTTTGATATTTAAAAGAATGACATACGTTTGCCCCTCATTTTTAATCAGGCTTTAAATTTTTGTTACCCATTGCAGCTTAATTGATAAGTAATAGGGTTTTCTTAACACAGGCTTTAAAATTCACACATGAAAAACATAGCAGTAATCGGGTCGGGTACTATGGGTAATGGTATTGCACATGTTTTTGCGCAATACGGATACACTGTATCGTTGATTGACATTTCTGAGGATGCACTTAAACGCGCCATAAAAACCATAAGCGGTAATATGGACAGGCAGGTAGCAAAAGCTATTCTTACCGAAGATGAAAAAGTAAATTCGCTTAACCGAATTACCACTTTTACAAAAGTTTCGGAAGGTATAAAATCGGCTGACCTCGTAATAGAAGCAGCATCTGAAAATCTGAATATAAAGTTGGCCATATTTAAAGAGTTGGATGAGCTTGCGCCAAAGGATTGCATTCTCGCAACTAATACATCATCCATTTCAATCACTAAGATTGCCGCGGTTACCAAGCGTGGTGATAAAGTAATAGGCATGCACTTTATGAATCCTGTGCCCATGATGAAACTGGTGGAGGTAATCAGCGGTTATATGACATCTACAGAAGTAACCAATACAATAAAAGCACTTAGTGTTAAGATTGGGAAGATTCCAACAGAAGTAAATGACTATCCGGGATTTATCAGCAATCGTATTTTAATTCCCATGATCAATGAAGCCATTTTTGCACTGTATGAAGGTGTGGCAGGTGTTGAAGAAATTGATACGGTGATGCGACTTGGCATGGCTCATCCAATGGGGCCTTTGCAATTGGCTGATTTTATTGGACTTGACGTAGTGCTTTCTATTTTAAATGTGCTTTACGATGGTTTTAAGAATCCTAAATATGCTCCTTGTCCGCTTTTAGTAAATATGGTTGCATCGGGCAACCTTGGTAAAAAATCGGGAGAGGGTTTTTACAAATACGTTTTAGGAAGCAAAGAACTGCGCGCTGCCGATTACTTTAAGAAGAAAGCGATTACGGCTTAACGGAGCAATAACTTATTTTATAATAATCATTGTTCGCATTAATTGCCTTTGCTCAAACTTCAAAGTGTAATTGTAAACACCTGCAGGCAGCACTCCTTCATTAATTGTAACGGTATGTTTTCCTTCATTTAGTAATTTATTAATCGGCACGTTTATAATTTCTCCCAGCACATTTCTTATTTCTAAAATTACTTTTCCATTATGCGGAATGTAAAATGGAATTTCAGTTGCACCCGAAGAAGGATTAGGAATATTTTGATCAAGGAATATTTCATTTGAATGATGATCAGCCAAACCAAGATAACAAGGAGAGGCAATTTGTTCAAAACAAACATCATCTATTTGCCAGCCTTGAGTTGTATATGATGCATCAGAAGCAAATCGCCATCTGAAAATAAGCGTGCCGGTTTGATAAGATGAATAGATATGAGAAGATTGAACCCAGGTTATTCCTGAACCAGACCAGCCTGCTGAATTCAATGCAGAAACATTAAAACTGTTCATCCAATTAACAGGATCATTTACGGCACCAAATACTTGCCATGTAGCTCCACAATCAGTGCTATATTCCACTGCGCCACCATCATGACTGGCTTGTGTGAAGTATTTGTGCCAAAAGCTCAGTTGGTAACAATTACCTGAATCTACTTTAAATATGATTGATAAAAGTGCAGAATTATCCAGATTCGGGTAATTGCCTGTAAGATAAGTAACCCATGAATTAATTCCACTATATGCATTATTCAGATTTGTTTTATTAGGATCTCCAAGTTGCCAGCTACCTGCAATGTTATAGTTAAGCGTATTTACTGATAACCAATTTGTTCCCGATTCAAAATCATTACAATAAGGAAATGTGGATGTGCTGTCTAATACTATGATTGGCTTGCACATTAAATCATCTGGTGGATAGTTATCGTTTACACCATTGGGAAAACTTGTATAACAACATATATTGTGGTGTCCCGGTGTTAAGTTAACAGGAATGCTAAACAAGTGAGAACTTTGCTGATTGTAGTTAAGCGGACCACCCGGTATGGGATTTATTGTATCGGTTACAATAATTGTGGTGTCAATTTTTAGTGTTATTAACACATTACTCAAAGGTATATTACCTAAGTTACGAAAATCAGCAGAAATATATTCTATTCCTGGCACACAAACGCTATTCGCATTTATATTAACAACACCGGCACTTGCAACTACCGGACAGTACAATGAAAAGTCATCCATTGAAAATCCATTGTAATTATAAGAGTTGTAATAAGAGGTAAAAACGAAGCGAAACCGAACAGGTGTAGTAATAGTGTTAAGAAATAAAAGGTTGGTATCCTTAGCCAATTTCCATCCACCTGAACTCCCCGACCATCCCGGCTTACCGTTTGAATATATCGAACTATAGTCATACCAGTTTGATGTACCTAAACCACTTGCAGAACCTAATGTATTGTATGTTGCCCCTGAATCAATGCTGTAATCTAATCTTGCTCCGTCATAATTTGGCCGGATGTTATAATTTAACCAGAAAGATAGTTGGGCGTTTACAACATTGGTAAAATCAAACAACGGAGAGTACAGAGCACAATTTGCATTTTCATGATAGGCACTGTTCAAATTAATGTCCCAGCAATTCGGTGGTGAATGAGGGCTATTCGTAACTCCGTAATTTGGAGTTCCTAATTCCCATTTTGTTATTGTATCATTTGAAGTTCTTACCCAGCCATCATTAATGCTGTCAAAATTATTGGTGTAAGTAGGGATAATAAGCGGCACGCCTGCAACTTCTGCACACATCGTGTCATTATCATGCACCCAATCTTTTATATGATCCGTGTAAACACAAACGTTTAAGATTTCTGCCTGCAGAATGTAACTTGCACCTGCGAACGCAACCGTTGCTGAATCGTAAGGTAAAAGCGAAGGATAATATTGAGTGGTGACATAGCTGCCATTAACTACAAGCACTACCGGTATTGAATCTGTAGTGCGCGAACCAAAGTTTTTGATTTTAACTGTTGGTGTATAGGTAGTTCCAACAGGAAATCCCATAGAAACATTATTTAATGAAACTACTCCAACATCATGATGTGGGGCCTCACGAACGTAAAAATCGTCAATGGAAATTCCGTCTAAAGTATAAGAACCATCAGAGGTAAAAACAAACCTGAACCTCATTACACCTGAACTGTCAAAGCCATTAAGGTCATATTCACATCTGCGCCAGCCAATGCTCAGGCCATCCCATTCGGGTGTGCCTGTCCAGTTTTGAATATGATTATACCAGCGGATTCCATTGGGATCGTTTATATATCCTAACAAAGTCCAGTTACCGCCATTAAGCGAATATTCTATATGCATACCGTCCTGGTAAGGTTCTGTATTGCGTTTCTGCCTGAAATATACCCGAACTTTAATTGCTTTGGTAAGATCAAAATATGGAGAGATCAATTCACAATGCGCATTGTTTCCATAACCTGTGTTGAGATTAATGTCCCATGCTTTTGTACCTGAATAAGCTCCTGTTGTATAGCCGTAAGCCGGTGCTCCCCATTCCCATGCAGTGCCGGGGCTTGTGCTCACTGAGGTAAAATCGGTAGCGCTTGAATCTTCGAAATCGTTGGAGTAGTTTAAAGTATCAATACCTAAACCTTTTAGCGTTACGCATAATGTGTCATCTACATTAATCGAGTCAGGAAAATAAGAGGTCCATGCGCATAAGTTATATTGCCCTAACGGAACCAGGATAGAATCGCAGTTTATTGTTACCGTTGAATTTGGATTTATTGCTGCACCACTATAAGTATATGGTCCAAAAGGAGATCCATTATTTAGGGAATAATAAACATCAAAATTTGTTGCCGGATTACAGCCTAAATTTTTCACTTTTATTTTAACCGCAGCGTTTTGCCCTGCAGGAAGATTATTGGCAGGTGACACGAAAGCATCCGGTGCAATATCATCAACCGGAGGCTGAATGATGCAAATGTCGTCAATGGATATTCCGTCACCCCCTGAACCTGAACTTGAAGTAAACACATATCGTAACTGAATGATGGGTGTTCCGCTATATGCATTTAAATTATAAGTGCATTTAATCCATCCCGATGAAGTAGCATCCCAGGCGGGTTTGTTGGAGGAATAAATATATGAACGGTTGTACCAGTTTGTAGCTAATGGATCATTGTAAACTCCTAACGTGTTCCATGTACTTCCGTTTAATGAAAAATCAATTCTTGCCCCGTCATAATTTATTGTGGTATTGCGATTTTGCCAGAATTCAAGCCTTGCATTGCACGCTGTAGTGAGATCAAAATAGGGAGAATATAAATACGCTGTACTTGTGCCGCTATAACCTGCATTAAGATTAATATCCCAGGCTGTTAATCCACTGTGAGTTGTATTGGTAGTGCCGTAGTTAGGCATTCCTGATTCCCATTGTGAATTACCGGTTACATTTACTGCTGCCCAGTCGCCAGGGTTAGTTTCAAAGTCGTTGCAGTAAGTAATACTTGCATACGGAACACCTACAAGTACAAGACACATTGTATCGTTCAGTTGATTGGTATCGGCATTAAAAGATACATATCCGCAAAAGGGTTGTGCGCCTGATACAATGGTAATGCCCGCAAAAACAATTGTATCACTTGCACCGGGTATGAGTGAACCACTATAATTTACAGGAACACCCGCTACTCCATTATATTTATAATTGATAGAAAAATTAGAAGCAACTTGAGAACCGAAATTTTTAACTACAATTTTTCCCGTAGCTATTGTACCGATTGCAAATAAAGAAGAAGGAAAAACTACATTGGTAACACCTATCTCATGGGCGGCAGGAATGGTGAGGCAAAAGTCATCAATTGAAAATCCATCGTATTGCGTTGATGCATTTGAGATAAAAACAAACCTGAACTGAATAGGAAAAGCATTAAGGATAAAAGCCGGTTCAATAAGTTTTCGCGTAGCTTGTTTCCATCCACTTGAATTCCCCGCCCAGCCTGGCTTTCCACTTGAGTTTAGATTGGAAGAGTTATACCAGTTAATTCCATTCTGATCATTGTAGGTTCCCAATGTTGCCCAGGTAACACCGCCATCAGAGGTATATTCTACACGGGTACCATCGTAGTTGTTTTGAGTATTGTAATTCATCCATACCTTTAATGTTGCATTTCCGATATTGCTGAAATCAAATCCCGGTGAAATAAGATAAGATTGAGTATTGGGAAGATAAGCACTATTTAAGCTTATGTCCCATGCAGTAGGCGCTGAATGAGCACTGTTGGTTGATCCATAATTTGGTGTGCCTAATTGCCAGGGCGAACCTGATATAAGAGAATCAATCCATGTATTAGCAATCTCGAAATTATCACAATATGATAAAAGCTCGCCTTGCAATACTTTGAAACAAAAGGTTTGTGAAACTGTGCTGTTTGCGCAATTAGTCGCATCATAAGCTATATAGCTAAAGCATACAGAATCGCCAACGGCAAATGTATCAGGTGGTGTAACAGTATAAACACTGTTGCCTGCAGGATTATTCATAGTATCGTTAACCGGAGCACCACCATTAACGCTTATTGAAACTAATACAGCACCAATACCTGAATTGTCGGTAGCAGTAACAGAATAGGTATAAGGTCCGTTATCATAAACCGTACCTTGCAAAACAGGTGGAATTAAAGTAATTACAGGTGGTGTAAGTTCGCAAGGTGCTGCAATAACGCGGATGTCATCAATAAGCCAACCGAAACGACCGCTCATTCCATTGTTATTCATATCAGCCAACCTGAACCTGATCATAGCGTTAGTAACATTGCCTAAAATTGTACTTACGTCAAATGTTTCTTCTTTCCACCAGGTTGAATCAGGCACAGTTGGTGATCCGGGTACCCATGTATTGTAAGCAGCTTCGGTAAATTTATTTCCCTGTGAACAAAAATTAGAACTTCCGAGATATTGCGAACAGGTTAAATTAATCCATGTAGCACCTCCATCATTGGAAACTTGTACCAGGCCCTGGTCAAAAAATTCAACCTTACAGATATGCCAGAATTTTAATAATACAAAAGTGTTACCTGTGAGATCGAAAGAATCAGTGGTTGCGGTTGCAACATCTCCTATACCAAAAGTGCAATAGTAACTTTGATTGCCGTCATGATGAAAAGCTGTATCAGCATTGAATGCAACATTGCCATTAGAGGTAAGCGTGTTAGAGATAATGCTGTCAATCACTTCCATGTTTTCATGGTAAACAATTGTTTGTGCATGTGAGTAAAAAACTACAATGCAGAGAAGAAATGTGGTTATGATTGTTTTCATGATAATGATTTTTAGGAAATAATTTCTGATGTTAATGATACTAATAAATGTTTACTAAAGCTTTACTTTAAAAATAAAATAAAATGGGGTGTTTGGTGCTTATGAAACTTTCGGAAAGCTGAAGGAACTTTCCGAAAGTATAAGCTCACTATAAATATATTGGATTAAAGGATTGCAGGATTTCTTGTTTTATCATTCAATTGTTTTATTGCCTTGCCCCTTGCTCTTTGCGTCTTGCCTCTTCCTTTTTTAATTTAATATTGCGCAATGATTTACAAATCACTGCTCAAGCCATTGCTGTTTCAACTGCAGCCTGAAACAGCACATCACTTTACTTTCAATACACTTAAAATACTTTTTAAAATTCCTTTTGCAAAAGCAATTGCAGCAAGTATATTTTGTATTGAGGATAAAAAATTAGAACGTGAGGTTTTTGGTTTGAAGTTTAAAAACCCTGTTGGTCTTGCAGCAGGTTTGGATAAGGACGCGAAATTGTATGATGAGTTAAGTGCATTTGGTTTTGGATTTATTGAAATAGGAACAGTAACCCCTGTTGCGCAAGCGGGCAATGAAAAGCCGCGTATGTTTCGTTTGCCTTTTGATAATGCATTAATCAACAGGATGGGGTTTAATAATGAAGGTGTAGTGGCTGTAGCAAATCGTTTACGGAAGCGAAATAAAAATGTGATTATAGGAGGTAACATCGGCAAGAATAAAATTACCTCCAATGAAAATGCTATTAGTGATTATGAAATATGTTTTAATGTTTTGTTTGATGTGGTTGATTATTTTGTGGTGAATGTGAGTTCACCTAATACGCCTGGTTTGCGGGCTTTGCAGGATAAAGAACCTTTGACTAATTTGCTTAATCACCTGCAACATCTCAATCATCAAAAAGTAAAACCCAAACCAATACTTTTAAAAATTGCTCCCGATCTTACCAATGAACAATTAGATGAAATTATTGAAATAGTGATCACAACGAAACTTGCAGGCATAGTTGCAACCAACACCACCGTGTCAAGAGAAAATTTAAAGACAGAAAAAAATATTGTTGAAACCTGTGGTGCAGGCGGGCTTAGCGGCAAGCCATTAACTACACGTTCCACAGAAGTGATAAAATATATTGCAAACAAAAGCGACAAGAAGTTTGCAATAATTGGTGTTGGCGGAATTCATTCGCCCGCTGATGCAATTGAAAAATTAAATGCTGGTGCTGACCTCATTCAGTTATATACAGGTTTTATTTATGAGGGACCATCATTAGCAAAGATGATTTGCAAAGAGTTGATTAATATGAAATAGTTCTAATTTTGTACACGCAAAAGATTTTCGCAAAACTTTAATACATCAAATATGTTTCTCTCATATAATAAATTCATAACTAATTAATGCTCGGTTTACGCTTTACAAAATATACTCCCGGAGAAGAAGGTTCAACATTTGATAAAATGCTGAAGCTTTTTTTTGAATTGCTGCAATACACTGCAGGCGATGTGAGCGAAGCATTGAGCTGGATGAATGAGTTAGATCGCAAATATAAATTCACAACGCCCGAATATGGCATGGCTGATTTTATCAAAGACCTTAAAGACAACGGCTACATTAAAAACGATGGCAACGATGAAGTGCATCAACTCACTTCAAAGAGTGAACAAACCATCAGAAAAAAATCTTTGGAAGAAATTTTTGGCAAGCTGAAAAAGTCAACGCGAGGTAATCACAAAACAACCTATACAGGGCAAGGTGATGAATTGAGCAGTGATGTGCGTCCGTTTCAGTTTGGCGATTCGATGGATACGATCAATTACTCAACATCAATTCGCAATGCCCACATTAATCATGGTATTGATGAGTTTCACTTGACTGAAGATGATCTTGAAATACAAGAGCGCGAATACAAAACTCAAAACTCAACTGTGTTGATGATTGATATTTCGCACAGCATGATTTTATATGGCGAGGATAGAATCACTCCTGCAAAAAAAGTTGCTATGGCATTAGCCGAGTTGATCAAAATAAAATATCCGAAAGATACTTTAGACATTATTGTTTTTGGCGATGATGCCTGGCCGATACAAGTTAAAGATCTTCCATACTTACAGGTTGGACCGTTTCATACCAATACAGTAGCAGGTTTGGAGCTTGCAATGGATTTATTGCGAAGACGCAAAGCTCCCAACAAGCAAATATTTATGATCACAGATGGCAAGCCAACATGTTTAAAAGAAGGCAATCGCTATTACAAAAACAGTTTTGGTTTGGATAGAAAAATTCTCAATCGTTGCTTCAACATGGCTGCTGCATGTAAACGTTTGAATATTCCTGTTACAACATTCATGATTGCAAATGATCCTTACTTACAGGATTTTGTGCGTGAGTTTACGCGCATTAATAATGGTCGTGCATTTTACAGTTCACTTACAGGGTTGGGAGAATATATCTTTGAAGATTATATTAAGAACAGGAAGAAGACGGTGAGGTGATTGGAAACAGGGGAGTATGCGAATTGGGGAATATGGAAATATGGTTATACCGGGGCTCGTCATTGCGAGGCACGAAGCCCGACCGAACGGAACGGGCGGGCAATCTTTTCATGTTACAAGGATCTCTGAATATTAAAGAGTTTTCAATAAAACCTCATATTGAATTTTAGATAGTTAAAATAAAATTACAAATCATCAACAGATTGCTTCGTGCCTCGCAATGACGGATCATTTGGCAATCATCAACAGATTGCTTCGTGCCTCGCAATGACGGTTCAGTTGATAATCATCAAATCAAATACATGCAAAAAATAAAAACACTTGGCGAGTTAAAAGCTTCAGGCTATAAACCAAAAAATATTAAACAGGAAATGCGCGATAATCTCGTGCAGATTTTAAAATCAGGGAAAAGTTTTTTTGATGAAATAAAAGGATTTGAAGATTCAGTAATACCTCAATTACAAACCGCAATTCTTTCAAAGCACAACATTATTTTTCTCGGCTTGCGTGGACAGGCAAAAACGCGCATGGCAAGACTGATGGTAAATCTATTAGATGAATACATGCCAATCATTGCAGGTTCAGAATTGAATGACGATCCATTAAATCCGATTTCATTTTATGGTCGCGAAATGTTGTTGCACAAAGGTGATGATACTCCGATTGATTGGGTGCATCGCAACGAGAGGTTCTCTGAAAAGCTGGCCACGCCTGATGTTTCAGTAGCTGATTTGATTGGTGATATTGATCCGATAAAAGCTGCGAGTTTGAAATTAACTTATGCTGATGAACGTGTGATACATTTCGGAATGATACCCCGCGCTAACCGTTGCATCTTTGTAATAAATGAATTGCCCGATTTGCAGGCGCGCATACAAGTTTCGTTATTCAACATTTTGCAGGAAGGCGATATTCAAATTCGCGGTTTCAAATTGCGGATGCCGTTAGACATTCAATTTGTATTTACAGCAAACCCCGAAGATTATACCAATCGTGGTTCAATTGTTACACCATTGAAAGATCGTATAGGCAGCCAGATATTGACGCACTATCCTAAAACAATTGAAACTGCGCAGCAGATTACGCGGCAGGAAGCACGCATTCCTGAAGAGCAGTCACAAAAAATTTCTTGTCCTCAGTTGGTTAAAAATTTGATTGAGCAATTATCATTTGAAGCGCGCGCAAGCGAATATGTTGATCAGAAAAGTGGAGTGAGTGCACGGTTAACTATTTCGGCTTATGAAAATTTATTCAGTGTGGCCGAGCGCAGAATGTTGATGAACTCAGAAACCTTATCGGCCATCAGGGTTTCAGATATTTACGGAATTATTCCTTCTATCACCGGAAAGGTGGAGCTGGTTTACGAAGGTGAGTTGGAAGGCATTAGCGCTGTCGCTTATACGCTGATCGGAAAATCAGTTCGTAAATTATTTCTCAATCATTTTCCTGATCCTGAGCGCGCAAAAAAATCAAAGAAGGAAAATCCTTACCAGGAAATTTTAGATTGGTTTAATGAAGGCAATGAGTTGGATGTGTTGAATAATTTAACTGAACGCGAATATGAAAAAGCATTGTCCGGTGTGCCGGGATTGAAAGATGTTGTAAAGCAATTTGCTGCAGATGCTAAAGGCAAAGAGCAAACTTTAATGATGGAATTTTGTTTGCATGGTCTTGCAGAGTTTTCACAAATCAGTAAAAAGTCATTGGAGAAAGGCGTAAGATTTAAAGACCTCATGAGCGGCATGTTAAATTTTAAAGGTGGACTTGAAGACCAAAATGAGAATTAGTTGCAGTTAGTGATGTGGTGTTTATCCTGAATTTATGAAACTTTTCATTTGATATTTTTAAAAAAATATTTAGCATTGAGCAAATTAATTTAGGAATATGGAAATAAAAGATATTTTAAACTCACCTACTGTAGTGATTATTGATTTGCGTGATGAAAAGGAATTCGAAAAAGAGCATATTGAAAATGCAATTAATATCCCATACCGGCTGATACCTGAAAAGATTGAGGAAATAAAAGAAATGGCCAGACCACTTGTTTTATGTTGTGGAAACCAGAAGGACTGCCGCACTGCTCACGTTTATTTATCCCAACATGGACTACAAAATACTTATGCTGGTGGCTCTTACCTGGAGTTGAATATTTTAAAAGAAAAACAAAAGGAGTAAGAATTTTTCTATGTGTTCTATCTACCTATGTGGTTTTATATTTTTTTTATATCGCCCAAGCAATGAAACTCTTAGTATCAATCTTTTTTTAAAACCGTAAAATTGTTTTTTGCATTATAACTATGACCTGAAACACAAAACGGCTTTGCTTGTTATAATAGTTTTATAGGTTCGCAAATTATTTCATGCCATGATTCATCTAATAGTTGCTACATTTACATTCGATACTTTTAACGTTTTAATATTATGGGTTCATCAGCAATAATACTTTTAATACTGTGTGGAGTGGCGTTTGCAGGAGCAGGAATTTTATTGTCGCTGGCAATAGCCAAAACAAAAAGCAATCCGCAAAAAGGCGAACCTTATGAATGTGGAATTCCTACCACCGGTCCTTCATGGATTCAGTTTAATGTGGGCTATTATTTATTTGCATTGATATTTTTAGTGTTCGATGTAGAGTTGGTATTTATGTATCCCTGGGCAGTAGTGGTAAAGGAAGTTGGAATGACTGCGCTTTACGAAATTTTAGTTTTTATGTTTATATTATTTATGGGCTTATTATATGCCTGGAAGAAAGGAGCTTTAGAATGGAAATAAATAAAAGTATGGAAGGTCCGTTAACTTTCCCGGGACAAATCCATCAGACGGATACCGGTGGAATATTGGTTACTAAATTAGATGATGTAATTAACTGGGCGCGTTCTAATTCATTATGGCCATTGGTTTTCGGCACAAGCTGTTGCGCCATAGAAATGATGTCGGCTGCTGATGCAAAATACGATTGGTCGCGTTTTGGTTTTGAAGTAGCACGTGCAACACCACGACAAGCGGATTTAATTATAGTAGCCGGAACAATTGTTATGAAAATGGCACCGGTTCTAAAACGTTTATACGATCAGATGCCCGAACCAAAATATGTAATTGCCATGGGTGCCTGCACTATTTCAGGTGGCCCCTTTTTTTATAATACATACTCAGTTGTAAAAGGTGTTGATCATGTAATACCGGTTGATGTATATGTTCCGGGGTGCCCGCCACGCCCTGAAGCATTGTTGCATGGCATGATTACGTTGCAGGAAAAAATTAAACACGAGCAATATTTTAAAAAGAAAATTGAAGATCCCAGATGACCAACGAAGAATTAAAAAATAGCATCACCGCAATTTTATCTTCATCAACATTTGATGAATCAGGTGAATTTTTAACGGCTGTTATTTCTTCTGAACAGTTGCTGCCATTTATGAAGGATCTTCGCACAAAAAGCGAATTTGATTTCGACTATCTGTTTTGTTTAACATGTATTGATTGGAAAGACCATTTGATGATGGTGTATTTTTTACTTTCAAAAATACATAAGCATACTTTGGTGGTTAAAGCAAAAATCACCGACCCCAACAATGCGCAAATTGAAACCGTTTGTAATATATGGCGCACAGCCGAATTGAACGAACGTGAAGTATATGACTTGTTCGGAGTAAAGTTTATCAATCATCCCGATTTACGCAGGTTGTTTTTAACCGATGACTGGCAGGGTTATCCGCTAAGAAAAAATTACGCTGATGAAAACATGATTGAGTTATGAAAGCACTGATAGAAGAAGATTACATTACAGAGGAAGGTGAGTTCGTTATCAACATGGGCCCGCAACATCCGTCAACACATGGTGTGCTTCATTTAAAAGTGTGGCTCAATGGTGAAACCATCAATAAAGTGCAACCGCATTTAGGGTATATACATCGCTCTATCGAAAAAATGAGCGAAAGCCTTTCCTATCGCAATTTTATTTTTGCTACCAGCCGTATGGATTATCTTGCAGCACATATTAATAATGAGGCATGCGCTTTAACGGTTGAAAAAGGATTGCAGGTTGAAGTGCCGGCACGCGCCAAAGTTATCCGCACTATACTTTCAGAATTAACAAGGCTTTCATCGCATCAGTTATGGTGGGGCTGTACAGGACTTGATCTTGGAGCTGTTACACCTTTTTTCTATGCGTTCAGAGAACGTGAAGCAATCATGGGAATCATGGAAGAAACATGCGGTGCAAGACTTACACAAAATTATATGGTTCCGGGTGGAGTGATGTATGACATTCATCCGAATTTTCAGAACAGAACCAAAGAAGTTTTGAAACAGATAAAAGATAAATTTCAGGAGTACTATAACATTATGACCGGCAATGTAATTTTCGAAAATCGTACAAAAGGAGTTGGCATACTTTCTAAAGAAGATGCCATTTCTTATGGCGTTACCGGGCCAACAGCAAGAGCATCAGGCGTAACTTGTGATATCAGGAAACATTATCCTTATTCAGCATACGACCAGGTTAAGTTTGATGAAATATTAGATACGGCCGGTGATTGTTATGCGAGATATATGGTGCGCATGCATGAAATGAAGCAATCAGTTTCAATCATCGAACAGTTGATAGATAATATTCCTGAAGGCGACTTCCAGGCCAAAACAAAAAATGTAATAAAACTTCCCAAGGGAGAATTTTATCAGCGTGTAGAAACTCCGCGCGGAGAATTAGGCGTATATATAGTAAGTGATGGCGCTGCAAGTCCTTACAGAATTAAATATCGCTCACCGGGATTTTCAAATCTTTCAGCTATACCGGATATGGCAAAAGGTGGAAAAATTGCAGACTTAATTGCGATTATGGCAACCGTTGATTTAGTAATTCCTGATATTGACCGATGAGTTTATTGCTATCATTTAGTTTTTCTTCCTTAGCAAGCAATATTCATAATTTGCTTGCGGCAGCTATTTCAAATTCGTTTTTATTGCTGGTTACCGAAATGGTAATTACTGGTATCACTCTAATTTCATTTTTGGTTGTTTTATGTTTCTTTTTAGGATACATGGAACGCAGAGTTGCCGCATTTATGGAAATTCGCCTGGGACCAAATAGGGTCGGACCAAAAGGAACGCTGCAAATTGTTGCTGACACTTTAAAATTGTTATTGAAAGAAGGTTTAACACCTGACAGTTCTGATAAGTTCTTATTCAATCTTGCACCAATTATTATGGTGGTGGCTTCTATGATGGCTATAGCACCCATTGCTTTTGCAAAAGATTTTCAACTTTACGATATCAATATCGGTGTGCTTTATGTTTCTGCAGTTTCATCATTAGGTGTAATCGGAATACTAATGGCGGGCTGGTCAAGTAATAATAAATATTCATTGCTTGGCGCGATGCGCAGCGGAGCACAAATTGTCAGTTACGAATTATCAGTTGGGTTATCGTTGATTTCAATCGTTATTTTAAGTGGCAGTTTAAGCTTAGGCGATATTGTAATGAGTCAGCAAAACGGATGGTGGATCATCAAAGGACATATTCCAATTATAATTTCATTTGTAATTTTTGTGATAGCATCAACTGCAGAAATTAATCGTGCTCCTTTTGACTTAGCCGAAGCTGACCAGGAACTTACCGGTGGATTTCATACAGAATATGCAGGAATGAAATTCGCAATGTTTTTGTTATCAGAATACATAAACTTATTTATTGTTTCTGCTATTGCTGCTACTTTATTTTTGGGTGGATGGATGCCATTTCACATCGGTGGCTTAGATTCATTTAATCATATCATGGATTATATACCATCGTCAATATGGTTTTTCGCAAAAACCTTTTTAATCATATTTATAATTATGCAGTTCAGGTGGACCTTTCCACGCTTGCGTGTTGACCAATTGCTTACACTTGAATGGAAATATTTATTGCCAATCAGTATGGTGAATATAATTTTAGTAACAGTGATGGCGATAATGGGTTGGCATTTATAAAATGAAAAATTAATCAGGAGAAAGTTATAAGATGTTTTTAAAAGATTATTTCAGTACCATTTACAGATCAATAAAATCCTTGCTTACAGGGATGAAGGTGACTGGATATTACTTTACCCATCCTAAAGAAATTCAAACAGAAGAATATCCTGACAACAGGCCTACTTTAAAAATGGCAGATCGTTTTCGAGGTGAAGTGGTAATGCCTCACAATGAAAATAACGAACACCGCTGTACCGGTTGCCAGGCTTGCGAAATTGCCTGCCCTAACGGAACAATAAAAATTGTTACCAAACAGGAAATAATGCCTGACGGAAAAAAGAAAAAAAGGATAGACACATTTGTTTATCATTTGGATTTATGCACCATGTGTAATTTGTGCATAGTGGCTTGTCCGTCAGATGCAATTGTGATGTCACAAAACTTTGAACACAGTGTTTATGATAAAAAACAGTTGAAAAAAATATTAAATAAACCTGATTCGAAATTGATGGACGGAGTGGAGTAGAAAATTATGAATGTTGAATTATAAATTGATAAACAAAAGCCCTGGAGGGGCGTAATATAATGGCCAAGGGTGCAGCCCTTGGAAATATAGAATGAGCGCATCAATTGTTATATTTTACATTTTAGCAGCCATCATTTTGGGAGGAGGAATTTTAGCAGTAACAGCCAGGAAAATTTTCCGTGCTGCTATTTATTTGTTGTTCTCTCTATTTGGCATTGCCGGACTTTATTTTTATTTGAGTTACGATTTTATTGCCGCTGTGCAGATTGTGGTTTATGTTGGAGGAATTGTGGTGCTGATTATTTTTTCCATCTTTCTCACTCATGCTTCAGGAGATGATATGCCACATCCAAAACTGATAAGCGCTTTGTTTTCGGCACTTGCGGCTTGTGTTGCTTGTGCATTGGTAATTTCAGCAATCTATAACCACACATTTACCCCGACATCAAATATCGCTGTGGTCCCCACTGTAAAAAATATAGGAAAACAAATGTTGAGCATTACACAACATGGATTTATTTTACCTTTTGAAGTTGTAAGTTTTTTATTACTCGCAGCAATGATAGGTTCAATTGTAATTGCATTAAAAACAAAACCAAAAACATGAACGAAATTGGTTTAAATCAAATATTAATTGTTAGCACGATATTATTTTTTATCGGAGTGTATGGTTTTCTTACCCGCAGAAATATGATCACCATGTTAATGGCGATAGAGTTGATATTGAACAGTGTAAACATCAACTTTGTTGCTTTCAACAAATATTTATACGCAGATAAATTAGACGGAACATTTTTTACAATTTTTATAATCACCATTGCTGCTGCCGAAGCTGCTGTGGCAATAGCAATAATTATTCATTTGTATCGCAGCTTAAAATCAATTGATGTTGACGATGCTGATATGATGAAGTTTTAAAATATATGCCGAACTACTACATAGCATTAATTCCACTTTTGCCTTTAGCAACTTTTGTGTTGTTGGGATTGTTTGGCAGAAAATACCTGACCGCATCATCAGGAATTATCGGAACACTTTCATTGTTTATTTCTACAATCATTTCTTTAATAACTGCGTACAATTATTTCTTTATTACCGGAAAAGTAAATGGTATTTTTCAACCTGTCCTTGCTTTAAAATATACCTGGTTACAGTTCGCCCCCAATGTTTCCATTGACTTAGGAATCATGCTTGATCCGATCTCGATGATGATGATTGTGGTGGTTACTTTTGTTTCGCTGATGGTGCACATCTTTAGTTTAGGTTATATGAAAGGTGAAGAGCGATTTGCTACCTATTACGCATTTCTTTCTTTGTTTACTTTTTCAATGCTGGGATTGGTTCTGTCTTCAAACATTTTCCAGATTTATATTTTCTGGGAATTGGTTGGTGTTTCATCATTTCTGCTCATCGGATATTATTTCGAAAAGCCATCGGCAGTTGCCGCATCCAAAAAAGCATTTATAGTAACGCGCTTTGCAGACCTGGGATTTTTAATTGGGATTTTAATTTTAGCGTACAATGCTGAAACGCTTGATTTCAGTACACTCATTCAACGCTTAACTGACGCAAACTCTCCATATTTAATTAATTCAACAGCAGCATCATTTTTTGGAATAAGTGCTTTAACATGGGGACTTGTTTTAGTGTTTTTAGGAGGTGCAGGAAAGTCGGCAATGTTTCCGTTTCATATTTGGTTGCCCGATGCGATGGAAGGACCAACACCGGTTTCGGCATTGATACATGCTGCAACAATGGTTGTTGCAGGAGTATTTTTAGTTGCCCGCTTATTTCCGATTTTCGCTTTTGATGTTGCTGCGCTAACTGTTGTTACATACGTAGGTGCGTTTTCAGCATTGCTTGCTGCAATTATTGCCTGTACACAAACAGATATCAAAAGAGTGCTGGCTTATTCAACCATGTCGCAAATCGGGTACATGATGTTTTCATTGGGAGTTTCACAACATGGTGGCGAAAGTGGTTTAGGATATATGGCTTCAATGTTTCATTTGTTCACTCACGCATTTTTTAAATCATTATTATTCCTTGGTGCAGGTGCTGTAATACATTTAGTTCATAGCAATGAAATGAAAGATATGGGCGGGCTAAGAAAGTTGATGCCGGTTACTCATATCACATTTTTAATTGCATGTTTAGCGATTGCAGGTATTCCTCCATTTGCAGGATTTTTTAGCAAAGAAGAAATTTTGATGGCAGCATTTCATTCTAATAAAATTGTCTATTTCGTTGCATTATTTACTTCCGGCCTCACAGCATTTTATATGTTCCGTTTATATTTCGCCATTTTCTGGAGTAAGGAATCTCACGCAAATGCCGATCATGATGAAGGAACTTTATCAATGAAAATACCTTTAATTATTTTAGCTGTATTTTCTGTGTTTGCAGGCTTTGCACCATTATCGTCTTTGGTTACTTCTGATGGTGCCGCAATAGAAACTCATATTGATATTGTATTTTCAATTGCTCCGGTTTTACTTGCTGCCGGAGGAATATTATTGGCGAGCAAATTATACAAAAGTGAAAACAGCAAACCGCAATCAATTGCAACTTCATTGGGTGGATTTTATACAGCTGCTCATAAAAAATTCTATATGGATGAACTCTATTTGTTCATCACAAATAATATAATTTTTAACATGATCGGAAATGCTGCTGCATGGATTGACAAGAATATTGTTGACGGATTCATGAATTTATTGGCAACTGTTACCGCTCAAATTTCGAATCTCATCAAAGGATTTCAATCAGGAAAATTGCAACTATATGCTGTTTACTTTTTTGTTGGAGTGATAGGGTTTATGTTGTTGTTTGTTTATTTATGGAACTAACGAATTAAAGAATGACCGATTTATCAATATTAGTTTTTTCTCCTTTACTTTTTACGTTAGCAATTTTATTTTGCCGCACTGCAACACAAATAAAATGGACAGCATTAATTGGTTCATTACTTCAGCTTGTCTTTGCTTCATCTCTCATGTATTCTTATTATGTTGAAAGAGCTGCAGGCAACACTGCTCAAATGCTTTTTGAACAACGGTACTCTTGGTACAGCGCTCTAAATATTGAATATTATATTGGTGTAGATGGAATCTCTGTAATCATGATCATGCTTACTGCAATTGTAGTCGCTTGCGGAATTCTTATCTCATGGAAAATGGAAACGCTCACTAAAGAATTTTTCTTTTTGTTAATGTTGTTAAGTGTTGGTGCTTACGGATTTTTCATATCGCTTGATTTATTCACGATGTTTTTCTTTTTGGAATTGGCAGTGATACCAAAATTTTTATTGATAGCAATTTGGGGCAGCGGCAAAAAAGAATACAGCGCAATGAAACTTGCTTTGATGTTAATGAGTGGATCGGCTTTGGTTTTGATTGGATTACTTGCAACTTACTTTAACACTGATATTGGGAATGGTGTTCATACGTTCGACTTACTAAAAATTGCGCATCAACATATTCCTTTAAAAATGCAATTATTTATTTTTCCTTTTTTGTTTGTAGGATTCGGAGTGTTCACAGCATTGTTTCCTTTCCATACATGGGTGCCTGATGGTCACTCATCAGCGCCAACTGCGGCATCCATGTTCCTTGCCGGCATATCAATGAAACTGGGTGGTTACGGATGTTTGCGTGTTGCAACTTATTTGATGCCCGAAGCTGCACAACATTATTCCTGGATCATTGTATTGCTCGCAACCATTGCAATTATATATGGTGCGTTTGCAACATTGATGCAAAAAGATTTGAAATATATTAACGCATATTCTTCAGTGAGTCACTGTGGATTTATTTTACTTGGAATTGGAATGTTAACCAAAACTGCACTCATTGGTGCAGTGATGCAAATGGTTTCTCACGGATTGATGACAGCCCTTTTCTTCGGTGCTATCGGAATGATTTATGAACGCACGCATACACGTCAAATAAAAGAATTGGGTGGGTTGCTAAAAACGATTCCATTCCTTTCATCAGTATTTATTATTGCCGGTTTATGTTCACTCGGCTTACCCGGCTTTAGCGGATTTGTTTCAGAGATGGTGGTATTTATGGGAGCATGGCAACGGCCTGATGCCTTTCATCGCATTGCAACAATTCTTGCAGCCGCATCAATTGTGGTAACGGCAGTTTATATTTTACGCGCTGCCGGAAGTGCAATCATGGGCCCAATAAAAAACGAACATTTCAATCATTTGAAAGATGCAACATGGAATGAAAAATTAGCTTCGGTATTATTGATCGTTGCAATTTTATCTATCGGTCTTGCACCATTTTGGTTGATCAATTTAATATCACCCGACACACAATTAATAATGGAAAATATTGCGAGAGGAGCAATTGGAAATTAAAATGAATACAGACTTTTTCATATTGATGAAACCCGAGTTGAGCATATCGCTCATCATCTTTATTTTGCTGATTTTAAAAGTGTGGGATGGCATCAAAGAAAACACATCACTTATCCATCTTACCAATTTTTTACTGCTCATTAATTTTGCAATTGGATTTATCGGCAACGGCACGGGCTGGCTTTTTAGCGGAATGCACCATGCTACAGATTTGATATCGTTAGAAAAAAATATTTTGAATTTCGGAACCTTAATTATTTCATTACAAGCTTATGAATGGATTAAAAATCACAAACATGTTGTTGAGTTTTATATTTTATTACTCACCACATTGCTTGGAATGTTTTTCATGATTTCGAGCGGCAATTTCTTAATGTTCTATCTTGGATTGGAGTTGGCATCTATTCCTTTAGCAGCAATTGTAAATTTCGATCTTGAGAAATTGAAATCATCTGAAGCCGCTGTAAAGATGATTCTATCATCAGCATTTGCATCATGCATCATGTTGTTTGGTATTTCGATGATATACGGAACAACAGGAACTTTAAATTTTGCTGAGCTACCAAAACTGATCACAAGCGGACCGCTGCAAATGTTATCGTTGATTTTTATTTTCACAGGATTTGCATTTAAACTTTCTGCTGTTCCTTTTCATCTTTGGACAGCCGATGTTTATGAAGGCGCTCCTGTTCCGGTTACAGCTTACCTATCAGTGATATCAAAAGCTGCAATGGTTTTTGTTTTCATTTCCATCTTAAATCCTTTGTTTGAAAACGCACCAAATGTTTGGTACAATATGTTGTTCTTAACGATTGTATTGACCATCACCATTGGAAATCTTTTTGCTATTCGCCAAAATAATATCAAACGTTTTCTTGCTTTCTCTTCCATCTCGCAAGTTGGATTTATCTTACTCGGAATTTCTTCTGGAAATAACATGGGAATCACAGCAAGCATTTATTTTTTGATAGTATATGTTTTCTCAAACTTAGGTGCGTTTGGAGTGATAACCCTGGTATCGGCTCAAACAGATAAAGAAAACATCAGCGACTATAAAGCATTTTATAAAAATAATAAAACATTAAGTTGGGTAATCACCATCTCATTGTTTTCATTGGCTGGAATACCGCCAACAGCAGGCTTCTTCGGAAAGATGTTTTTGGTAACAGCCGGAGCAAGCAAAGGAAATTATGTGCTCATCATTATTGCAGTGCTCAATATGGTGGTATCACTTTACTATTATTTACGCGTGGTGAAAGCAATTTTTGTTGAAGAAAATAATGAGCCAATTGCAAAAATTGAAGGAAGCATTTTTTCAAAAGTAGCATTGATGATTTGCATGGCGGGAATTATACTAACAGGTTTTGCAAGCATGCTGTACGATTATATTAACTCATTGCTATAATTAAATTGGGTCTCAATAATTTCAAAACAAAGTTAAATCATGGCATTAAATCCAACACATTCTTTTGAAGACCTGGGCGATGTTAAATGTGGCATCGTAGAAAAAAACTGTTCGGACGAGCGTGTTGCTTTTTTAAAACAGTTATTGGAGTTCAATAAATATACTGTGGTGGTAGTTCCAAGTCCTCCGCCAAAAGCTGCCGCAAAGCCTGCAGCAACAGTTGAAGGTGAAGCAACTCCCGCAATTGAAGCACCTGTGGCACCCGCTACATTTACAGTTGGTGTAACAGATGTTTCATTTAGCCCTATAAATGCAGTGTTTAATCGTGAACTAAAAATTCCTTCAGGACAGATAGTAACCAAGGATTATTGGTTCCAGAGAGAAACTTCCATTAAAACGGAAGAGTGGTATTGGAAAAGCATCTGAAATCCGAAAAATTTAGTAAAACTTTAATTGCAACATTTTGTTTGAATGGATTGATGAAATGAAAAAAAGATGTTCTTAGCATAAAATTAATTTCTAAAATGAAAAAGCTGGTAGTAATACTCTTCATAATGTTAACACAGACTGTGCTTGCGCAAAGCATTTACGATTTCAAAGTAAAATCGCTTGATGGTAAAACAATAAACCTCGCAGATTTTAAAGGCAAAAAAATAATGATTGTGAATACTGCATCAGAATGTGGCTACACACCGCAATATGAAGATTTGCAAAAATTGTATAGTGAAAATAGAGACAAATTAGTAATCATCGGCTTTCCGGCAAACAACTTTGGGGGACAGGAACCGGGCAGCAATAGTGACATAGCAGCTTTTTGCAAAAAGAATTATAGCGTAACATTTCCAATGGCTTCAAAGGTTTCTGTAAAGGGAGATGATATTGATCCTTTTTTCAAATGGTTGATTGAACAAAAGAATCCTGATTTCACCGGAGACATTCACTGGAACTTTGAAAAATTTCTTTTCAATGAAAAAGGAGAATTGATTCATCGCTTCCGTTCAAAGGTTAAACCTATGAGTGATGAAATATTAAGCCATGTTAAATGAACGATTCTATCCTTATAAAAAAATATTTCCCTGAACTTTCTGAACATCAGCAAAAACAATTTGACGAACTGCCGACTTTATATAAAGAGTGGAATGAAAAAATAAATGTGATTTCCCGAAAGGATATTGATAACCTGATGCTGCATCATGTTTTACATTCATTAGCAATTGCAAAATTTATTTCATTCAAATCCCAAACAGAAATTTTAGATATAGGAACCGGTGGAGGATTTCCTGGAATACCATTAGCAATATTTTTTCCCGAATGTAAATTCACATTAGTTGATTCAATCGGAAAGAAAATAAAAGTAGTTGAAGAGGTTTCAAAAAGCATTGGATTGAAAAATGTAATTGCGATTCAAAGCAGGGCCGAGGATGTGAAATTTCAATTCGATTTTATAGTAAGCCGGGCAACCGCTCCCCTAAATGACCTAGTCAGATGGTCAAATGAGAAAGTAAAGCCGAAAAATCAAAATGAACTCAAAAACGGACTGATTTGTTTAAAAGGAGGTGACATTGACGAAGAAATCAGGCTTTTTGCCAAAAAAATTTCCATTTTGACACTAAATAGCTATTTTGATGAAGATTTTTTCGAAACTAAGAAATTGGTTTACCTGCCACTTTAAAATTTAATAAATCGGGCAGATTTTCAGCTTTTTTTGCATAAATCATTGATTGTCAACTGTTAATAACTATTTTCAAATTCTTTTTAATAAAAGCCTTTTAGCCTTGTTCTTATTTCCTATTTTTGTCCCCGTAAGGAAAGGAGATTAGACTCCGAACTAAGTTTACCTTCGATTCTTACAAATTCCCAAAACAATATTGAATAATAAATTATCATGAAAAGAACATATCAACCCAGTAATCGTAAGCGTAGCAACAAGCACGGTTTTCGCAAAAGGATGTCATCTGCAAATGGTCGCAGAGTATTGGCAGCACGTAGAAAAAGAGGACGCAGAGTATTAACCGTATCTGACGAGCGCACTTACATCAAATAACCATCGGAAGATTTAGTTACGTATAAACTTCACTTAGGAAGGTCGCTGATTCTTAGCAGCGGCCTTTTTTCATTTATTATAATTGAAGCGGAAATATTTTTTTGAAATAGATTACTCAGTTTCATTTTGAAATACTTTTATTGATCACTTCACAAATTTCGTAAACCATACCGCTCATATTGTGGCCGCAATCAAGCAAGTGAAAACAAGATTTCCCTATTTGCTTTGCAAAATTTTCTCCCGGTTTTGCAGGAATGATTACATCATATTTTCCAAAGAACATCTGGAAGTTGATTTTGTATCGCAAAATATGTTTGCGCACCCGGCTTTTATCAGGAATCATATCTTTAAAAAGTATCCAGATATTTAAAACCCTTTCGCGCTGTTCTTTATCAGTCAAATGTGTTCTAATGAATACATCTAATTTTTTATGGATGAGTTTAGCGCGAAGTAATAACGATGAAAATTTTAAAATGTAACGTGGATCATTAATAACATGATTGAAAATAATTCTGCCCAGAAATGACCTTGAAGCAAAACTGTTCCAGAAGTTGATCTTAATTCCATCAGGCGCCATGATAAATGCATCATCAATTTGTCCGGGCATGGTTTCAATAAGACATAAAACCATTTTGCCACCTAAAGAATATCCTATCAGCGAAATACGTTGTATCCTGTTTTCGCGCATTAGTCGTGTTACAATTTCAGTTAACTCTGTTTTGCCGATATAAGGCTCGGCTATTTTTTCATCAATGTGACTATCGCCATGATAAAAAATATCAAAGGCATATATAGTAAAGGTGTCACCGATATATTTTTCAAAAGCAGCCCAGTCATCGCCTGAACGATTAAAGCCGTGAAAAGCAAGCAAAGCCTTACTACCATTGCCGAATTTACGATAGTTTAACTGGTAGCCTTTGTAATGGATGTATTGATCGGGGTAAATCATAAATAGCGTACAAACCTAATCGTTGATTTTGAATACTAAAATATTATTTACACAAATTCTCAAATTGCCAAACCAATAATCGAGATAAAAGTTTTATGCTTATCGTTAATTGATGTCATTTGATCGTAACCCGCAACTGAGTTGAAATTGATATTAAGAATAATTGTTACTGTTCAGGTGCCTAATTTGTCTTGAAACGCCTATTAATGCTGATATAAATGTTTCCATTTTTTAGTTGCAAAAAAATTCAAAAAAGTTAAGTAATTCAAATTCAAATTATTGATGATGCAAACACTTACCTGTTTAAAAAATTATACTTTAATAATCAATTAGTTTACCTGCTGAACTGTAACGAATAATTTAATATACCATCGTTGGCTTTAAAATATAAAGTAGTTACCTTGCATGAAACATAAAACTCTGATTAAAATGAAAATGAAAAAACACTTATTGATTTTAGGAATTATTGGGCTGTGTGCGGTTGCTCTTATAACTTCCTGCAAAAAGGAAAATGCCACTTTAGACCCTAAGGTGGAACAGTTTAATACAGATGCAAATAATTACAAGTCGGAAGTTGACCAGGCCGACAATGATATAAATAATGCATTAGGCGATATACCTGCCTTTAAGAATGGCGGAGAAATGCCTGAAATTCTTTCAAGCCCATTATGTGGCGTTACAATTGACTCATCGCAGATTGCACAGAAAATTCTTTTCTTCAATTTCGATGGTGTTACATCGTGCTTCAGTCCATCGCGTCTGCGTTCAGGACAAATAAAAGTGCAGCTAACAAGTGGTACGCATTGGAGTGACCCTGGCGCAGTGCTTACAGAAACTTTTATCAATTTTAAAATTACAAGGCAGAGCGATAATAAATCCATTATGTTTAATGGTGTAAAAACGCTTAAGAATATTAACGGGAACGATTGGATAGCATTTTTATTAAGCACAAAAAGCCTTAAATACCAGGAACGAGCATTTAATATTGCCGTTACATTTGATAACAATCTTAATGCTACATGGAACAGTGCGCGTACTACTGAATGGAATTACGTGAAGGCAAACGTAAATCCGGGCATACAGTATGCTCACATCACTTTTACTGCCAAAGGCGATACAACAATTAATGGTTTCAATTCAGCGGATACCTGGGGAGTTAACCGCTATGGATATGGTTTCACTACGTATTATAATTCTCCTTTGCTTTCCAATACTTATTGCGGGTTATGGAGATTTACCTCAGGCGAGTTAGTGCATCACGTAAATAATGAAGATTTTATGTTAACACTCGGTGTTGATGTTGACGGAAATCCCACTCCTTCTACCTGTGCTTATGGTTTTAAAGTAACCTGGACCTCATCAGGAAAAACCAATAGTGTGATTTTAAGTTATTAATACTGTTTGTACAGGCAAAATAAAAATTGAAAAAGGGATTCTTAATCTGAAAATTAAGAATCCCTTTTTGTTTTTTAAACCCTATACTTATTAGAATGGTTTATGAAAAGTAGGGAATAAATGGGTGGGTTGCATCACATCAAACCTCTTCTAAACCATCAACAGGTTTCCTCCTGAACCACATCCACTGAATGTCATTCAGAAACTTTTTGGAAATGAAAACCCATGATCGTGTTATAATAAATTAAGTTGATTGAAAGAAGATTAGCGTTTCCTAAAGATGTCTGACACCCTTTGACGTGTCTGACATCACATCCATGTCAAAACCAAACCAAATGTTTTTCTTTGCTTTGACGTGATTTCAAATATAACAATGGAGAAAAATTACTCTTTAAAAACTCTTTTATTTTTAATTCTTAATTCTACATTTTTAATTTCTTCGGCACAAAATTATTTTCATTCACCGCTTGATATTCCTTTAAAGCTTGCAGGTAATTTTGGTGAGATACGCAGCAATCATTTTCATTCAGGTCTCGATATTAAAACTGATAGTGTAGAAGGTAAAAATGTTTACGCTGTTGCTGATGGCTATGTATCGCGAATTAAAGTGAGCGCTTTCGGATACGGAAATGCTATGTACATCACTCATCCGAATGGTTATGTTTCATTGTATGGACACCTGCAGCGCTACTGCGATACCATTGCGAATTATGTTTTGCAAAATCAAATTGAAAAGCAATCGTTCGAAATAGAATTGTTTCCTGACAGCAATTTATTCCGGTTTAAGCAAGGCGATATTATTGCGTTAAGCGGTAATTCGGGAGGCTCTGCCGGTCCGCATTTGCATTTTGAGTTGCGCGATGCCGTTACCGAAAAAATTATTAATCCAATGCTTTTTGGTTTTGCAATTGATGATACGCTCCCTCCAATACTCCGGACTTTATGTATTTATGAAAATAAAAAACTGATAGGTGTGGATTCACTTTTTGATACCACAGTAGTTGATCATGATTACATGCTAAAAACAAAATCAATAATTCTTACCTTAAAAGACACGCTGAAAACGACTGCCGATGCACAGTTTGGTTACAATGCTGATGATTATGCCGGTGAAGGTTTAAACAAGCTTGGCATTTATAAAGTGCAATTGAGTATTGATGATTCAATTATATGGCATTACCAATTTGAAACATTTGCATTTGATGAAACGCGTTACGTAAATGCACATATTGATTATGCCGAAAAAGTTCTGAATAAAAATATTTATGAAAGATGTTACAGGCTGCCGGGTGATTCATTCAGTGTTTACCTGCCGCAATCTCCATCAATAAAGAGAATTTACAATGCCAGGAAACTGCATCATGCACAACTTATATTAACAGATTATGCAGGTAATTCAACTATGCTTAATTTTTATTTTAAAGCCAACGGAAAAAAATCTCTTCCTGAAAAAAAGGATAAATCGTGGGTGCATTTGAAATTTAACAGGCCTTACAATCTTAAAACAAAAACATTTTTACTCCAGCTTTCAGATAAAGCATTGTATGATGATATTGATTTGAAATACCATGTTACGAGGAAGAATTCCAAATTATATTCTGCAATACATAATGTAAATGATAATACAATTCCGCTACGCACTGCTGCCACTATTTCTATAAAAGCCGATTTGAAAACAAAAGAGGAACAAGACAAAGCCCTGATCATAATGGTTAATAAAGACAGCACTTTCACCAACATTGGAGGCATGTATAAAAACGGTGCTGTTAGTGCATTGATACGCACCTTAGGCAGTTATGCAGTAGCCATTGATTCAACTCCGCCTAATGTAGTATGGCAAAATGCCAATGATACGCTTTCAAATAACGACACATTGCTTTTTTTAATTCGTGATGATCTTTCAGGAATTGCAACCTATAAAGTAACAGTTAATGACGAACCAATTGTACCGGTTTACGATGCAAAAAATGATTTACTTAAAATCACTTGCATTCGTTTTAAAGAAGGAGAACAAATTTTGAGAGTAACGGTTACTGACGTAAAAGGAAATATATTTGAATTTAGTAACAGTGTGTATTTGAAATAGGATTTAAATTTATAACCCGAGGGAGTTGTTCGCGTCAACTTTCGGAAAGTTGAAAGAACTTTCCGAAAGTAAAGACCCACGGTAATATCAATCGGGATAAATTATCTCCACCAGTGGGTTGAAGAATCTTTCCGAAAGTAAAGAAGAACGGTAACATTCTCTAAAATGCAAACATCCTCAAAAAAACAATTTTATTTACACCTGCAATGACTTTCGGAAAGTTCCTTCAACTTTCCGAAAGTTCAATGGACAATCCTTGTAGGTTTTGTTCCTATTCGTTCCTTTCTTAAAAATAAATTTATATTGCACCCATTATTACCCGCTAACAAAGCTTTTAAAATCATGAGAAAACAATTTCGAAACGCAGTATTACTGCTGTGCTTATTAAGTTTTTGCAAAATAACTGCACAGGATTTCAAGAATGATTATCAGCCATTAAAATCGGTTAACCCGATACCAAAAGATTTTCTGCAACTGTCGTCAGAAAAATTTGAGGCTGATAAGCAAACCATCAGCAAGGAAGAGAAAGCACGTATTGCGAAGAACAAAACAGAGTTTTTGCTTTCGAGTAATTTCAGCAATGACTATTTGCTGGCAAGCGGTAAGATTCTGTTCAATGATCCTGTAACTGTTTATTGCAACAAGGTGATGGACGTTTTGCTTAAAGACAATCCAACTTTGCGCTCCAAGGTGCGCTGCTATGCTGCCAAATCAACTTCAGTGAATGCATTCACTACTCAAAATGGAATCATCTACATCACCACCGGACTAATTGCACAGTTAGAAACTGAAGCGCAATTAGCTTTTATTTTATCGCATGAGATTGTACATTTTGAAAACAATCACAACATAAATGCTTATGTTGAAAATCGTGAGATAGAGAGAGGCAAAGGCGTTTACCGTAACCAGTCATTCGATCAAAAAATAATTTCGAAAAGTAAATTTTCAAAAGAGCATGAAACCGAAGCTGATACCAAAGGGATGGAGCGTTTCCTGAAAACTGATTACAATACTGATAATCTTGACCGTGTATTTGATATACTCCAGTACAGTTATTTGCCTTTTGATGATGTGGAATTTAAAAAGTCTTTTTTTGAAACTGAATTTTATAAATTTCCTGAATCTTATTTTTCAGAAAAAATAAATCCCATCAAGGCACCCGAAGAGGATGATGAAACCAGTACACATCCAAGCATTGAAAAAAGACGCGGGTTGATCAAAGATAAATTAGCAGCCAACGCAGGGAAAAAAACAAAAAAAGATTTTATAGTTTCTAAAGATGAGTTTACAAATATTCGTGCTATTTCACGCTTTGAATTAGTGAGCGAACATTATCTCGATAACGAATTTGAACCTGCTATTTATGTTTCGTATTTATTGCTGAAAGATTATCCTGATAATTATTACCTGCAAAAAACAATTTCGCGCTCGCTTTATTCCATCAGTAAGTATGCTAATAATGATGATAAAAGCAAGGCAACTGAAAAGCCTGATAACATACAGGGAGAGCAATTCCGTTTATATAACCTGATAGACCAAATGAAATCGCAGGAATTAAATGTACTGGCATTGTCTTACAATTATAACCTGAGCTTAAAACACGACAGTGATGCAGATTTAAAAACCATTAATGAGAGTTTGTTGAAACAACTTATTATGGATGATGATTTCAATAAAGACATGTTCAGGAAAGAGCCGCGCTCGGCTTATATAAAGGCCGCACAATCGCTTGCTGCAAAAGACACTGTGAAGAAAGACGAAAAGATGAGCAAGCTCGACAAGATTAAAAGTCAGAAAACGGAAGAAAAAATTGCACTTGATACAACAGAAACCGATTACTTTAAATATGCTTTTGTAAGAAATTTTAAAGACGAAAAGTTTACTCAGCTCTATGATAAGTTTGTGCAAGACAACGAGGATAAGCAAAAGAAAAAGGATGCTGAAACAGATGCGCAACGTAAGGAACGGGTAAAGAAAGAATCGGCTGCACGAAGCAAAAGGAACAGGGAGATTACAAAAAACGGCTATTCATTGAGTGCACAAAAAGTGGTTGTAGTTACTCCTAACTTTCTTAAAGCTGATGAACGCAAAAGACAAAAAATAAAATACCTCGCTTCTGAAGCCTCTGAATTGGACTACACAGATATGCTTATTAAAGATGCCGCATTACTTGACCTTAAAATGGAAATTCTCAGCCAGCATAAATTAAATCAAAATGATGCAGAACGGTTTAATGACATTGCTTTTTTGAATGACTGGATTGATAAACGCTTTGCCGATATTGACCAGGAAATTTCCATAACCGATCGCCTGCGTCTTAATGACCTGATCAAAAAATATGATACCAAATATTTTTACTGGGGCGGGGTAATTAACCTGCGCGAAAAAAAATATTTTAATTATGTCTATATAATCCTCATGATTTATACCTGGCCTTTTATTCCTGTTTATGCTTACCTTTTAGCCAAGCCTCAATATGAAACACTGCATTATGCAGTTGTTTTTGATTTGGAAAAAGGTAAAGTAGCAATGACCAATTACCGTATAATGAAAAAAAATTCAACTAATGATGTACTTCAATCAAACATATATGACACACTACACCAAATTAAAAAATCACCTAAGAAAAAGTAAAACAGTAATAGCTACTGTTGTATTACTTTTTACTGCGCATCAATTAAATGCACAGGCACCCGGCTATATGGGGCAACGTTTTTTAGTGGGCGGCTATGTAAGTGTTGCACCTGCCCTTTTTAATTACAATGCCAACATGAAGCAAAGCTTTATTTCATTCAACTTTCGCAAGACGATTGAAGTGGAATATGTTGCCTCGCGAAGAGTTGCTATTGGACTACATTATGATTTTATAAATGTGGGAACTCAAAATGAATATCTCAACGAAAGTGAAGACATTGCCATGAGGCCAACACCCACTGAAGATCAAAAGTTTCAGTGTGTTCTTTCGCGCGCTCCGGGCATTCAGATAAAATTATTTAAAACAGAAAGTAAGGGAGCATTAGCGCCTTTGGGCAACTATTTTGCCTGGAATTTTTCATTGGTTAAATACACAGTGTGGAATTTAAAAAAGGATGATTATAGCACGCTTACCCGTCAAGTATTTGAATCAGATGGTTCGAAATTTTTAATAGGAATGGAGTGGGGTTCGCAAAAAATATATTTTGACCGTGTTGTTTTACGCACCGGCTTTCAATTATCATTATTAACAGGCTTTGGAGGCGAAAGCCCTGAAAAAGATTACATGGCGGCACAACGTATTGCCTATGCGGCTTCTTTCAATATCGGACTTTCACTGATTGTGCCTTATCACCAAAAAGTTAATTAGGCTGAATTAACATTGTAACTCCGGTTTTTATTTTTAATATTGGATATTATTTCAATTGAAAAAATTAGTCACCATATCGCTTCTTGCACTTCTGCTTTATAACATGGGCGGGTTTTATGTTGTTTTTGTTTCTATACAAAAAAGCATGAAGGCCCGGATGCATGAATTGATTGAAAATGGATCTGCAAAAAACCAAACCGTTATTTTATCATTTGAATATGCCAATGGAAAAGTAAACGATAAACACTTTGCATATACCGATGATAAGGATGAATTTACTTATCTCGGCTGCCGGTATGATGTGGTAAAAGAAGAAGTTAAAGGCAATCGCATTTACTTTTATTGCGTTGCAGATAATGCAGAAACTCAATTGATGGTTCAGTTTGAAGATCAGCAAAAGATAAATTTTGGAGATACAAACCACTCACAAAAGAACACATTTAGCTGGCTTAAAATATTTCAATACGATTATATAACCACAGATCGCTTATCCGTAAAAAATAAAATCGCCTGTTTTTCTTTTACCTACTGTGATTTAAAATTACCGCGGCATGAAAGTGTTTTTCTAAGTAAATCCAACCCGCCTCCCGAAGTTTAAAATCATTTTTTTTATGGCCATTTCTTTTTCTTTTCAATGAGATAAAGATTCTATTGTTTATCACGCAAGTTGATTTTTATTGTTGAAGTAATATTAACTAAGTGATCCAAAGCAATTTTTATAATGCTGTTGTGACTTAAAGTCTGTTTCAGATGAATGAATTGATTAAAATATTAAGGATAATTATTTTATTGATTTTACCTGCAATTGCTGTTGGCCAGGTTTCGTTATCAGGAAAGGTAACTGATGCTGAAAGTAATTTGCCATTGGTAACTGTAACCGTATATGTACCTGAACTAAAAATTGCGGTTAACAGCAATGCCAATGGAACCTATAGCATTGACAGGCTTCACAAGGGTAATTTACTCATACAGTTTACACGCATTGGTTACGAGACAGGTTTTACAACCGTAAATCTTAAAGAAGGCAAAAATGAATTCGATATAAAAATGCATCCATCGCAAATGGAGTTGAAGGAGGTTAAAGTTATAGGAACGCAAAGCAACTCACCTAAAGAAATTCCTTATACTGTAGATGTAATCACAATTTCGCAGTTAAAAGAAAATGGTGCATTCAGCGTAAGCGATGCTGTTGCCAAACTTCCTGGTGTAAGCCAATTGACCACAGGGGTTGGAATTTCGAAACCTGTTATACGTGGTTTATATGGCAACCGTGTGCAGGTGAATGTAATGGGATTACGATTTGATAATCAGCAATGGCAGGATGAACATGGGCTTGGATTGAGTGATATCGGAATTGATCGTATTGAAATAATAAAAGGTCCTGCAACATTAATGTACGGCTCTGATGCAATGGGCGGTGTGCTTAATGTAATAGATGAAAAGCCTGCACCGCTTAATACTTTAAAGCAAGATGTAAGTTTAAAGTTGCTTAGTAATACGCTTGGTATTGGTACTGATTACGGCATCAAAAAAACAACTGAAAAATGTTGGTGGCGTGTACGCGCAGGTTTAGAAAGCAATGCAGATTACAGCAGCAGCGGTAATACAAGAGTGCTTAATTCACGATTTGCTGATTATAGTGCAAAAGCATCTATTGGGTTTAATCGCAGTAAATGGTCAAGTATTAACAGCGCTTATTTTTCTTTCAGCCAGTTTGGTTTTGTATTTGACAGCACTAATCGCAAAACTGTTGACGAACGCATCAGCCGCACTTTTGACGGACCACATCACATCGTATCATTTATTGTATTAAGCAGCGAAAACTCTTTTTATAAAAACAAAACTAAAATAAAATTAAACGGAGGCCTGGTTGTTAACCACCGCCAGGAACAGGAAGGCGGTAATCAAATCAGTTTAGATATGCTTCTCACCACAGGTTCGCTGTTAGTGCAGGCAACAACTCCAATCGGTTTAAACGGTGAGTGGACCAATGGTATATCGTTGATGGTACAAACCAATAAAAATTATGGAGCGCGAACAATCATTCCTGATGCGCTCACATTTGAAGGAGCAGCATTTTCATTCTATAAGCATCATTTTAATAGACTTGTTTTAGAAGCTGGGTTGCGATATGACAACAGGCAAATTGATACTTACGAAACAGGCACCATTAACGGACCCGGAAGTGAAATACAACCTTTCAGTAAAAATCTGAATGCACTTAATGGCAGCGTAGGATTTGCATATAATCCTTTTGAAAATCTGAATATAAAAGGAAACTTTAGCACAGGCTACCGTTCGGGCAATCTTGCCGAACTGAGCAGCAACGGCCTTCATGAAGGAACATCAAGATGGGAGGTTGGAAATCCCGGTTTGAAAGCAGAGCAGAACACTTGTTCGGAAATTGGTTTTACTTATGAGTTAAAAGAACAGGTTGAATTTTCGGCAACAGGTTTTTACAACAGGTTTTTAAATTACATCTACCTCGCTCCAACCGGGCAGGAATATGTCGGATTCAACATTTACAATTATGTTCAAAGCAATTCAACATTAAAGGGCAGCGAAGTAGCCATTGACTATCATCCTGCAACTGCAAAATGGTTAGATATAAAAGCAGACTATTCTTACCTGGAAGCAAAACAGGATGACGGTGCTTATCTTCCGTTTATTCCGGCCAACAAAATTAATGCGGAGGTAAGATGCGAATCAACAAAAAAAGATAAATCGTCAACAAGGTTTATTAAAGGCGGTATCACTTATGTATTTCCGCAAAATAATCCGGCAGAATTTGAAACTGCTACGGCAGATTATTTATTGATAAACGCTGCTGTCGGAAGTGATTTTTCTTTCGGAGATAAAAAACTTACAGCAACATTAGTCTGCACAAACTTAGCCGACAAAAAATATTACGATCATTTATCAAGGTTTAAATATTACGGCATTTATAACATAGGCCGCAACATCAGTTTGAATTTACATTTCACATTTTAAATAATAATCAATAATCAATCCCGATAGTTATCGGGATAAAAACAAAAACAACATGACAAGAAAATCAAAAATCTCAATGACCATCTGCGTTGCACTGATTGCAACTGCAACTGCATTTACAAGCTGCAAAAAAGAAAATGATGCGCACACGCCACCTACAGTCGTTTTTAAAACTACGGCAGGTTACCTTTCAGCTAATGACACAGTATCAATGAGCGATACTTTGCTGGTAGGAATTATTGCAGATAAAACAGAAGATGATATGAAGACATTTAATGTTTCGTATGCTTATGATGGAGCGGCAACAACAACTACAAAAGATAATTTCACGCTGACTACTGCCGAAGAAAACCACTATGAAAAGGACTACACTATTATTACACGCAACGTAGCAGGATCAGAAAGATGGGTTTTTACTATTACTGATCGTGATGGAAATATTACCAGCTTAACGATAACGTTAACTGTGATTTAAAATTTAGGAGTTTCATTTTTTTTAAACCGTCAGTGCATTTAGAGCTGGCGGTTTTTTTTATTCTTTGAAATGAATCAGTAAGCGAGGTTACTTTTTATCAGCATTTCCTAAAGCAACATTAACAGTAAAATGACTCGAGCCTCCGGCAAGGTTGTAAATAGCGCGTCCGTAATTAAAAGTGAAACGCTTAATACCAAAGCCAAAACCAAAACTGAAGCCTGAAGTTGATTTACGTGTGGTGTAAGCCAATTCATTTCTACGCTGAAAATTATATGCAGCCTGTATCATAAAATTCTTTGAAATGACTAATTCAAGACTTGGAATGAAGTGCCGTAAAATTTTATTGGCTGTTGTTGTTTTTTCTTCCACCGGCAATCCGGTGAGCGGATCGGTTTCAGTTGCATCATTGGGATTATCAAAAGTGATGTCAAACTTTTCAAGATGAGTAACATTTAAACCAAATCGAAATGGCGCCTTGCTCAGCTTTTTAGAAATCCCGAATTGCAGTTCAATAGGCAATGGTTCATGATTATCAGGTGTGTAAGATGTAACCTGGTAACCCACATTGCGGGCAATAATAGTCATGCAAACCTGTTTCTCCGCATTGAAATAATTTGCAGCTACATCCACTGCCATACCGAACGAATTATAATCTTCATAGTGCGAGTAAATAGTTTTTAAAGTTGCGCCAATTGAAAACAGACTATCCATCTGATGTGCGTAAGCAATGTTGAAAGAATAATCTGCTGCGTTAAAACTGCCGGTTATGGCACCTGTTTCATCAGCGGCATCAAACTTTCCATAATTTACAAACTGTATTCCCCCGCTGAATGTGCCTATCTTATCATAAGTATGTGCGTAAGCTGCATAACCATATTTTATATCACTTAAATATGGAATGTAACTTAGCGAAAGCTGATTATTCATTTCCTTATTAAGCACAGCAGGATTTTGAAAAGCCATACTCAGGTCGCGGTCCTTAACAGTAAGTACAGTGCCGCCAAGCGCTGCAGTGCGTGCATTTGAAGGCAGGTTAAGAAAATCATAAACATAACTGCCTCCAATTTGCGAGAATGATTTTGTCGCAATAAAAATTACAAAGCAAATGAGGATATAACTTTTTTTCATGGAGCAATATTAAATAACTTAGCTACAACGGCAGAAAAAGACTTTTGGTATTTTGATTTTTGTTTTTCATGATTTATATCTCAAACCGCAAACCATTTTAATTTCTCCGTGCCTCCGTGCGATCTTTTTTATTGGAGTAAACTTTCGGAAAGTTGATCCCGATAGCTATCGGGATTTCCGAAGGTGAATATTGTTCTAAACATTAGCAAGCTGCCTCCTTCTTTGCAATGTCATTAACCTGAAACCATAAACCTTTAAGACGGCATCGGAAACTTTTTCATCAACGTATTCACCACCTTCTTCACTTCTTTAATTTTTGTTTCATTTTCATGATTCATCACTATACTATCAATCAGCTCAACAATTTTTATCATGTCTTTTTCTTTAGTGCCCCGTGTAGTCATTGCCGATGTACCGATTCGGATTCCCGAAGTTACAAACGGTGATTTATCATCAAACGGAACCATGTTTTTATTTACGGTGATGTCAGCTTTTACCAATGCATTCTCGGCCTGCTTACCTGTAATGTTCTTACTGCGAAGATCAATCAACATCATGTGGTTATCAGTTCCACCTGAAATAATTTTGTAGCCGCGATCAACAAATGCTTTGGCTGCTGCCTTTGCATTCTTTACTACCTGCACACAATATTTCAAATAATCATCGGAGAGCGCTTCGCCATAAGCTATTGCCTTTGCTGCTATCACATGTTCCAGTGGTCCACCTTGTGTGCCCGGAAATACTGCACCATCCATAATTGAAGTCATCATGCGTGGCTCACCTTTCGGAGTTTTTAATCCCCATGGATTTTCAAAATCTTTTCCCATCATAATCATACCACCACGCGGGCCGCGCAATGTTTTGTGAGTAGTTGTGGTAACAACATGGCAATGGGGAATAGGATCGTTCAGTAAGCCGCGAGCAATCAATCCTGCAGGATGTGAAATATCTGCCATAAGTAATGCACCAACGCTATCAGCGATTTTGCGCAAACGCACATAATCCCAATCGCGTGAGTAGGCAGATGCACCGCAAATAATTAGTTTGGGATTTTCACGCTTAGCTATTTTTTCTACTTCATCCCAATTAATGGTTCCCGTTTCGCGATCAACTCCATAAAAAGAAGGGCTGTATAATTTGCCTGAAAAATTAACAGGACTGCCATGTGTCAAGTGACCGCCATGCGAAAGATCAAAACCAAGAATTTTATCACCGGGTTTTATAACTCCCAGCATAACCGCAGCATTAGCCTGTGCACCTGAGTGAGGCTGCACGTTAGCCCACACTGCACCGAATAAAGTTTTAGCGCGTTCAATTGCAATGGTTTCAATTTCATCAACCACTTCGCAGCCACCGTAATAACGCTTACCGGGAAGTCCTTCGGCATATTTATTAGTTAGAACGCTGCCCTGTGCCTGCATAACTTGTTTGCTAACAAAATTTTCGGAAGCAATTAATTCAATTCCGTTTTTCTGTCTTGAATTTTCCTTTCGGATCAAATCGAAAACCACTGTGTCTTTTTTTATCATATATAAATTTAGTTTGAACTTTATTTCGTCATTGCGAGGAATGAAGCAAGCTGTAAATAAGTAGTAGCATCCGGGAGATTGCTTCGTTCCTCGCAATGACGAATCACCCTATTATCCTTATTTCCCTATTCCCATATTTCCCTAATCACGAAAAATCAATCTCAGTGCTATCACCAATATTTAAACTTTGCGACAAGCCTTTTAAATAAGCATCGCTGCCTACCACACTTTCATGCAATATCGCTGATTCAATTTGCGAGAAGGAGCCAATGATGCTGTCGCGCACAATAGATTTACGGATAATTGTTCGTTCACCTATGGATACATTAGGTCCTATGATTGAATCAACAATATCGCAGTTATCAGCAATGCTTACAGGTTCTATGATGATCGTGTTTTCGTGATAGTGCTTTTTAGGCTGATCAGTTTTTGTACGCTTTAGCAAGATTGCATTGGTCTCTAACAAGCTGCTGCGATTTCCGCAATCAAACCAATTACCAATCTGGAAGGTTTTAAAATGGGCACCACTTTTATTCATTTCCGTCAATCCGCTTGTGAGATTGTATTCTTCATTCACTTTCTTTTTGTCCCTGATCAGTTGATCTAAGCAATCCATCATCAGCTTGGCATCTTTAATATAATAAACACCTGCAAGGGCAAGATTTGATTTTGGAATCTTAGGTTTCTCCTGCATGTTTTTTACAAACCCATTTTCGTCTAACTCTACCACACCGTAACTGCGTGGATCTTCCACTTTTTTTACAGCAAGGCTTGAATAACGCTGCACTGTAAGCGATTTAAGATCATATTCAAAAATGGTATCACCAAAAACAATAAACACGTCTTCGCCTTCATTTACTTTTTCGCGGGCAGTCCACACGGCATGTCCCGTTCCTTCACGCGGTTCCTGCAAAACGAAAGATGCTTTTAGTTTGGGATATTTTTCTTTAACATGTGATTCTATTTTTTCGCCTAAGTAACCGATAATGAAAATAAATTCATTAAAACCCGAAGTGATAAGGTAATCAACAATGTGTGATAGTATGGCTTTGCCGGCAACCGGAACTAAGGCTTTTGGTTGTGTATGTGTATGCGGGCGCAGCTTAGTGCCAATGCCTGCAACGGGGATTATAACTTTCAAAATCTATTGCTTTTAAATTATAGGGCTTGCAAATCTATAATAATTGTGGCAACTCTTTTTTCAGGTGACTCAATTTGGTCCTTCCGGGCAATTTAAGCTTCATAAAAGCATTATGATTTCTTACTGCGTTTTGAAAAATAACTCCAGTCAAGGTAGTACAAGGCTCTTACAGAAATTGAATTTGTTTGAGGCTCATTCAAAACCTGTTTAAAGTTTTCTCCATAGCCTGGAATATTAATAGCCGGAGCATCCTGGTGTTCCAAAGCAAATTTATAAGCAATTGAAATATTGCTTCCGGGTGCAAACTGCCATGAGAAAACAGCATCAATGTTCATCACATTATAATTGAAATTATTATTCTGATTATAAACATCATTGTCGGTTAATGAACCATCATTCTCTAATGTGAAATACTTTACATACTCACCGGTAATCCAGTAATGCCTTGCATTCAAATTCAGTGAAAGATCATTTTTGAAAATATAACGTGCTGAGAGTTGATTGATATAAGTGTTGAGAACGCGTCCTCCGAAAATAATATTTTGCTCATCACTATTGTCAACTACACCGATATTAAAAGGATCATAGTTATAAATAAATTTATACGTGAGCGAGAACTTATCATTAAAACGATAACGTACTGTAGTTTCATTGTTCCATCCAAACCAGGTGTATTCATCAACAAAATTTGGGAGTACGTTAGTCATATCCACAGCAAGTTTTTTGCGATAGTCTGTACTGAAACCTAAATAGAAATAATAGTACCTTAAAGCCTCATAATACCTTCCCGGCACACGTGCTTCATAATAGTCATGCCATGTAGTTGGAGTAAATCCAACACCACCAAATGCTGCATTGTACTGTCGTGATAGAACAAAAGCTTCAAATTTCATCTCATTCCTTGTAAGGTTATTGCTCTTGTCATCCACTCCGATATCATAAGTTATGCTTGCATTTGCCTCCTGTATTTTTTTATAAGGTTTTAATAGTTGCCACACAAAAAATGCACGGTTATTATTATAGCCGGGTAACGACTGATAGCCCAAATCGCTGCCGTCAAACGAATCATTAACCTTGTTAGTGCTTATACCATACTGCAACATGCCACCGGTTTTTTGAACTCCCATAAAATATTTGTACCCTACCTCGGTATTGAAAATGTTTTCCAATGTGTCAATCGCTGAATATTGCTGACTCAATGCAAATTCACCATCAAACCTGATGCTGTTCTTTTTATTGGCAATGCTGTAACCTGCACCGGTAACATTTGCATCATCATATTTTTTTAAGCGTATAGTATTGAGGTTAATGAAATGAATAGTGGAGTTGTTTTTCAATTGCTGGTCAACTGATATAACATTAAAGTTGGTAAAAGGCTCTGTTAAAATTTTCCGCTTCGCTCCGCTTTCATTTTCAACTGTTGCATAAGTGTTATCAGTTACTGCATTTAAAAATCCGATGCCGGTTCCGTGATCGGTGCGACCGCTGATCTTTGTCGCATTGAGTAACTTTGCTTGCGCAGGATTGTCAGTTATTTTTTCTCCCGGGTCTAACAAATATGGTACATCATAATATAGTGACGGTGTAGCGGCAATCCGCCTTGAATAAAATAATCCGAAGTGATTAAACAATTCAATGCCTTCTTTAAAAAACGGTCGGTTTTCATCATATACAATTTCATTGTAGCTCAGATTTTTTACTTTATCATCTGATTTTACCTGTCCGAAATCAGGTAGCAAAGTCATATCAAGTGTAAACTTTTCATCAATTCCATACTTAATATCTGCACCGGCACGATAAGAAAGAGTGTTGGAATATTCGAAATTGCCATTGTCTAACGTCACAGGTGTACGTTCATAATAAGTAGAAAGATAAGGTGTAAGCGATAAACGCAATGGAGGTTTGATGTCTTTTAGTCCTTCAAGTGTTCCCCAGAATTTAAACGGATTATCATCTGCCTTGGGTGTAAGGTTCCATTGAATAAATTCACGGTTACGCCTTATGCTTCGTGTAATTTGCATAGCCCATAGTTGCTCATTGGAATTTGGAAAACGAATAGCTGAGTATGGAATTTTCATTTCAAAACTCCAGCCTTTATTACTTAGTTGTGTTGCACTTTGCCACACTGCATCAAAAGTTTCATCGCTGAATTTCAAATCAGTTTGAACGCCCGAAGCGTATAATCCGAAATCGTAAGCATCAGCTCTTGTATTATAAGTGTCAAAAACCACGCGTACTTTATCTGCATTCAAATCATCATCATCACGATTGCCGAATTCATGCAACACGCTATCGGGAGCGCTATCGAACAACATACCTGAAATATAAATTGCCTGGTCATCATAAATAATTTTTATTTCTGTGAGTTGCGAAGGTTCAACGCCTTCAACAGGAAGTGCATCAACAAATGAAGTTATAGGGGTGATATTTTTCCAGGCTTCATCATCTAATTTGCCATCAATTTTCGGAGGTGCGCTTATTTTTACGGTTGAATACTTTTTAGGAGCTATATCGGCAAAGACAACATTTGCCAACAACAACATGAAAATTAGGATTAGGGAATTTTTCATTTCAGGAATTTGTACAAATGTTAACAGAAGCAATTAAAATTATTGTGTTGAAATTGTTTTAAAGTGCTTTAACACAATTGCAGCGCTACATTCTATTCAAGTGTTTTATGTTTTAATTTTTAATTTAAGATGCACATCAGACCGTTCATAAACCTCTTTTTCTTTTTTCTTATAATCCTTAAAGCCGTGTTTTTTGTAAAGTGTAATTGCAGGAACAAGACTGCTGTTTGTATCAAGTATTATTGAACCGGCTTTTTTTTCTTTTGCAAAATTTATTGCTGCTTCAATTAAATGATGACTTATTTTAAGTCCGCGGTATTTTTCTGTAACACCCATTTTTGCAAGCTCATAGCAGGTCGTATCATGTTTAATCATTGCCACAGTTCCAACAATTTTAGAATCATATTTTGCAAAAAATATTTCACCATCCTTATTAAGAATTTCTTTCTCTACATTATCAAGTATTAAAAGATCAGTAGTTTCTACTTTGAAATATTTTTTGATCCACTCAAGATTCAGGCGTTTGAAATCTTTTGCATACTGTTTATCATAAGTCAAAATTTGCACACCGTTATGCGATTTTGCAGTTAGAGACTTTACCCGTTCATAAATATTTTTTTCATGATAAGCTTGTTCTAATTTACCAAGTCGTTTTAAAAAGGATGCATCGCTGTTATTCAATAATTCTTCAGTGGCTTTTTGTATAGCATTAAGCAATGGCTGAATTGATACAAATGTTTTGCGGCCTTTATCAGCAAGCGAAATAATTCTTCTGCGTGCATCCTCCGAACTTTGAACTGTTTTAATTAATTTGTTTTGTTGCATCTGCTCCACCAACTGGATAATAGCAGGATGTGAAAACCCCAATGATTGAGCAGCTTTTCCTATAGTCACCTCGTCTTCTTCGTGCAGAAGATATAAAAGCGCAAACCAGCGTGGTTCAAAATTTACATGATGTTCCTTATATAGTTTTGCAACGTCATTCATTAATAAATCGCTGAGTCTTTTTAATCGTGTTGCAAAAGCAAGTGTGCCAAGCTTTTTAAGTAAGTCATTATTATTAGCAGTGGAAGTCATAAATGTATTTTTAAATCAGCAGTAAATATAAAACCTAAATTATGTAAGTGCTTACATAATTAACATAGTTTAACGGGGGCATTGGGGATTTGGGGATTAGGTAATTAAGTAAATGGGGTATTCGTCATTGCGAGGAACGAAGCAATCTGTTCATGGTTTACACTATTGCAAGGAACTCCTAAACTATTTTTTGTTTTTCCGAACATTATCATTCCGAATTTCAAAACATTTACTTTGCACACTTCAATAATTAAAATCAAGAAATGAAAGAACTAATTCTAAAAGCGTGGGATGATCGCACTTTATTAAAGCAATCAAATTATAGCGATGCTATAAGAACTGTAATAGAACAATTAGATAAAGGAAGCCTACGTGTAGCAGAACCAACTGAAAGTGGATGGAAAGTAAATGACTGGATTAAACAAGCTGTGATCATGTATTTTCAAATATGTGAAATGAAAACCATGCATGCCGGACCAATGGAGTTTCATGATAAAATGGAGTTGAAAAAGAATTACGCTGAATTGGGAATTCGTGTTGTGCCACATGCAGTGGCGCGTTATGGCGCATATATTTCAAAAGGTGTGATATTAATGCCTTCGTATGTAAACATTGGTGCCTATGTAGATTCAGGTACGATGGTAGATACTTGGGCAACAGTAGGCTCATGTGCGCAGATAGGAAAGAACGTACATCTCAGTGGTGGAGTAGGTATAGGTGGTGTGTTGGAACCTGTTCAGGCTGCACCTGTAATTATTGAAGACAATTGTTTTATTGGTTCGCGATGCATTGTGGTTGAAGGTGTTCGCGTTGAAAAAGAAGCAGTGCTTGGTGCAAACGTGGTGTTAACTATGTCAACAAAAATTATTGATGTAACGGGCAGTGAACCAAAAGAGATGAAAGGAATTGTGCCTTCGCAATCGGTTGTAATACCTGGTTCTTATACTAAGAAATTTAATGCAGGTGAGTTCCAGGTTCCATGTGCATTAATTATCGGGCAGCGAAAAGAAAGTACAGACACGAAAACAAGTTTGAATGATGCATTGAGAGATTATAATGTAAGTGTATGATAACCCCCGGTTGAATTAAAACCTGAGACTGTCCTGTTGAGCAAAGCGAAACATCTTTCTTCAAATGAAGTAATTACTACTGATGGAGAAAGTTCCTTCACTTCGTTCAGGATGACAGCATCCTGAGAATATGAATAGAATTCTAATAATACAACCCGCTTTTATTGGCGATGTTATTTTAGCTACTGCAGTGGTTGAAAAGCTGAATCAATATTTTCCATCTGCGCATATTGATTTTTTATTGCGAAAGGGGAATGAATCATTGCTTGAAAATAATCCTCATCTGAATAATGTTATTGTTTGGGACAAGAAGAAAAATAAATTTTCGAATCTTATTGAGATTTCAAAACAGGTTAGAAAAAACAAGTATGACTATGTAATCAACCTTCATCGTTTTGCAACTTCAGGATATATAACGATTTTAAGTGGCGCTAAAAACAAAATAGGTTTTGATAAAAATCCGCTTTCATTTTTCTACAGCAAAAAGTTCACGCATGGAATCGGTCATGGCTTTCACGAGGTTGATCGCAATCAACAATTAATTACTTCAATTACTGATGATAAAGCGGCAAAGCCAAAGTTGTATCCATCTCAAAATGATTTTGAAAAAGTAAAACAGATAACTGGTACTTCAGAAAAATATATTTGCATTGCACCTGCATCAGTATGGTTTACAAAACAATTTCCTGTTCGCAAATGGGTGGAATTGATTGAACAGTTAAAATCGTCCGCAATAAAAATTTACCTTATAGGTGCACCATCAGACAAAATAATGTGTGATGAAATTATTTCAAAATCATCTTACATCAACATTCAGAATCTTGCCGGGCAATTAAGTTTTTTGCAATCGGCAGCACTGATAAAAAATGCTGTGATGAATTATGTAAACGATTCAGCACCGTTGCATATTTGTTCTGCAATGAATGCAAAAACTACTGCAATATATTGTTCCACTGTTCCTGCATTTGGTTTTGGGCCATTGGCTGATGATGCAATAATTTTGGAAATAAAGGAAAAACTATCTTGCCGCCCCTGCGGTTTGCATGGTTACAAGGCTTGCCCCAAACGACATTTTAAATGTGCACTTGAAATTGACGTTTCGGGTTTGAAGTTTGAAGTTTGAAGTTCACAGATGTGTCCGTCATTGCGAGGAACGAAGCAATCTCCGGGATGCTACTAAATATTGACAGATTGCTTCGTGCCTCGCAATGACGGCCTCAATAAATAATAACCAATGACGAATAATTAAAAACTGATTTATGGAAAACGATATTCAAAAATGTTTAGAAGTATTACGCAAGGGTGGAGTAATACTTTATCCTACAGATACTGTTTGGGGAATAGGTTGCGATGCAAAAAATGAAAAAGCGGTGCAACGGATTTTCGAAATCAAAAAACGAACCGATTCAAAAAGTCTTATCATTTTAGTTGATCACGAAAACCAATTGAATAAATATGTGCGCGAAGTGCCTGCAATTGCATGGGATTTAATTGAATTAGCCGAAGATCCTCTTACTATAATTTATGATGATGCTGGTTCAATGGCACCTAATGTTTTTGCGGAAGATGGTAGTGTGGGCATACGCATTTGCAAAGATGAATTCTGCAAGAAATTAATTTACAAATTTGGTAAACCAATAGTTTCAACATCGGCAAACATAAGCGGAGAACGTTGGCCGGAAAATTTTTCGCAGATAACTGATGAAATAAAAAATGCTGTTGATTATGTGGTTACCTGGCGACAAAATGAAATGAAGAAATCAAAGCCTTCAAAAATTATCAAACTGAAAGTTAATGGTGAGTTTAAAATTATACGCAATTGAAATGGAGTAGAATTATTTGATGCAGGGCAATATGTTTTCAATTATTTAGTTAACTGTTTAAAGAATATTAACTCCTGAATTCTATAACAATATGAAAAATTTAATCACGCTTCTATTGATTATTACAACTGTGGCAGCAACAGCACAGAGCGATTCAACTGCAACTGCAAATAAAGAATCAAAATTTTCGCTCAACTTCGGAGGAGGTTATGTTAACTGGGGTGGGGAAGAAAATGGATTCATTGCCTTTAATGAATTTCAATACCACTTTACATCAAGAATAAGTGCCGGAACCAATTTGTACTTTGCAAAAACCAAATACGGATATGATTCCAAAAACAACCCGACTTTTTTTACGGGGTTTGATATTAATGCATACTATACTATTTTTAAAAATAAAAATTTCAGAGAAAGTATAGGAGCAGGTTATGCTTTCCGGTTTATGAATTCGTCTTACGATGAAAACTATCACCTGACTTCACTAAACTTGGTGACCCTGCTCGGCTACAGCCCTTATTTGAC
>JBDTRM010000172.1:0-6259 GCA_039931675.1 Bacteroidia bacterium | reverse complement strand
ATTTTTTTATCTTGTGCTCTTGTTTTTGAAGTACATGCGATGGTCGGGGGTTTACTCTATAGTTACATTTTATTCAATGGAAAAAGTATCAAAAGAATTTTTTAGAATTAATGGACTTGTTGCCGTTTTATTAGACAAAGATGAAGGATGGCAACATCAATATTTGTTATACATCGGTAATACTAACTTTTCCATGGAAGTGATTGCTAATTACAAAAATGAAAACGATAAAATCGCAGTACGTAAAACTTTGCTATCAATTTATCCAGATACTATGTTCCGTAAGAAATATCCCAAAGAAGAATTTACTCCAATGAAATATTTTCCACTTTGTGATAGTGATTTAGTTTTTTCTCAAGAAGCAAGAAATGAAATTTGGGGATCTGAGTACAGATGTAAAATTGATTCTACATTAAATATAACTGGATACCAACATTATTATAACATGTTTACAGATTTTGATGATTTCGTTTCCTTTTGGTCATCGGATTTCTTTAATAGGGAAGAAAAAGACCTTAAAATCAAAAATATTAAAATAAGGAAGCAAAAAAAAGGCGGTATTTTAGAATATGATGAAGTATATAATGGTGGTATTACTTATCATGCCTGTATCGCACATAATTTTAGAATGCTGTTTATTACAGGAGCCTCGATAAATGCAAAAAACAGTAATATTAAAATCGAAAATCATGTTGCTGCTAAGAAAAAATTTCAGAAATTCATACAGGAGATTGTTATAGACTAAATTAGTTAACGAAATGATAAGATGAATATCCCCTGTTAGTGCGAGCATTTAGTTCGTACTTTAACCATACAACAAATAGTTTTAATAATAGAATCACGAGCTAAAAGCTCGCGACAGCAGGGGAATATCCCCTGTTAGTGCAAACTTTTAGCTCGTACTTTAACCATACAACAAATAGTTTTAATAATAGCATCACGAACTAAAAGCTGGCGACTGCAAGGGGTACTAACTTGAAACAGTTGAAATTCTAATTTACTTACTTTAGCAAGAAAAACGATAATTAATGATAGTCCTTTTTAGTACAGTCTCATGGATAATTTTAATCGCAGCAGTAATTTGTTTTTTATACGTTCTGAGACTTTTTTTTCAGTGGTTACTTTCGGAAACAATAACCGTAAAAGAAAAGTTTGCAGGCATCATTGCACAGACTTTTGTTTTTATCCTAGTTCAGATTGCATTGCCAAAACTGACGCAAAAACCTTACAGTACCGATGGTTGGAGTAGCTTTGATTTGGTAACGCCTTTATTGCAAACCATGCTTTACATGATAAATATTATTGTGTGGGGACTTTTTTTACGTAGTAGAAAATTAGAATTTAAAAAAAACAATTCAACTTCTAATTAATTATTCTGCTAATGCAAACTTTTAGCTCGTACTTTAACTATACAACAAATAGTTTTAATAATAGAATCACGAGCAAAAAGGTCGCGACAGCAAGGTGGCAATGGTTTGAAGGATATGAAATCAAGAGCAGATGAACTGAATGGAACTATTTCGATTACGTCAGAACCGGGATGTAGAACTAAGGTTAGTCTGACGGTGAACTTGAGTTAAAAAAAGTTAAACCTAAAAACTAAAAGCTATCAATCAGAACGACTTTAATTAAAAAGCTTAAATTTGAACTATGAAAAAGCAGAAAGCCGATAAGAAAAAAATATCACAAGCGCTTGAAAAAATATTAACAGACAAGCAACTTGTAGTGTCCTATATAAAAGGCAAAATCCCCTTAAATACACTAACAAAAAAAGGTATCAAATTTGCAAAACCGATATAATTATATTTTTGACAACATAACCAGCACCTACAATTTCACTACTAAAAACAATATACTCTACCGGGTTGCTTTCATAGTTGATTCCACATTTACAACTATTTCACAAGAGGAAATTCCAAACGTTTATCAACTGATTGTGGAAAAAGCCAATGATGAAATCGAACCATTAGATGCAAAAGTATCCTGGACTATTGGAGATATAGTAGAGCGATTTTTGGATAATATCAAAAATTCTCTTGTTTATGTATGCGCTGATATTGATAGCAGAGCATCTATAAGGCTTGATACTTTTGATCGCTGGTATCAACGCTCTGATGCAAGGGAAAAAATTTTAAAGATTGATAAGATCATTCAGATTGAGATTCATAAAGAAATGCACCGTTTATACACTTCGCTTATGTTTCACAAAGACAATCCTCACAGGAAAAAACTTATTTCAATTTACAATAACATTGAAAAATTTCTGAACGAGGAAAAATAATTCCAGTCATTCCGGGATTTGAGCACATTAAGTTTTTTTTCAAATAAGGATTACTCAGCAAATGGATTGGTTACTCACTGCACACTGTTCACTATTAACTACCCGAAACAGGTAGTCACTTCTTGATAACATAATCTACTTTTACACCGTCCTTATGAATATGAATATTAAAGTCGCCATATTTGAAGATAACCCGCTGTTGCGGGAAAGCTTGTTTCAACTCGTAAACGGTAGTGAAGGTTTTATATGCACCGGTGCATTTGCTGATTGTACAGAGTTGATGCAAAAAGTTGAATCGGCTGACCCCGATGTAATCCTGATGGATATTGACCTTCCTGGTGGAATGAACGGCATTGAAGCCGTAGGAAAAATCAACCAGGCGCATCCCGAAATTATGGTCATCATGCAAACAGTGTTTAATGATAATGAAAGAATATTTCAGTCCATTACTGCCGGTGCATCAGGTTATCTTTTAAAAAACACTTCGCCTGTGCGCATGCTTGAATCCATCCGCGAAGCAGCCACAGGCGGTGCACCCATGACTCCGAGCATTGCGCATAAAATTCTTGAAGTATTCCGCAATAAAAAACCAACACAGCCGGTTAAAGACCAATCGCAACTTAACGAAAGGCAGCAAGAAATTCTCGAATGTATTTTCAACGGCATGAGCTATAAACTGATTGCCGAAAAGCTTTTCATCTCCATTGAAACCGTCCGCTACCATGTCAAAAATATTTATGAAATCCTGCACGTCCATTCGCGTGATGAACTTATTTCGAAAATGGGGAAGTAATTTTTTGACTAAGCCGTTTTTGATTTTGTAAACTTTAAAACAAATCGCTGTGCGAACCTGTACGGGTTAGATGAATTTCACGATTTCTGTCATCACTTCGCCAAATCAAAAGCCAATCACTTTGAATGTGGCATTCCAGGAAACCAGTATAGTTACCTCGTAATTTATGCGCTTTGTATTTCAAAGGCAAATGTCCTTCCTTTTCTAATAGTTGAAAACAGTATTTATCAAAGACATATCAAGTCCGCGTGCCTTACATAATTTATAATCTTTTTCGAACTGTTTAGTGGTATGTAAGGAGTACATATTTTACTTATTTAAAAACGCAACCAGTGAGTCAGCATTTTTATGCTTTCTGGTTTTTTTTGTTTTTGCTGCAGCTAATGCTTTGCGGGTTACATCATTTGGTTTGTCATGAATTTTTGCAAAGGGCAAGGTTTTAATGTATTCTAAAAATTGTTGTGCTTGTTTATTATCGGTATCAATTGAAATGTAAGTCATCTTCTTATTGTTTATGAGTACAAAAATATCAATATCTTTTTATTCTTAACCTAAAGCTACTAATTGCCAGGTTAAAACAGTTTGTTGGTTATTGTCGTATAAGTAATCCCTTCCATCCGTTAATCAGGGGTTCAGTAATCCACTATAAAAAACTACCCATTTCGGGTAGTACAACCCTTTGTTGTTGAACCTACTTTTGGCGGGTAATTAATTCATAAAAAAAACGGGGATGCCGAAAACCGAATAGAGTAAGCAACAAAACAAAATAAACAAAAAACAAAATGAAACAACAACTACAAAAAAAGCTTTACGCTTTCATCGTTACAGCAATGCTATTTTCTACAAGTGCAAATGCACAAATTGTTTATACGGATGTTAATCCTGATTCAACTATTACCTGTTCAGGCAGTTCATGCACCAAATTATATAATCTTGATTTAAATAATGACGCGAATAATGATTTCATTATAACAGTCCTTCACAATAATCCAGTTCCTTGGTGGACCAGCCAAGCATCTGCCAGTCCATTAAATGACGATGCGGTAAAAGCTACTTTGGGTTCTTTCAATCATTCAATTCCTCTGCAATTTAATGACGTAATTGACAGTAACGTGTTATTAAACCAAGCATGGCAAACTTCGGGACCATGTTGGATGAATTACTGTGATTTGTCTATACCGTGCAGTGGCGGTGCGCAATGGAATAATTTATCAGATTATTATTTAGGATTAAGATTATTACAATCAGGACAAACTTATTATGGTTGGGTAAGATTACGTGTTGATGTAACAGGTGGACATGCCTCTGTTATAATACGGGATTATGCTTACAACTCTATTCCCAACCAAGCCATTCTTGCCGGACAAACAACTGCCACAGGAATTTCTCCCCTCTCTTTTGGAGATGGGTTGAGGGTGAGGCTTTTTCCCAATCCTGCCAACAACCTTCTCACCATTGCTTTAGGCAGCAACAACAAAAAAGTTGATGTAACCATCACCGACATTACAGGAAAAATAATTTATAAAACCTCTGCATTCGAAGCACAAAAGATAGAAGTAAACACCAAAGATTTTGCAAAGGGAATTTATGCTTTGCAAATTCAAACAGCAGATTTTATGGTAACGAAAAAACTTGTTGTGGAAAAATAAAGTGAGTGTGTGATTGAATGGCAAACTAAAAACAGGTAAGCCAACCTGCCTGGCGGCAGGAAACCGAATAGTGCTATGAAAAACCTTTCTTCAAACAATCTTTCCTTTAATCGCTTTCGCCACCGCTTCTGATTTGGAATGAACCTGTAACTTTTTATAAATGTTTTTGATATGACCGTTTACCGTTTCTGGACTAATGAAACAGGATTCACCAATCAATTTATAGCTCATTCCTTGCACAAGATATTTCACGACTTCTTTCTCCCTGTCTGAAAGGTCAAAATCATACACTGTTTCTGTTGATGGTTTATGTTGCACCATCTTCAAAACTTTTCTTGCTATGCTGGGTGTCATTGGCGAACCGCCTTCGTAAACTTCTTTAATGGCAGCAAGCATTTGAACCGGAGGAGTGCTTTTTAGAATATACCCTTCTGCCCCGTTGCAGATGGACTGAAATATTTTATCGTTGTCATCAAAAATTGTCTCCATCAGGATTTTCACATCAGGAAATTTTTCTTTTGCGATGAGAACCGCTTCAATGCCCGATATCCCGGGCATTTCAATATCCATAAGGATTACATCAGGGTTTGTTTGCCTGATGTCTTTTATTAGGTCAGTACAGTTGGCAAACGCTCCGGCACATTCAAATCCCGCACTGCCATTTATAAGTTGGAACAATCCTTCACGTAAATTCCTGTTGTCTTCAAAAATAATTACTCTCACTGTTTTCATGCTTTAAAAATTAGTTCAACTTTTGTTCCGTTTCCTTTTTCTGATTCTATTTTCAATTGCGCGTTCATTTCTTCCGCGCGGTTTTTCATATTGAGTAAGCCGTTCCCCTTTGATGTTTGAGCAACATCAAACCCAACTCCATTATCCCGCACTGCTAACTTTATTAATCCATGTTCGTTGGTTAATGTGATGGATGCACGGGTAGCATTGGAATACTTTACAAGGTTGTTGAGCGCTTCTTTAAAAATCAGGTAAAAATTTCTTCTCGATTCCAGGGAAAGTTTTGTCTCGTTCAAACTTTCATCTGCCTGAAATGCGTGTTCAATGTTTTTTGCTTTTAGCAAATTGTAAGCAAGCGTACCCATGCGTGAAATGATATTTTCAAATGTGTCATTCATTGGATTGATGGTCCATACAATATCACTCATCACCTCGATTATTTTTCTTGAAGCATCTCCAATCTGTTCCAGTTCATCAACCACAGCCGGAGATTTTTGTTTTGCCACTTCGCTGTAAACCGAAATACTGTTTAACGTAGAGCCTACATCATCGTGAAGGTCGCTCGCAATCCTATTGCGGATGTTTTGCAGCTTCAATTTATTCGCTATCCTGAAATTGTTATAAACAAAAAATGAAAGTATCAACAACAAAGCAAGTCCGCCAATGAAAAAATTCTTTATCAGTTTTTGTTTTTTGATTTCGACATCAGCCACCGCCATTTGCTTTTCGTGCCCGGCTTTCGTAGCGACTTCTTTTTTATCAAACTCATAATTCATTTCCAATTGAGTTTGCTTTTTTACTTTC
>JBDTRM010000171.1:0-38533 GCA_039931675.1 Bacteroidia bacterium | reverse complement strand
TTGATAACGCTGCACATGTTGGTGGACTTATTTTTGGATTTGTTTTCACTCTTGTCTGTTACTCCTCGTATAAGAATCCTTTTAAAAATTTAACTTTCGGTATAGCTACAGTTATTTCTTTCTGCATAATTATAGTTGTAGCCATTTATATTCCTGATTATTCATATCGGTATTACAAAGCCTTTAATCTTTTTAGAAATTATGAGAAGATGGCTAACGATAATTTTTCGGGCACCGGTTATGTTGAAACAAATACATTTTCAAACAACATAAGAAAGGCAGAAACTAACTGGCAGCTTTGTAACATTATGCTAAGTGAAACAAAAAATTTGCCACCAGCATTAACGGCTGATATCAATTCACTCAAAAAATATTCAAGGTATAAATCACGTTATTATCATATTTATTATAAAGCAATCAATGAAGAAGAATATCAGTTGTATGATACACTGGAAATTATTGGCGCACAAATAAGTATGCTGCCGGTTCCTGAAAATGGCATAACACCGAAGAATAATAAGAAAGAAAATATTGATAAAGAAGAAAGCCTGAAACCTGTTAAACTCTATTATGATAGCTCATGGCAGCCAACAACTGCACGAAACGCTTTCTACTTTCGTGAAGCAACAGTTGACTCTTTGGGCAGGATAAACGGAAGAGTAACTGATTACTTTAAATCGGGTATAATACAGATGAAAGGCATTTACTTTAATGACTTACAAGATGATGTATGCCGGTATTATTTTGAAAATGGAAATTATGATGCGATAGGAAAATTCAGAATGGAAGACCGTATCGGGAAATGGAAAACTTTTTATCGAAGCGGCCAGATAAAAGAGGAAATGATTTATGGTGACAGTAATATTTTCTTTAAAAATTTCTGGATGGAATACGGAATACAAACTGTGAAAAACGGGAATGGAATTTTTCTAAATTATTATTCCTCATCAGAATTTTTGCGTGACAGCGGAAATTATCATAATGGATTTAAAGACGGAATCTGGAAAGGTTACTACCCTGACGGAAAACCCTATTACAAAGAGTTGTATAGAGATGGGCTTTTGATAAAAGGCGTTTCTATTTCGAATTCAGGCAGCAGGTATAATTATACTGTTGATTATGTTCCACCTCAACCAATTGGAATAGCAGAAAGCTATGAAGAGTACCTGCAAAGCAATTTAATTTATCCCCCTGCCGCACTTAAAAATAAAATTGAAGGTGTGTTGATTATTGATTTAAATGTTGACAGCAACGGAACAAAAACAAAAATAAAACCTGTTAACAAATTACCTTTTGGTTGTACTGATGAAGTCTTGCGACTGGTTAATCATGGACCTGCATTTACCCCTGCCTTTTTAAAGGGACAGCCTGTAGCAAGTGTAAAACGCGTTTACGTAAAATTTAGAATCAATCAATAATTGAGGAAAACTATTGCTTAACAACTTTCTTTACTGAAGTAGTTCCATTTAATTCAAGCACTACAGAATAAACTCCTGTGCTCAATAAAGAAATGTCGAAAGTATTAGTTGATGATGAAGTTTGTGCTTCCAAAACTTTTGCACCATTGATATTATACATGCTCACTTTTGGAGTTGAATTATTGTTTAGATTAACATATAGGTTATTTTCATTAAGATAAACATTTGCATTATCCAATAAATTTTCTGCAACAGAAGTTGTGTTCACAGAACGCAAACTGTATTTCTGTAAGAATACTCCTGTATCAAAAATACCATCTGCAACATCAGCCACCGCCAGCTTAAGGTGATAGGTCTGACCGGGGATTAAAGTAATGGTGGCAGTTAATGGAACAGTGAAGCCATCGAACGCAACAGTAGTATCATTCGTGTTATCATGATAGTATGCGCAGTTAACACACGGACCCGTTCCTATTGTTCCATTGTTTATATTATTGATTGATACAGGAGTTGTTGTTGAAGGTATAAGGGCTATGTTCTGGGTACCAGTAATACCTGGCCCCGAAATCAGAAAAGCAAACACATCATTATAGGGACTTCCGGCATATTCATTATACTCTTCTGATGCAAAAACATAATCAAAGAGCAAGGTGTTATTGGAAGCTACAAAGTCAAATTGAAGTACAGCGGCATCAAAAGTATACATACCTCCAACAATTGCATTTAAATCAGCATCACCGGTAAGACCCAAAGAAGTTGTTGCAAATGCTGCAGAAGGATTGCTGAGAAAATTATCAACATTACCACTCGAAAAAATAATTCCCTGCGAGGAAACCAGGGAGCTGCTTCCGTTAAAGGAGCCAATGCTTTGTGGTCCACCCGTAAACGTTACGTTGGAAAGGACAACACCTGAGCCAACAAAATCCTGGATTAAGGTATCTATTGGTTTGCTCGTATCAAATGTAAGTTGAGCGTTTACGTTAATTGCTATTAAAATAAAGAGTGATGTAAATAGTGTTTTCATTTCTATGAGTTTTTAATTTCCCAAACCTACAAAAAAATTAAACAGAATAAACCGCGTCCAGGTTCCGTTCAATAAAATGTAATGGCTATTTAACAATCAGCATTGAATAAGTTTTCTGACTACTACATCATTTGATATCATTTAGAAAATGGTATCAGCTAAATTTGCACAATGAGTTGGCAATCATTTATCAAAGGTTTTTCTTCTTACTTAAAATTAGAGCGTTCGCTCTCTGCAAATTCTGTTGAAGCGTATAATGATGATGTATTAAAGCTTTATCATTTTTTGGAAGCAAAGCAATTATCGCTCACACCTGAACAAATTACGCTTGACCATTTACATCAGTTCATCAATTGGATAAATGAATTTAATCTAAGTGCTCATACTCAGGCTCGTATAATTTCAGGCATCAAAGCTTTCTACAAATATCTTCTGATGGAAAATGTGATTACTAAAAATCCAACTGAATTATTAGAAGGTCCGAAGTTAGGACGGAAGTTGCCTGACACGCTTTCAGTTGAAGAGATTGACAAACTTATAGATGCAATTGATTTGAGTAAGCCCGAAGGCGAAAGAAACAAAGCAATTCTCGAAACACTTTACAGCAGCGGTTTGCGCGTGAGTGAATTGGTAAATCTTAAAATTTCAAATATTCATAGTGAAATTGGCTTTTTAAAAATTACCGGTAAAGGTGATAAAGAAAGATTGGTTCCGATTGGAAAAACTGCTTTGAAGCAAATCAATAATTATGTTGAGAAGTATCGCAATCACCTTGATATAAAAAAAGGTCACGAAGATTTTATGTTCCTAAATCAAAATGGAAAACAGCTTACGCGGGTTATGATTTTTATCATTATTAAAAACCTTGCTATAAAAATCGGGTTGCATAAAACAATTTCACCGCACACTTTCCGACATTCATTTGCAACGCATTTAGTCGAGGGTGGTGCAGATTTAAGAGCAGTGCAGGAAATGCTTGGGCATGAAAGCATAACCACAACTGAAATCTATACACATTTAAACCGTGATTATTTGCGCGAAAACATTATGCGTTTTCATCCTCGTGCTTGATGAATAGCCACGAAGGCACGAAGACACTAAGTTTTCTTTGTGCCTTAGTGCCTTCGTGGCAAGAACTATATTTCTTCAAAAGGTTCTTCGTCAGCACTTTCTTCTACTTCGCTTCCTTCTTCTCTCTCCTCGCCTTCCAAGCCGTGGTCATCTTCAAAGACTTCGACACCGTTTCCAGTTTCATCGGCTTCTACCTCATCCTCTTCATCCATTAAAAGCAATTCATCAACTGCATCAGTTTCTTCAACTGCAGGAAGAATAATTTTTTTGTATTGAGGCGGAGCTTCACCATTTATTTTAATGCATCGCGGATAAGTTGCCTTTGCATCTGGAGTTAAATTGATTTTGATTAGCTCAATAAAAAAAGTCCAGGTGTCGAATATGTAATATATTTTTTGGTGAGGGTCAATGATAAATTTTCCGAGCACTGAATTCTCCATCAAAGCAACATCACTTCCGTCTTTGTTTTTTTTAGGCTCCAGCGAAATCTCTTTCTCTTTAGTCCAGTTATCTGTACTCATAAAAAAAGTAGCAGGCTTGCCTGCATCAAACTTTATGGATTGCTGAATGATGGTATGAAAGTCTTTAAATGTTTGCGCGGGCCTGATTTCAATATCACGCGAAACATCATCATAATCTTCGAAAGTAACTCTGAATTTATATACTGCCATTGGTTTGAATAATTGACTGCAAACCTAAATGAATTTTAAATATTATTCAATCATTTAAATTATTTCACAGTAACTAAATAAATGTCTGAACTAAGATTTTTAGGATTAAGGGATTGCAGGATTTTTTGAGCGATTTTGTTTTTACAGGCTGCGCGTTGTGGAAATATTTCATCTCCCGCTAAAGGGCGGGACAGGCTCTAACGGCATTCTTGTCTTTGGATGAGTTTTGTTTCTTCCAATATTTCGCTCCTACGAAGTTTTGTTTGATGGTATATTGCAAAGAGGCGTTTGGAGACACTTGCGGCTCTTTCAATTTTTCCTTTTAGTTTTGTATAATAAAAAAATGAAACAATGGAAGTAAAGAGAAATTCAAAGACTGAGATTTTGAAGAGCATTAAACAAGGCTTAAAAGAAGTAAAACTGGTAGAACAGGGAAAACTCAAATCGCGTTCAGCCAAATCTTTTCTTAATTCACTACAGGTTTAATTTTTTTTTAACAGAAATGGCACTGTGAATACTGGAATTTTTTTAGGCCAATTTCAAGTATTGTCTTTCAAGTGTCACGTTAAAGTGAATGTCTGCTTTCAACGCTTTGAAAACTTTCAAAATTGTATCAATTGATGCACTGTTAGTGCTGCTTTCGAGTTTTGAAATTTGCGATTTTTGTACACCAACAAGTTCTCCTAATTGTTCCTGTGTAAGATTGCGTTGTTGTCTTGCAGTTTTAATCATACGACCCAAAACGTCCATGCGAAGTTCATATTCATATTCGTCTCTCGCAATTGAACCGACCTTACCGATATATTTATCTTTCATTTCTGAAAGAGAATATGATTTGATTCCTTTTGTTGCCATTGTTTTACTTTGCTTTTAAACGATGCCTGGGGACTATTCTTCTGCTAATTCACTACCGGTTTAATTTTTTTGATAACAGAAATGGCACTGTCAATTCCTGAATTGATTACTTCTGCTTTTGTAACACCTTCATAATATCCGTTTAAGTGCAAAATATAATATGCACTATTCACATCATTCAATAGTTTCAAATCAATTTTTCGCAGTTGGTCACGATACCACTCAATACTTTTTCTGTTTTTACCAGGAAATGAAATGTTTTTTATCCGGAATAATGTATCAAGCGCAAGTAACATTCCACTGTATGCAGTGCCGGAAGCAGTGCGAACATACTTTGCATCCATATAATATTTTCCTTCGCGTCCTGCTTTATGAAGCGTTTCTTTTGCATTATCAATATAACGCATTGCTTCTGTGTATGAACTTTTTTTAAGTTCGTTTTTTTCTTCTGTACTCATATTGCAAAAATAGCAATCTTCTTAAACTCAAAACAACTTATATTCGAGAAAATTAATTCTCATGCAAATGGAAAAACCGAAAGACATTTACATACGAGCGACTGCCCAAACCGAATTACCGATTTACATTTATAAACAATCGGCTAAAAAACTCAAACGGCACCCAAATTAACCCGAAGTCATTCTAAATAAAGTAAGCACGAAGGATGCCCATACAATTTATTGTGAAAAAAATTCAAGCGAGGACACTTGAAGTAGCGGGGGGTGCAACTACATGCGAGAAAGGTTAGCGAGTGGGTCTTGTCCCGTCACCAGTCGGGCAGAAGCACGAGGGCTTTGGAAGACTGGCGACAGGTGGGGAAAACTTCTTTTATTTGTACAAAATTATTCAATATGTAAACTACAAAGGAATTTAGAATAATGATGGTTAAATTATTATATAGTTCAAATTATTTAATCCAAAATAAATGATAGAATTTTATGCAAAAAAATATTGGGATTTGGGTCTGAATGTTACTGCTATAGGTTCAGAAGTAACCGAATATAATTTTGATGCTCCCAATATTTTAAAATCACCCAACCATAGATGGATTCCATTTTTTTCAAAAAGGCAAAACTTAGATGATTTTAATAAACTAAATTGGCATAATGCAACAGGCATCGGTACACTAACCGGACAAAAAAATTTTAACTCCAATGAAATATTGCACAAATTAATGCTCATAGATATTGATGGCTGTAATAATCTTGATTTTATCAGATACTTATTAGAAGAGCTTAATCTTCCTATTGACTATGAATGGTTAATAAAATCAGGAAGCGGCAATGGTTATCATCTCTATTCTTATACTTATGTCTATAGTGATTTGCTAAGTAAATTTCCAATAGGATGTGCATATAATCCCAATAAAAAATTTGAAAATGAATTTCTAAAGCTTGAATTGTTATGGCATAGTCACTCAGTACTTCCTCCTTCGCTTCACATGTCTGGCTTGAAGTATGAATTCCTCTGTTGTAAATTCCCAAAATCTCTTCCTCAACCCGTTGACCACCACGAACTTTTTTTTCTATTAAAAAAAATCTGTGATAGTGAACCCGGTTATCTTGTCAGCACGGGTTTGGAGGGGTTTGGGTTTCCAAAAAAAGACAACAATATTCCAATGGATGAAGAGCCAGAATATAATAATAGTGAATACATTGTTATTGATATTGAAACCGATGAATTAGTAACATTAAAAAATGGAAAAGACAGTTATCCAAATATTTTACAGATTAGTTGGATTGTACTTAATTCTAATTTTGAAATTTTGAAACGAAAGACTTTTTTAGTCAAAGATAATTCGGTAACAAAAAATCACGCATTTCATATTAATAAGCTTGATATAAACTTGATTAATGAAATTGGGGTTCCTTTATTTGAAGTTCTAAGAGAAATTTCCTTAGATATTTTACACGCAAATACAATAGTTGCTCATAATACCAAATTTGATATTGGTACTATAGGTCATCATCTATCTATGACTGGGTTGGCAAATCATTTTAATGGAAAAAGAATTATTTGCACAATGGAGTCTGCAATATCTTTATTTCCAAATAATAAATTTCCAACTCTAGAAGAATTGTATTCTAAATTATTTGGACAAGCATTTATTAATGGTCACAATTCATGTATTGATTCGGTAATCACATTAAGATGTTTTAAAAAATTAAAAAATCTTGGGCTGATTAATGAACAAATGAATACTTGATATTCATTCAGAAAATAACCTTGTTTAGAAACTTTAAACACGTTAGACGGTTCGTCTTCCGAAGTTTGCCTTAACATGAACAGGTTTGAAGGAAAAGATAGGATTAACTATTGGCCAGCCTGGGAATTTAATTGATTATAATTAATTTCTATTTTTGAAATATTGAAATCAGTTATATTCATATTAATATCAAATGTAAATGATAAATCAATATTGAATACAATAGGTCTTTTTTCTTTTGTCCAATTGTACTCCCTGGGATAAATTATTGCAAGACCATCAATTAAAATTTTACATTCAACATACCCAAAATTTGAAATTTGAGAAACAGTAAAATTTTCAAGAATTATATTCTCCTTTTGATAATTATATTCAAAATAAACTGCTTTTATATCGGGGAAATATAATTGAGGGTTGAGCTTATCTATGCTTTCATTAATTTTATTTTTGATTGGAGACCAAAGTTTTTCTTTAATTAACTTTAAAATATCTGGTTCTAAAACACTTTGCTTGCTTAGCCAATCTGTAAAATCCCTTTCCTTAATTATATTTAGAATTTGCTTTTCCTTTGTAAAAAGTTCTTGATAGTTTGCATAAACCTTCAAATCAGATATTTCTGCCCTTAAGTGAGGATGCAAATCCGTATTGTTATCATCCCAAAAATCTCTTTTATTATTTGTGATAAAATGATTATTTTTCAGTTTATTCTTTTTAATATAAGTAACATAAGACATCCAAATTATTGCATCTCTGAATTCTTGTCTTGCCTCTGTAAAAGGTTTGATTCTTTTTATTGACCGTTGTATAAGTTGAGGAAGCAGACTTTCTTCATAATCGACAATAACAAAGCGTCCAGCGTCAAAACTCTCATTGTAAAACGTTGTATAAGCACTTAGTAATTCCTCTAAAGGCTTAAGTTTGGGGTCATAATTTTCAAAAGTAATTCGGTTTAAAGCATCACTTTCTTTTTTAATAGCCGATTGAATTTCTCTAAGTTGTTTTTCATAATTATTTAATGATTCACTCCAAACTACTTTTGAAATAAAAATATCAAGTCTTCCTTCAATCTGTAGTTCCAATAAAAGTCTGCCAAAAGGATTTTTAAACAAAGGGTCATTATGAAGCACAGTAGAATCTAAAAGAATATTGACTTTGTTCATTTGTTCATTTTTTAAAAGTAAAAAAATATCCGTTATTTTTAACTCAAATACCTTAAGGGATAAAAAACCAAAAACCAACTTTTACCAAACATATTGCTTCTTATTCATAAGCAATGCATCACCGGTAATAGTAAGTTCATTCTTATCAGGATTGTAAACTTCTGTTTTATAAAGCACACGGTTTTTCTCGGGGAATATTTCCTGAACTGTTACTACTGCTTCGTATTCAATGCCTGTAAACATAGGTCGCATAAATTGCAAAGTTTGTTTCATGTAAACATTTCCATCAGCATAAATCTGTGTGCCGAATAGTTTTGTGAATACACTTCCTCCAAGGTAACCGTGAATAATACATCTTCCGAACATGGATGCTTTTCCAACTGCTTCGTCAATGTGCAATGGATTGGTATCGCCTGATACTTTTGCGTAAGTGTTTACATCATCCTGTGTGTAACTGAAACGATGTTTGAATTGGTCTCCAACTTTTATCATAATTTGATTTTTTATTTTTATAAATGACTTTTAAAATTTCTATTCTGCTGTTTTTAAGGATAAAAATGGTGAAAAAACGATTCAACTTTTTTGCTGATTAAGGCTCCATCTGACGTCCTAAATCAAAACCTGTTAAAAAAAACTTGTCATTAATTAACAAAAAGGGCATGTTAAATCCTCTTAATTACTGCTTTAAGCTCAACAAAATCAATGGTTTTATAGTATTTATGTTTCCTTGTTAATTAATTAACATTTAAATCTTTTTTAAGAGGTAAAAACGATTACTTTTGCGCCCGATTTTACAAAACATGGCTTAAAGGCCGCAAATCAAAACAAAATAATGAATAATAAAAATAGTACCGCAGACAAAAATTTGTACAACACCTGGGTTGATACACAAAAAAAGATGATTGACTCAGTAACTGAATCAACTCAAAAACTGGCTAACAATGAGTTAGTAGGAGAAACCATTGAGAAAGGTTCTGAACTTTACAAAAACTGGCTTGACACACAATTAACCTTCATCAACAAGCAAACCGCTAAGTTACAAGACAATCCTACCACAGCATTACACCCTGAGAACATTACTGAATCAGCTAAAAACTGGATGCAAAACCAAATGGAGATTACTAAAGAATTCATGGATTTCTCAATGAATACTATGAAAGATTACATGCAGTCGGTGGTTAAGGCTAACCCTACACTTAACGGTAACGGTGAGAAAATGACTCAAATGTTTAATCAAAATCTTGACACTTTTAAAAAGTGGAATGATACTTTGACAAAGAACTATGAGCAAATGCTTTCTACTCTTGACAACAAAACTGTAAAGAATGCAATGCAGGGAATGTTTGTTCAAGGTGACATCTACAATAAATTTGTTGAAATGTGGGCTCCGGTTATCAAAGCAATGCAAAGCAAAGATTTCACTATGGAGTCATTGAGCAAATTAATCAATCCTGATTCTTACAAAGAACTAATGGATAAAATGTTGGGATGGAATAAAGAAGTGATGGGTAATTTTTCTACTCCATTTACTGCTACTGGAAACCCGATGAATGATTTAATGAACCAGATGAACAGCATGAATAAAAATATGATGAACATGTTTAACATGCAAAGTAATCCAATGATGAATTTTGACAACATGAAAAACATGATGAATATGTTCAACATGGGTAACAGCATGATGAACAATGACATGATGAAAAACTGGATGAACATGTTTAACACACAGAATAATCCTATGATGAATATGTTTAATGCTCAAAGCAATCCAATGATGAACATGTTCAATGCTCAAAGCAATCCAATAATGAACATGGATTTCATGAAAAACTGGAGCAACATGTTTAATGCATCAACTAACCCGATGATGAACAATGATGCCATGAAAAACTGGATGAATATGTTCAGCAACAATCAGTTTGCTGATATGTCAAAGAATTTTCAGAACATGTTCGGCATGAACAAAAACATGATGAACAATGATTTGATGCAACATTGGATGGAAATGTGGACCATGCAAAACAACCCGATGGCTGACATGATGAAAAAGATGATGGAAATGGGCAACATGAACAGTAACCCGATGATGAACATGTTTAAAACAAATGATGTTTTCGGTAACATGATGAAGGTTTATAACGACATGTTTACTTCAACTGAGCAAATGTTTGGTCCGATGTTCCGCATGATGACTCCAGGCAACAACAAAGACAATATGGAATTGATGAGTTCTATTTTCAACAAATGGAATCAATACAATATTAAGAATGCAGAAATGCAATATCTTACTTACACTGCCGGTGTGAAAGCGATGAATAAAATTGCTGAACGTATGCAGGAGAAAATTGCTAAAGGAGAAGAGTTTAAAGGCATGAATGCTTTTTACACAGAGTGGTTGAACACAAGCGATAAAATTTTTGTAGAATTGTTTGAAGGTGATGAGTTCAGCAAAGTACAAGCTGAAGTAGCTGCGTTAACTCACAATTTGAAAAAAGAAGTTGAGCAATTGATGGAAGTTATGATGAAAAACATTCCGGTGATTACACGCACTGAAATGGACGACACTTACAAAACCATTTATGATTTGAATAAGCGTGTTAAAGACATTGAGCGTAGCGGAAAAAATGTTGTTGCCGAAACTAAAACAACAACTCCTGTTGCTAAAGTAGCTGTTGCTCCAAAAGCCACTGCATCAACATCGAAAACAAAAGCTACTTCGAATAAGAAGAAGTAATTGATGTTTCAATATTGAGTTTATACAAATAAAAAAACCGCTCTTGATGGGCGGTTTTTTTGTGCGTGTTCGAGGAGAATCTTAATAAACATTTCCCGCTAATTCATCAATGGTTTAATTTTTTTGATAACCGTTACCGCACTATCTATTCCCTTATTAATTACATCGGCATTAGTTAGGCCTTCGTAATATCCAGCCAAATGCAAAAGACTGTAAACAGTATTCACCTCGTTAAGCAGTTTCCAATCCATCTTGCGAAGTTGGTCCCGATACCATTCAATACTCTTTCTGCTTTTGACAGGGAGTTGAATATTTTTAATCCGCATCAAAGTATCAAGAGCAAGAAACATCCCACTATATGCCACCCCTGAAGCGGTACGCACATACTTGGCATCTGTATAATATTTTCCCTCACGTTTCGCTTTTTGCAGCGCTTCCTTTGCATTATCAATGTAACGCATGGCTTCTGTATATGAACTTTTTTTCAGTTCGTTTTTTTCTTCTGTACTCATGAATGCAAAAATAGTAATACTAATCGAAGGTAAAATAAAATGATGAAAGTCCAATGTTAGAACCTCTTGCATATTGACCTTGTTCAGATTATCTTTGAGAAAAATTAAACTAATGATTGTTTCAGAAATAGCATTATTCAATACCCTTAAAATTAAACTCGGTGAGCAAGATGCACAAACGATTGTGGAAGGGATTAAGCAAACCGTAAAAGCAGAGTTTGAAAATAAAAAGGAAGTGCTTGCAACCAAACAAGACGTTACAGAAGCCAAATTAGATATGGTTAAATGGATGGTTGGTTTTTGGATTGTACAAATGGCAGCCATCATTGGCTTGTACTTAAAGTCATAACTGAATTGACATTTCCAAAACTCCGCTCTTTTCAACAACTATTGTTTACACAGCGATTTTTGATTTTATTTGCATAATCAAAACCTCACAAATAACTTATATACTATGTCTGAATTCGGATTCAAAGTTCCCGGTGCTTCTTTAGCAGAAATCGGATTAAAAAACGTTAGCGCAGCTTATTGGAATTTATCGCCTGCTGAATTAGTTGAAGAAACTATCCTTAGCGGAGAAGGCGTTCTGGCCAATACAGGCGCGCTTGCAGTTGATACAGGAGAGTTTACAGGCCGTTCGCCAAAAGATAAATTCATCGTTTGCGATGATGAAACTGAAAACAGTGTTTGGTGGAGCGATGTGAATATCAAGTTTCCAAAAGAAAAATTTGACCCGTTATACAATCGTATCTGTGCTTACCTTGCAGGTAAAGATGTTTATGTGCGCGATGCTTATGCCTGCGCTGACCCTGAATACAGAATGAATATTCGCGTGGTAACAGAATTGCCCTGGCAAAATCTTTTCGCCAACAATCTTTTTCTACGCCCTTCTGCTGAAGAGTTAACTACGTTCAAGCATGACTGGTTGATTGTTTCCGCTCCCGGATTTAAAGCTGACCCTAAAATTGATGGAACACGTCAACACAATTTTGCCATTGTTAATTTTACTAAGAAGATGATTATTATTGGTGGCACTGCTTACACCGGTGAAATCAAAAAAGGAATTTTCTCTGTATTGAATTATGTAATGCCATATCACCGCAATGTGTTATCAATGCATTGTTCTGCAAATATTGGTAAGGATGGTGACACAGCTTTGTTTTTTGGATTGAGCGGAACAGGAAAAACTACACTTAGCGCTGACCCTCAACGTGGTTTGATTGGTGATGACGAGCACGGATGGAGTGATAAAACAGTTTTCAATTTTGAAGGTGGTTGCTATGCTAAATGCGTGAACCTTTCAAAAGAAAAAGAGCCGCAGATTTTTGAAGCCGTTAAGTTCGGAGCGTTGTTAGAGAACATCGAATTTTTTGAGGGCACATCAAAAGTTGATTATGACAACATCAGCAAAACAGAAAATACGCGTGTTGCTTATCCAATTGATTTTATTCCGAATGCAGTTGAACCATCAGTAGCAGGTCTTCCGAAAAATATATTCTTTCTAACGTGCGATGCATTTGGTGTATTACCTCCTATCAGTCGCTTAACTATTCCGCAAGCGATGTATCATTTTATTTCAGGTTATACTGCAAAAGTTGCAGGAACTGAAATGGGAGTTACTGAACCCTCGGTAACTTTCAGTGCATGTTTTGGAAAAGTTTTTCTTCCGCTTCACCCTGCTCAGTATGCAGAAATATTAGGAGAGAAGTTGAAGAAAGATAAAAACATAAAAGTTTGGTTGGTGAATACTGGATGGAGCGGTGGCGCTTATGGTGAAGGTAGCCGTATGAAACTTTCATATACGCGCGCCATGATAACTGCAGCCCTAAACGGAGAATTAGATAAAGTAAAATTTGATACGCTTCCTGTTTTTGGATTACCAATTCCAACATCTTGCCCTGATGTTCCTGCTGAAATTTTAAATCCACGCAACACATGGAAAGATAAAAATGCTTACGATGCAAAAGCTGCCGACCTTGCAGCTAAATTTGTAAAGAACTTTGAGCAGTATGCATCAGGTGTAAGCCAAGAGATAAAAGATGCTGCGCCAAAAGCTGATGCTGTTATAGCGTAAACTGCTTTGTTAAAAATTAAAACGGAAACATGTTCGCACATGTTTCCGTTTTTTTTATAAAATCAGCGTTGTTCAGGACTTGCAGTCCTGAACAATAGAGCTAAGAACTTACAGTCCGCAATGATTAACTGCCTCACATCTTCAAAAACTCTTTTGAATAATTACGCTTGTGATCATTTACATTGAGATAATAAATTCCCTTCGGTAAATCGCCTACATTTATCTGCAATGGATTACCTGTAATTTTTGTAAAAGGAATTGTTTTAACCACCATTCCTAATTCATTAATTATTGTAATCTTGACATTTTTTGCAGATGAATAATTGTTTATTGTAACGTTAAGCATATAGGTAGCCGGATTAGGAAATACATTTAACTGAATTGCAGTTTCATCAATATCGTGTACAGTGGTAATATCATTTACACTTGTTATATGTGTTGAGAAAACTCCGTTACCGTGTGTAGCCACTACAACCAATCCATCCGTTGTGCGGTAATCAATCATATCAACCACATTGCTGCCAATATTGTTAGTGCCTTGCTGCACCCAAACTGTGGCATTATTAATCATGGTATCTGTTGCATATAAACCTGTTGAAGTACCCACAAGATAAACCGTACCGTCACTCACCGGCATAATAGCAGCCCAGCGACATGATGGACCATTGCCTGCACCGGTTGGGGCCTGTTCTAAATTGCCTCCAACTTTTATCCACGATGTTCCGCCATTAAGAGAATAAAACAAACTGTAAACCCCGTAGTTGGAAAACACTACCAAAACATGGTCAGCATTGGTGGGATCAACTGCTATGCAACTTACATTAGCACCTCCGGGGAATGTTGTAGAAGTAATCGCCACCGCAGTTGGTGCTCCGGTATTGGCGTTATCAACTTTGAAAACTTTTCTTTGATTAGTGCCGTAATAAAGCCTGTGGGTAGGCACATTTGAAATTGCAACTGCAACTATCTGCTCACCTGATGCAGTGAGTGTATCAGGAAGTGTTACCCAATTGGTGCTGATACTGTCCCACTGATTAGTGAGTGCGATACCGCTAAGATCATCATTACGCCACATTTTATTTCCAGCGGGCATATACATCACGTTATTATCATTTGGGTCGAGTACAAACGGGTTAATGAAATCATAACCTGTTGCTCCTATGGGATCAATCCTGCGATAAGCAGTTACCAATCCGTTAGGATCAACAGTTGTTTTTGCAACCTTTCCTAATTGCTTAGAAAAATAATAATTGACGCCCCCGTCTGCTATTGCGCAATAAGAACCATCACCATCAAAAGAATGTACCCATGGCGTTTGTCCGTTAGTTGTGTTAGTATAGTAAGTTCCGTTATCCTGCAGGCCTCCCATAATTATATTATCAGTGGCACTATGATCCATTGTAACAGTATAAAATTGGGAAGTGATGTAACCATTATTCAGTTCAGTCCATATAACAGACGTTGCAGTATTATCTAAAGTTTTTGAAAGACCGCCATCGCAATTGCTGAACATTATATCGGGATTGGATGGTAAGAATGTAAGCCCATGCTGATCAGGATGATGGCCGGGATACTCCTCAACAAAAGGTAATGCAGCGCCTATTGCATAACCGCCCATTACAGTGGTGTTCAATGAATCTGTAAAAGCACTTGTTGAACGGTAAATATTAGTACCACATATAAATACGATGTTTGAATTTCCTGGCTTTACTCTCACTACCATATCATAACCGCCTTGAGTATTTAATCCGTTAAAAGCATTAATATTCCCCGGGAGGTTTGCCGAAATATCTGTCCATGTTCCGCCTGTACCTGATCCGTTACCGCTTAGGTAATTGTACTTCCATAAACTTGTCCATACATCATTGCCGAGAAAATCAACTGTGTGCTTGCCTGAGTTTGGCGTAGAACCAAAAAAATAAATGGTGTTTTCATCATTGGGATCAATACCAATTACGTTCCTGTCATAAACTGCAGGATAATTAGCCGGAAGTATATTGGTGAAGGTAATTCCATCAGGCGATCGGTAAATTCCTTTAACTCCACCATCGCTGCTCAGGCTTGCAAACACTTTACCGGTGGCGCTCACGGCAACATCGGTAAAGTAAGCATTATTTGTAGTGGTTCCTTTTACAATAGACCACGATGTTCCGCCATTTGTACTTTTCCATATTGCACCATAGGTGGCTGCATATACTACATCCTGTGTAGCATTACTTGGATCAGTAACAACATTCCATGCCACATCCCAGATGTTATCAAAAGTTTGTGGAGTGCCACTAACTGTTGCAGGCAAGGAGTTCCATGTTAAGCCACCATCAGTTGACTTATACATTCCATTACCAAGAAAAAATGCAGCGCCTCCACTTGATGATGTTCCATAAGCTTCGCCCGATAAATAGTACCAGGTATTTGTGTGACCGGTGCGTGTATCCTGCGCAATTGCAATTACATCAGGGTGTGCATTAACAGATGAAGAGCGGGTCCACGTTAAACCACCGTCAGTACTGCGCCACATACCGCCCGATACACCACCGGCAAGCATAATGTTTTCGTTAGTTACATCAATTGCAAATGCCCGTGTACGCCCGCCAACATTCCAGGGGCCGCGAAAATCCCACGTAAGTGTGCTTGAAAATTTTCCCTGTGCTTTAAAACCATCATTAGGAAGTGTTGCAGCAAAAGCCATTTCCTTTCCATGAATAAAAGCGGGGATTTTTCCTGTTGCAGGATCTGCAAGTCTGCACAATTCCCATTTCATGCGGTCTTGTGCATCGCTTTCACCTTCTGATGAGCGATGTTCTTTTTTAACATCTGAGGTATGCGCAAGTTTAGTTAAAGATTTTTTTTGAGAGATAACTAAGCATACTGTTGCAATACAAATAACGAGGAGGAGTAAAGTTTTTTTCATAGCTTATTTTTTTTGAGGAGGAAAGGTAGAGATATTTTTGATTCCGATATATCGGAAGGGGAATTTGGTAATTGGATTGTGTCAGACACCTTTTTTGGGTGTCAGACACATTGTGCAACAAAATTGTGCTCCTTCAAAAATCATTTGTCCGACACCCAAAAGGTGTCAGACAAAAAAACGCTCACGATTTATTAATGGGAATGCTTGAAATTAGAAAATGGAAACTGATTCGTGTCGGGCACATTGCAGAAAGAAATTACGATGCGTAAAAAATCATTTGTCTGACACCCCAAAAGGTGTCTGACAAAACAACCACAAACCTCAACCTCCATTCCCTCTACCCTTTCAATTTATTCTTCACCAACTGCGTATTCATTTTAACGAGGTCGGTTTTTACAAGCTCATCAATTGATTTATGAGCATCGTCCATTTCTTTGCGCAAAGCATTCATACGATCTATCTGCGAATCAGTCGGTCTTCCTTCAAAGAGTGCAACCGATGCATAAAGCTCCGTAAGTTTTTCACGGATTTTTTCTTCTCCTGTTATAGCCGTTCCTTCTTTAACAGCAACTAAAACTGCGCGCTGCTTTTCACACTTGGCTATAAATTCATTTAGTGATTTAGTCAATGATTTATTGTCTTTACTTTTTTCCAGCATCGCTTTTGCGGTATCGCGCATGCTTAAAACCTGCTCCGTCATATCATGCAACTCTTCGCACATGGCGAATAATTTTTGAGTGGTAGCCTGTGCTAATGCCCGGTCTTCTTTACTATGTGTTGACCATGGTAAAGGAACCATGTCTAATTTACCTTCATAAGTTTTATCGCCTTTAATTAATTTAATCTTGTAAGTTCCTTCAGGTACAAGCGGGCCAATGAAGCCCGCATAATCTGCTCTTACACCTCGCGCAACTTTTGGTGGAGCTCCACGCATATTCCACGTTACCCGGTTAATGCCTTTGCGCTTTGATCCCTGCACAGTCTGAATGAGCTTATTATTCATATCATACACTTCCAATTTCACCTCCCCGGTTGTAGCACGATCTTTCAGATAATAAAATATGGCTCCATCTTCAGTTGCATTGTTACCTACATAACCGCCTGAACTTGGAAACACGCCTTGATACTGACCCATTGATAAATAGTTAGGTCGTGTAGGCAAGAGCACAGCATCCGTATTCAGAACTTCATCACTTAATGCACGCATGGGCATAATATCATCAATAATAAAAAGACCCCGGCCATGCGTTGCAATTACCAAATCATTGGTAACAGGATTTATTTTTATATCGCGCACGGGAGTATTAGGCAACTTGGTGGTATGCTGCACCCAGCTTGCTCCTCCGTCAATCGATATAAACAATCCCATTTCAGTTCCCACAAAAAGAAGTTTGGGATTTACAATGTCTTCTGTAATTCTGTGTACAAAACTTTTAATGTCATTGGTTGCAATGTTTGTCCATGTTTTACCCAAATCATTTGATTTGAAAACGTATGGTTTCATATCGCCACGTGTATGATTTTCGAAGCTAACATACACAGTATTCTTATCATAATGTGAAGGCTCTATGCTGCTGCACCATGTATTTGCCGGTAAGACTGTAATATTTTTTATGAGGTTGTTCCATGTTTTTCCTCCGTCATTAGTAAGTTGCAAATTACCATCATCGGTACCTGCCCATAATTGATTTGCATCAAGTGGTGATTCTGCAATCGTAAAAATGGTGCAATGATTTTCTGCTGACGAATTATCAACAGTAACTCCTCCACTCTCTTCCTGCTTTTGTTTGTTTGGATCATTGGTTGTCAAATCGGGGCTTATACGTTCCCAGGTATCACCTTTGTTATGTGTTTTATAAACATATTGCGACCCTGCATACAAAACAGTTTTATCATTCGGGCTTGATTGCAAAGGTGAATTCCAGTTCCAACGCATCTTTGGTTCTCCTGTCAACGGATATGGCTGTATGTTTTTTCGTTCATTGGTCTTACGGTTAAAACGAACACTGCTGCCGCCTTGCGTTTCGGCATACACAAAATTTTTATCCAGCAAATCAGGCTGCACCCAAAAGCCATCTCCACCTGCACCTACATCTTCCCAATCTTTATTCTCTACACCACCAGGACTTTGAGATGGCCCCATCCACGAATCATTATCTTGTAATCCTCCATAAACATTATAGGGTTGAGCTTCATCAAATGTGACATGATAAAATTGCGAAAGCGGAAGGCTATTGAGAAAAGTAAAAGTTACACCACGATCTAACGACATATATAAACCTCCATCAGTTCCAAGAAAAAGCTGGTTAGGATTCTTTGGATTGATCCACAAAGCATGATGATCGCTGTGCACCCAGCCGCCATTTCCTGTTGCCTGTGAAAAAGAAACACCTGCATCATCACTATAAGATAAAACAAATGCAGGACGATAAACACGGTTCGGGTCAGTGGGATCAACCATTATTATGCTGAAATAAAACGGTCGAGCACTTACATTTTCATTTGTACTTGACTTAGTCCAGTTTTCTCCTGCATTGGTTGAAAGATAAAGTGCCGTCTTTTTGGATTCGGCAATAGCATATAAATTTTCAGGTTTGCCAGGTGCTAACGCAATACATATACGACCAAGCTGTTCGTTATCAAATCCGGTTTGAATCTTCTTCCAGTTTGCTCCGCCATCAGTGCTTTTATACAATGCACTACCGGGTCCACCCGATGAAAACGACCAGCCTGTGCGCCTGAACTGCCATGTGGATGCATAAACAGTATTGGGATTTTTCGGATCAATCATTACATCGGCACAACCTGTTTTTACATCCACATATAAAATCTTATTCCATGTTTTGCCTCCATCAGTTGTCTTATACAATCCGCGGTGAGGCGAATCACTCCATAACGGACCGGGTGCAGCCACATAAACTACATCATCGTTATTGGGATCAATTACAATCTTGCTGATGTGCTCTGTACTATCTAAACCAATTGCCATCCAGTTATCGCCACCATCGGTAGTTTTAAACATACCGGTTCCAACACTCACACTATTACGCATGTTGCTTTCGCCTGTACCAACATAAACCGTTTTCGGATTCTTTTGCGAAATAGTTAATGCACCGATTGATTGTGTATATTTTTCAAAAATGGGCTTGAACGAAACACCACCCGTTGTTGATTTCCATATTCCGCCTGCTGCAGTGCCCACGTAAATGGTGCGGGCATCTTCATTAACTCCGTCAATAGCCGTAATGCGGCCACCCATTACAGCAGGCCCGATAGAACGCGCTTCCATAATTCCGAAGGTGGACGAAGTAATTTTGATTTGACTTTGCGCAAATGCAAGGTTTGCACCGCTGAGAATTGCAAGAGAGAAGATGATCTTTTTCATAATGGAATTATTTATCAACGAATTACGAATAAATACGACTTTACGAACGTATGTAGATAGCTAAAAGATGGAATGATATTTATGAGGAAGGAACTTTCGGAAAGTTCCTTCAACTTTCCGAAAGTTGACGAACGATGAACTCAAATAAATAAAAAACGGGTAACTCTGACTTTGCTGTTTCCAGGAATGCAAATAATCCTCCTGAATCGCTGTATCAACGTTACCCGCCTTCATAACTTCATACTAAAGTTAGTGATATATAAACTGCCTTAAACCTTCATTTTGAAGATATATATTCAAAGGTTTCTCTACTTTTTATCATCAGTATCAGTAACTGGCGTTGAAGGTTTAGGTGCAGCGTCTGACATCTTAGGCATAGCAAATAATGCATCATCAACTTTTACGTTAAGCTCCACTTTATCAACAGTCATTTTCATTCCTTCCTCTGCATCAACTTCGCGCTGCTCAATGCTGAAAGGATACATCAAACCATCCACACTTTTGTAATCGCTATATAATGCATCCGACTCCATTTCTTTTCCTTTTATAACATGCTTGGTACGCTCTTTTAAAACCAGGTAACTTGCTGCATCAATAAAATAAGTTGTTATATCATCACCTTTGGTAAGTTTTACTTTATAAACTGCTGTTCCTTCTAATTCATCTTTGCCGATAAGTTCAGCTTTATAACCTTTTTTTGCATAATCAACTAATTTACCATCAAAATCGGCCTGGTCTTTCATATCTTTAATTTGCTCTTCAGTCATAGGCTCTGCTTCAGTTTTGCCACTCATCGGGTTAATTGCCCAACCTTGCTTGCCATCGAAACCAGATTGAATTTTCATGCCCTGCACTTCCACTTCGGTATAAATCATACCCGGTTTTTTAAAGGTCATTGTAACAGGATATTTCACCCCCTGCTGTTCAAAGTTTATGTAAACTTTCATAGTTTTAGTGGATTTGATTTTATCTATGCCACCAATAGCGTGAATGTTCTTATTAATAATGTCGTCAACAGATTGGGCATGCACCGTAATTACCGACATAAATAATACAGCCACGAGAGTCAATAAAGATTTAGATTTCATAATAGATAATTTTGTTTTGAGTTGTTAAATAAATATTTTTGAAAATAATAATTGACAAATATAATTTTCGATTTAAAGGTTAATAACGGTTAACAGTTAATTAACTAAGCACCTTTAATCCTTTAGTCATCAGACACAAACCCGGGTAAAATGTTACATCGGTTACTCATTAAAATGCATTTAAAAAAAACAGCAACATGCCACATTTTGTAATCCATTGTTCAGAACATATTTTGACGCTTCAATCAGAAGATGAAATATTAAGATTGGTTCACGATACAGCCGATGAAACGGGATTATTTAAGAAAGGAGATATTAAGGTAAGAATCCAATCATTCAAAAACTTTATTGTTGGCAATACTAAATCAGACTTTATACATGTGTTAGGAAATATTATGGAAGGAAGAACGATTGAGCAAAAAGCTGATTTGTCGAAAAGAATAATAACAAGGTTAAAGTTTATTTTTCCTGATGTTCCGGTTGTGTCAATCAATATCAGCGAATTTGAAAAATCAACTTATTGCAACCGTGATATGATATAACAGCGTGTCGCATTTGTATTTTATTATTCAACATAATGAGAAACATTATTACCATAATTATTTTGATATGGACATTTCATTTGTGCGCTGCTCAAAATATCATGAATGACCCGTATGTTATTAAATCCAATAGGATTAAAACATTGACAATTAAAAATTGTCTTGTTAATTCCTCATGTTTTAATGATTACTATGAATTTAATGAATGTGGCCAAATATCTTTAGAAATGCCTGCCATGATTGGTTCGTACGGGAAATACGAATATGATGAAAACTGCCGGATGACAATTAATTGGGGCTTGGTTCATACAAATAAAAGTGATTCGGTGTGGAGAAAATCTGTTTATCATTATCTAAGCAATGACAGCATATTGATTGTAACTTATATCTATGAAGCAGCACAGAAGGTTACTATTGATTCATCTTTAATTTCAAAAGCGAAAGCCGAACCTGCAAACACAATCAAGAATAAAAAAGGACAAGTAACCCAGCAATCTTTTGGAGAGTTAGATTATCCATGCGGAATTCACTTTGATGGAAATCATATATGTAAATACTTTTATAAAAAAAACGGGCTGATAAATAAAGATATGGTTTACAATAACAAAAATGAACTGATTATTAATCTCGATTATGAGTACAAAAAATAATTGTCACCGCTATTGCAAGATTTGCTCCACTGTTGAATGGCGTTCAAAGAAATGGAAAAGCACCTGCGTTTAGCTTTATCACCATGCTTTAAATTTACCTTATCGAAAACCTTTACTTAAATCTTAATTTTATATTTGCTTCAATCTATTAATGTCATGAAAAAATACTTAATTCTGCTGGTTGTTATTTTTCTTGTAAAAGTTGTTGATGCGCAAACAGCAAGGCACGTTTTGTTTTTGGGAAACAGTTACACTGCTGTAAACAACCTGCCACAACTGATTGCTGACATTGCGCTTAACAATGGTGATACGTTAGTTTTCGATTCAAACACTCCGGGCGGTTATACGTTGCAATTGCATTGCACAGATGCTTCATCATTAAATAAAATTGCACAAGGCGTATGGGATTTCGTTGTGCTGCAGGAACAAAGCCAGCTTCCCTCATTTGACCCCGCACAGGTTGCCACCGATGTTCTTCCGTATGCGCAGACGTTAGACAGCCTGATCAATGCAAGCGACTCCTGCACTGAAACTCTTTTTTATATGACGTGGGGAAGAAAAAACGGTGATGCTGCTAACTGTCCATTCTACCCTCCTGTATGTACGTATGAAGGTATGCAGGAACGGCTACGCGAGAGTTACGTACTGATGGCACAATTGAATCATGCTACCGTAGCACCTGTTGGCGCAGCATGGCGCGAAGTAAGAGCAACTAATCCTGCTTTTGATTTATATAATATTGATGAAAGTCATCCGAGTATTTACGGAAGTTATCTTGCAGCATGTGTGTTTTATGAAATCATTTTCAATAAAAGTGTTTTGCAAACTACTTATACTAATATTCTAACGACAACAGAGGCCGATCTGATTAAAAGCAAAGTGCATCAATTGCTTACAGATAGCTTATCACTATGGGCAGGCAATGGTGATGCAGCTTTTGCATCATTTAATAAAATTCAAAATGGAAATGCAGTTCAGTTTAATAACACATCGCTTAACGCTGCCAATTATAGCTGGAGTTTTGGTGATGGAAATTTTAGCAGCAATGCAAATCCCAATCATGTTTATTCTGCAAACGGAAACTACACTGTTCAGTTAACTTCTTATAATAATTGTTTTACAGATACCTATACAGATACTGTTGCAATTGTAAATGCGGCAATTGAATCTGCTGATGCATTTAAACCAAAGATCACTTACAGTGATGGCGAATTAAAAATTGAAAACATCAAACCGGGAATTTATAATTTGAAAATTAGTAATTTAACAGGAAGTACGGTGAAGCTGTTAAACTTTATTGCTCCTCAAGTATCCAATTTTAAACTCAGCTACAAAGGTGTTTACTTAATAACCATCGCCAATCAAACAACAGGACAGTCTTATACAGATAAATTAATGATGAAGTAAAATTCTGAATCAAAATAAAAAGATTAAGTTTGAGTTTGCATATCGCAAATTATCCGCCCCCGAAAGTGTAAATGAAAAAAATCAATGTAGTCATATTAGCTTCAATTTTTGCTTTAGCAGCAATGCTTACATCATGCAAAAAGTATGAAGAGGAAGTTGTCAAAGATAATAATGCGCCACCCGATGAAACCATCTCAGGCACTGCAATTGAGAATTATGTAAATAAAACCTACATCAGTTTATTAGGCCGCGAGCCTGATAGTTTAGAATTAGCATCAGGAATTTCAAATCTTAAAGCTCACAATCTCAGTAGTGCCGATCGTGATGGTTTTTTAAACCAGGTGCTTGCCAAAACTGATTATACATCACATCTTTTTAATATCAGCAACAATGATCTGCTGAATAATCTTGATACGAATGAAATCACTGAGAAGATTTATATATTCACTTTTTTAATGACTGACTCTGCTTACTTACCTTTTTGGGGAACATTGCAATTTGAAATAGACAGGTTAGTGTTGATGCAGCAGATTGCAACCAAACTTCAAAATGGAACTGCAAGTGTCATTGATCTGCATCACACTTTTATTGACAATTACTTTTATGACCAGATTAATATGGGTTCTTTAAATTATGTGGTAAGCATGTACCAGAATTTTTTAAGACGTTACCCGACAGAAAATGAATTGAATGCTGGTATTGCAATGGTTGACGGCAACTATGCAATTGTGTTTTCGCAAACAGGTCATTCAAAAGTTGATTTCGCAAATATCTTCTTTTCTTCAAACGATTATTATGAAGGACAAGTACGCGATCTTTACTTGCGTTACCTGTTTCGTGAACCCACTTCAACTGAATCATCAACTCTTACTATTCAATACAAGAACAGCGGCAATTACAAGCAATTGCAAAAAGCCATATTGTCAACGAATGAATTTATAGGAATTTAAAAATGAAAAAAATCAGGAACATATTCTTTTGGAAAATTTTAAACACCACTTCTCAACGGTGCCTTATTCTTATCATCCTTTTTACATTGCAAAGTTGTACAAAAGAAAAGGTTACTTCGTATGAAGTAAACCCGGTAACAGTAAAGCAGGATGGCAGCGCCAAACAACACGTTAAAACTACGCTTGAGTTTATTTCGATTGCTTACAGCGATTTATACGGAACAGCAATTACTTCTGACGTGTTGCAAAAACTGAATATCGCTTACAGTTCATTTGGTGATAAGAAATTGATTGAAGATATGATCATCAGAAATTTTTTAAACTCACCTTCAATTAAAATCCCGACTAAAGCACAAATGAAAAATGATGTTCCGAAATTTGTAACTGATACTTATAAGAAACTTTACAATCGTACACCGAATGAATTTGAAAATTATTTTATCACAAAAATGATTAACAACGATATTACTATTACACCAGAGTTGGTTTATTACAGTATGATGACTTCGAATGAATACAGGTATTACTAAAGAATTGGCAAAGGCAATAAGCAATGGGCAATGGGCAATGGATTGCAAACAATGGAAATATTAGAAGCTCGGAATAGATACTTACCTTGAAAAGATTGCTTCGTTCCTCGCAATGACGAATACTAATAACAAATAACTGGTAACCCAAAACATGAAGCGTAGAGATTTTATAAAACGTACAGGACTTGCTACAACGGCTGCGGTTGCATTTCCATACTTGCTTCCTTCGGGGCGGCTGTTTGCAGCTACGGGAGCGCGCAAAGCCAATCACGTAGTGTTTTGTTTATATGCAGGCGGAGTGAGAAATTTGGAATCCATTCATAAACAGGATGGCAATTTAATGACTTCGATACTTAACGGGAATGAAACCATCAGTTCAGACATATTACCTGGATTGCAAGCATTACCATCATCACCACTTGGTTTGCCTTTGCAGAATTACGGAACACTGTTTAAAGAATTTCGTTATGCATCAGGACCGACCGGACACTACAACGGACACATCACTGCAATAACCGGTGCTTATACGCAGGTTGACCTTAATATAAAAGCAAATCCAGATAACCCTACTGTTTTTGAATTGTACCGCAAACACAATTCCCCTCAACAAACTGCATTGAATAGCTGGTGGATTTCAAATACTATTGGCCCTTATGTTGCATTGAACTATAGCACATTTCCCGGTTATGGTGCGGCTTACGGTGCAAATTTTATTTGTCCTAACATGCTTATCAGCCAGGGTGGTTATGATGTGCTGGGCAACATGCAAAATTTCAGCAGTAATGAGCAGGCCATTGTAAATAACATGCGTGATTTTCTCGATAAAAATTTTGCTTCACAATATGTAGAAGGCAATGCAGGAGTTACAAATACAATTGGTGATACTTACTTGCTACAGAATTATATTACAGATGCATTTAATAAAGCAATCACAGGGCAGTACACAAATCCCTGGCTGTTGCCCGATCCGTCAGTTATGAGTGGTGATATGTATAATATCTTTTTTGCAGAAGAAATTTTAAAACAGTTTAAGCCTGAGTTGCTTGTGGTAAATATGCAGGATGTTGACATCTGCCATTCAAACTTTACTGCGTATGCAAACAATCTCCGCAAGGCTGATTATTCTGTTGCGCATTTATGGAATACCATACAAAACACTCCCGGTTTAGCAAACGATACAATTCTGATTGTGGCACCTGAACATGGTCGCAATCTTAATGCAAACAACATTCTCGATCCGTACGGCCGCAATGCACTTGATCATACAAGCGATCCAACTTCGCGCGAAATATTTTGTTTGATAGTTGGTCCGCCATCAGTTGTAAAACAAGGCGTTGAAATAAATACTGTAACAGGTGAGAGCATTGACATTGTTCCTACCATTGCTAATATACTTGGTTTTGACACTAACATACCGGGAGGCTTGCTTACAGGAACTTTTCTTAACCAGGCATTCTTTTAAAAAAAAATCATGCGGAAGCCTTTCAATAAATACTCAATATTTTTATTTGCATCATTCATTATAATGGTGGCGATTGCTATAATAACATCATGCAAAAAATCTGCTACTCCTGAAAATCCTTTTGATGCAGTTAACTATAATGTAAATCCTCCGCCTGTTGACACTACCGATCCTTCTTCGATACAAGGCTTACACAAAAATATTTTCTCAACTAAATGCGCAATGCCCGGCTGCCATGACGGCAACTTTGAACCTGATTATCGCACGGTGCAATCCACCTACTCTACCTTAGTTTTTCAAAAGCCGGTTAAGAACAATGCAACAAACAGTTTTAAATATCGTGTGTTGCCTTATGACACAGCACACTCTTGGTTGCATGAACGATTAACAACTGCTGATACAGTGCTGGGTAGGATGCCTTTGTATTCCACTCCGCTTTCGCAAACAGAAATGGCACATGTAAATAAATGGATTATGGATGGTGCAAAAGATATGTTTGGAAATCCGGCAGTGCTCTCCTCTTTGCCGAATACACCGCCACAGGTTTTAGGCTACGGTGCATTTTCAGGCAATACGCAAATTGATACCAACCGCGCAAACGGACTTTTTTATAATCCATTTTTAATAAGTGATACTACTAATTTCGTGTTAGCATTATTAGTGGTTGACGATAGCACGGCTATTCAAAATCTTACTATCAATCAATTAAAAATTTCAACCAGTAAAGATGATTTTAGCAGCGCTGTGGTTTATAACACATTATATTTAATGATTCCGGGGTCGGGTGAAATATGGTATGCACCGATTTATCCATCGGCATTGCCAAAAAATGTTCAGTTGTATATGCGCTATTATGTTGGCGATGGTATCGCAGGAAATAACATTGAATACCCGAACAATCAATCTCCTGATTATTATAAATCTTATTATTCATTTGTGGTGCAATAGCTTTAGGCTATTAGCCTTTGGCCTTTAGCAATTGTTTAATTTCTTAATCTATAATTAAAAATTTGATCCAAGCTGATTACGATTTTTTGTAAGCGAACTAAAGTTCGCTGTTACAGGCTTACGCATGTGCTATTATTATCGGTTCATAAATCGCATTGTTTAAAAACTCTTAATTTCCATGATCTCTCTATTTAAAAAATATTCTTCTTTATCAATTATCATTATTGTATGTATGATTTTTTCATCATGCAAAAAAGATAAGCCTGAAGTTAGTTCCACTCCTGAAATTTCATTTATCAGTGCAACACCGGGAACAGTAATAGAATACCAGGATTCATTGGTTTTGAAAATATCATATAAAGATGGTGATGGTGATCTTGGTGAAAATAATCCTGATGTAAAAAACCTGTTTGTAACTGATAACCGTATAGGTATTACGTATCCATTCCGCATTCAGCAACTTGCACCTACAGGTTCAACAATTAGTATTGAAGGCGAATTAAATGCTGTGATAAATAATTTAGCCATAACAGATGCCGGTAATTCGCAAACAGCAACTTTTACTATATATGTGAAAGACCGGGCAGGCAATCAGAGTAATTCTGTTACGAGTTCAGATGTAACTATTATAAAGTAAACGGGCACCTAAAACCAATACCTGAAAACTAATAATATATTTGCCCACCCCAAAATAAATAATGATGAATAAAAACCTGTTAGATTTTGAAAAACCGATTGCCAATTTACAGGAGCAATTGGATAAAGCAAAGCAGATAGCTGAAAAGGGAAAGGTGGACACATCAGGCCTTATTAAAGAATTAGAAGCAAAGATAGCGGTAACTAAAAAAGATGTATTTACTAAACTGAATGCATGGCAGCGCGTGCAATTATCACGGCATCCTGAGCGCCCTTATTCATTGGATTATATTCAAGCGCTCACCAACGGAAACTTTATTGAGTTTTTTGGCGATCGCAGTGTGAAGGATGACAAAGCCATGATTGGCGGTTTGGGAACAATTGACGGACAAACAGTGATGTTTGTGGGGCAGCAGAAAGGCAATACCACTAAGCTGCGCCAGTATCGCAATTTCGGAATGCCAAACCCTGAAGGTTATCGCAAGGCATTACGATTAATGAAACTTGCAGAAAAGTTTAACAAGCCAGTAGTTACACTTATAGATACTCCCGGTGCTTACCCCGGCATAGAGGCTGAGGAGCGCGGACAGGGCGAAGCCATAGCACGTAATCTTTTAGAAATGGCCGTGCTTAAAGTTCCTGTTATCTGTATCATTATTGGCGAAGGTGCATCAGGCGGTGCATTGGGAATCGGAATCGGAGATAAGGTGTTGATGTTAGAAAATACCTGGTACTCTGTTATTTCGCCCGAATCATGTTCGTCAATTCTATGGCGCAACTGGGATAATAAAGAAAAGGCAGCAGAAGCATTGAAGCTTACCGCAAATGATATGCTTGCACAAAATTTAATTGATGGAATTATTCCTGAACCTCTTGGAGGCGCTCATGCAAATCAACAGGAAATTTTTGCTACAGTTAAAAGTACCATCCTCAATCATTTGAAAATTTTAAAAAGCATGCCTGTAGATCAATTGGTAAAAATGCGCATTAATAAATTCAGTTCAATGGGTGTTTATAATGAGGGCTGATTAAACATAAAAATGATGAATAATGAATTTTGAATAGTGAAAAATGAAGGCAACGGTGTCTTAAAAGTTAAAAAAATATTTTATCTTGAGAAACATCACTTCAACATTCGATATTCATCATTCAAAATTCAAAATTTTTTCAACTTTTGATTTGTATAATTTATTGCCCGGTAATTGCAAAAACAATGTTAGGCAATTTCTGATCCTGGTTTTGAGCATCAACATACAAAGCATTTTTTAGAAAAACAGAGTCGCCTTCCTTTAATTTTTCAATTGCCCTGCGCGCTAGTATTGGCATTCCACCCTCACCAATTCCATAATCCTGGCTTAAAAACGGATCTTTTTGTATCACATTAATTCCAAAACTTTTCAGTTTGTACTTTACACCGTTGTCTCCTTTGACATAGAGGGGTAATGAATCGCACCAGGCCAATGCTTCATTTACGGTAACTTTACTTTTTGCAACATCGCCTATCAGCAATTGGCATTTGGTTGGAGCTTTTACTGTTGCAGGTTTCTTTGCTGTTGATTTTTTTGCCTGGGCGGATAATGTGGCTACTGTAATAGTAGTTAGCAATAAACAAATAAATAATTTCTTAAACATGTTCTTAAGTTTTAAAGTGAAGTGCCAAAGCTAAAAAAGAGTTACAATTATTCAGCTATTGTTTTGATGAAAATACTTTTCGTAATCCCTTGGAATGAAATAATTAAACTTGCGGAAAATATGACCCGTTGAATCTATTGAAGCGAATAAAACTTTTGATCTTGCTTTATTTTACTTGTGTTACAAGTGAAATGAATGCACAACCTGTTTATTTTCAAAAAGTATTTGGTGATTCATTAACTCAATCTACCGGCAAATCAGTGGTGCAGGCCGCTGACGGCTCAATTTATTTTACAGGAAACTTTAATAACTTCAGTACAAGCACTCAAGGCATTGAATTGATCAAAATGGATAGTGCGGGTAATATCTTGTGGCAAGAGAAATTAATTACGGGATTCGCTTATACCAATCGCTCCATTATCACCTCTGATAAAAAAATATTAATGAACGGGCAATTGACTGACAGCACTGGTAATACCGATGCTCTTGCAGTAGAAACTGACACAGCAGGAAATATTATTTTTTCAAAAACTTATGGCAGCACATCTACAACAGAAGCTTTACAGGCATTGCTGCAAACTGTTGATGGTGGTTTTATTTTCAGCGGTTTTACAACCAATCCATCAGGACCCGGTAATGCTTTCTGGGTGGTAAAAACTGATAGTGCCGGTAATGAAGAGTGGCAACAAACTTATAGTTACAATGTAAATTCAACATGCGATGATATTGTGCAAACTACTGATGGAGGTTATTTAATTACCGGTGATAAAAAAACTATAACAGCAAATTACAATGCACACGTTATCAAAATTGACTCCCTTGGTTCCATACAATGGGAAACAGATCTCACCTATCCTTACAACAGTGGTTGTAAAAATTTAATGATTAATTCTGAAGGCAATTACATTGTAATTGGCGAAGCGGCTACTGCTACAAGCTCTTATTTTGATCCATTTATAACTAAATTAGATACAGCCGGAAATATTCTTTGGTCGCATATTATTCCATGCAGTAACAATGGTGATGCAGGTTATGATATTATTGAACCCACACCGGGTAATTATTTAATAACGGGTTTTGGTTATAATACAGCAACATTAACGGCTGACTTATTAGTTATGAGACTTGATTCGGCCGGTAATGAAGTTAGCCGCAGGTATTATGGCAGCACGGGTTATGATCAGGGCTATATCATCATTAGTGATTATAACAACTCCGGTTTTTTAGCTGCAGGTTTTATCAGCGATGCTACCGGTGGTAAATATTTTTTAATACACGATGATCTGCTTGGAATTCCATCCGCTGTTAATGAAATTTCATCCGGCAATACATTTACTTTTTATCCTTCACCGGCTGATGATATTTTACATTTAAGAACAAATGGCTTCATACAAAATTCTTTGCTTAAAATTTACAGCCTTACCGGAAACATTGTATTGCAAAAACAACTGAACAGTTTTAATACTATCATTAACACAGCAACGTTAACTTCAGGCTTATACGTAGTAGAAATAAGAGATAAGTTTCACCTTGAAAAAATCAAACTTTTGATTTTGCATTAAATCAAAAAAAGTAATATTTGTGTAACTTCAATTGAGGTATAATAAGTTCAGGAACCTTTAACTACACATAATTTGTTTACAGCTACTTGCTTATGAGTTCAATTTTTATCTTTGCCGCCTTTAAAAAAAACGATTCTCCTTTATGCTTCTAAATATCAATTTCGATTTTACCGTATTATTCACTTCTGCCGGTATTATCAGCCTCTTTACGCTAATTCTTTTAGAGATCGTTCTTGGTATTGACAACATCATTTTTATTGCCATCATCAGTGGCCGATTGCCGCATGTTGATCAGCAAAAGGCGCGCACTGTAGGTTTAACCCTGGCCTTGCTTATGCGTGTTGCCTTACTTATGCTGATCACAGAAATTGTTGGTATGGTTGAACCACTGTTTCATATTGACGATTTTGGAGTGAGTGGCCGTGATCTCATTTTATTTGCAGGAGGTATATTCCTTATTGTAAAAACAATTCTCGAAATTTCTCACAAGTTCAAAGAGGCAGATGATAAAAAATACAAAGAAGCTAAAATGACCATGGCGGCAGCAATTCTCCAGATCGCGCTTATAGACATTGTGTTTTCATTTGACAGTATTTTAACTGCTGTGGGTTTAAGTAGCCAAATTGTAATTATGATTCTGGCCGTAGTGGCATCAATGTTCGTAATGTTATTTTTTGCTCGTTACGTAAGCGACTTTGTAAATAAATATCCCACCATAAAAATGCTTGCACTTGCCTTCTTAGTTGTGATTGGAATATTATTAATAATTGAATCATTGCATATACATATTGCAGGAGTTGATTTCAAAAGTTACGCTTATGTAGCTATGGCCTTTTCACTGATCGTAGAGTTGCTTAATATCCGTTTAAGAAATGTGATGGATAAAAAGGTTGAAGATGAATAAGGAAATCTGATTGCCGACATTAAATCTTTTCCTGAGCCAGTTTGACAATTTTTTATAACTTTACCGCGATGAAAAAAATAACCGCAACACTTTTAGTTGTTATTTATTTGATACCCGCCATCGGGTTATCAGTAAATACACATCATTGCGGAGGCATGCTTGCAGCAATTCACCTGGTTTTTCTTTCTGACAAACATAAATGCGGTTGTGGTAAAAAGGCTATGAAAAAAGATTGTTGCAAAGACAAAGTGCAGCAATTTAAAATTTCAGATAAACATTTTGCAAGCTCAATTGGTACCGTTAAAGTAATGCCTCAACCCGAGGCATTAATTCACATCAGCATTAATTCTTCCTTTCCCATTTATCAACCACAGGAGCTTATAGCTTTTCATCCTCACGCGCCTCCTGACTCCCCACCGGGTGTGCTTTATATCACACACTGCTCTTTCTTAATTTAATTTTCTTCTGAATCTATCATGTCGGCACCTTTTGGTGATTCGGCTAATGATGTTTATGGTTTTATCACTAAACCATTTTCATTCTCCTTCAATAAAATAATTTCTCAAAATCTTAATAATTCGTAAAAACAAAAAATGAAAAAAACTATCTACTTATCAATTGCTTTGATGTTTGTAATTACAATTTCCAAAGCCCAAACTACAGCCATGCAATTAACAGGAATGGATTGTAATGGCAACATGCACGATTTGTATGCCGATTTAGATGCAGGCAAAGTTGTATTACTTCACTTCTTTATGCCTAATTGCAACTCTTGTCCGCCACCTGCACAAAAAATTCAGGCTATGGCAAATAAGATTATGTCAACACATCCTGGTATGGTTACCGGATATGCAATGCCCTTCCAGAATACAACTACCTGCGCCTACACAGCTAACTGGTGCAACGTAAGCGGACTTTCATTGTATGCACCTTTTGACAGTGGCGCAACACAAGTGGCTTATTATGGTGGTTTTGGTATGCCTACCGTTGTTTTATTGGGCGGAACAGATCACAGGGTAATGTTCTCAACTTTAAGTTTTGCAACAAGCGACACTACTATTATGAGAGATTCAATTTTAGCATATCTTAATTCTTCAACAGGAATTAATGATTTGCCTAAATCTGTTTCTTCTTTTAATGTATATCCAAATCCTGCATCCGATGTTATTGCTGTCAATATTGAATTAAAAGAAACATCTGATTTGCTTGTTGAAATAATTGATATTACAGGAAAACAAGTTGCCGTTATAATGGATGAAAAACAAATAAAGGGTGCAGTGAATAAGCAATTCAATACTGCTAATTTATCCAACGGTAATTATTTGGTTCGATTGAACATCAATGGAAAAACAACAACACAAAAATTGAATATTGTCCACTAACATGCCAATATTGAAACGATCATTTTTATTAGTAGCCGTAATAATTGCGGCTGCTAATATTTCATTTGCACAAAACGCATTGACTATTCCGCCTGCATTAACGGGCACAACTTTTAACCTCAATATTCAAAACGGAACAACACAATTTTATCCCGGGATCAATACACCTACTTATGGAATAAACGGTGCTTTGCTTGCTCCAACTTTAATTGTGAATAAATGGGATTGGATAACCATGAATGTCACGAATAACCTGACAGGTTCAGGAAATTCAACAACGATGCACTGGCATGGTTTACATGTGCCTGCAATGGATGACGGAGGTCCACACATGGTGATTTTACAAGGCACAACCTGGAGTCCTTCTTTTCAAATATTGAATAATGCAGGTACATTCTGGTATCACCCGCATGGACATAATAAAACTGATTTACACGTTTCGAAAGGTCTTGCAGGAATGATTATAGTTAAAGATAGTGCAGAGGCTGCATTAACCTTACCACGCAATTATGGTGTTGATGATTTTCCGATCATCGTTCAGTCAAAAGCATTTGATGTTTTAAATCAGATTGCCATAGCAACCGAAGAGGATACTGCTGTTTGCGTTAACGGAACCATGCATCCTTATTTAGATGCACCGTCACAAGTTATTCGTTTGCGGTTGCTTAACGGCTCCAGTATGCGTAGTTACAATTTTGGTTTTACTGCCAACAAACCTTTTAAAATGATTGCTACTGATGCCGGTCTTTTAGACAGCGCAATCACGCTTACACGAATTCGTTTAAGCCCTGGCGAAAGAGCTGAAATTTTAGTGGACCTACAGGGAATGAATGGACAAACAATTTACCTTAATAGTTTTAGTTCCGAATTTCCAAATGGAATTTATGGCGCTGCTACTGTTACCGGAATGATGGGTGCAACCATACCCGGCTACAATCTCAATCCGTTAAACGGTTTGAATTTTGAAATTTTGCAAATAAATGTGGTTGGACAAACAGCAACACCTGTAACTACATTACCAACTACACTTGTTACAAACGTGATGTGGAACCCTGCAAGCATAAATGCTACACGTAACTTTAATCTTGCCCCGCAAACTATGAGCCCTTCAACAATGCTGATAGGGCCCTTTAGTATTAACGGAAAAGTTTTCGATATGGATAGTATAAACGTAGTTACTTATCTTAATAATATTGAAAAGTGGCACTGGACAAATAATACAAGCATTGCCCATCCTATTCATATTCATGATATGCATTTCTATATTTTGAATATCAATGGCGGTGCTGTACCAAATTGGGAGCAAGGAAAAAAAGATGTAGTGTTAGTAATGCCGGGCGAGTATGTAGAGTTCATAACAAAGTTTGAAGACTTTGCTGATGATTCCATTCCTTATATGTATCACTGTCATTTGCTGCATCACGAAGATGATGGAATGATGGGAAGTTTTGTTGTGATTGATACCACAGCATCTTCAGGCATTCAGCAATTGACTAATCAGTATTTCAGTTTCTATCCTAACCCGGTTGCAGACTTGTTGTCTGTTAAATTTGAAAACAAAATTTCTTTTGCCGAAATTAATGTGTCTGATGTTTTAGGCAAATCAATATTGAAACAAAAAATCAGCAACAGAGATGATACAAAAATTAATGTGGCTTCATTAGCAAGTGGCATTTACTTCTTACAGATAAAAGAAACCAACAAATTATTTACTCAAATATTTTTAAAACAATAATTTTATTCACAATGAAAAACACAATTTTCTTTTTTCTGCTTCTTCTTTCTTTGAGCATTTCTGCCCAATCACAAATCACCTGGAATATGGGAATGAACATTGCAGCATCCACTTCAGGTAACGAACACCCGCGCATTGTTACTGATGCGGCATCAAATCCATTGGTGCTATGGGGTCATTCAAGCCGTGCTATGTTTTCACGTTGGAATGGAAGTACGTTTACTACCCCAGTTATGGTGAACCCAATGTCAATGACCATAGCTCATGCAGGTTGGATGGGACCCGACATTGCATCGCATGGCGATACGGTTTATGTAGTGATGAAACAAACTCCCGAAGCTGATACATCAAGTCATATTTATTTAGTACGTTCTTTTGACGGGGGTATAACTTTCTCTGCACCTTTTCAGATTGATAATATTGGTGACAGCATTTCAAGATTTCCTACGGTTACAACTGATGATACAGGAAATCCAATTGTTGGTTTCATGAAATTTAATTCCACTTTTGGTGATGCGCGTTGGGTGGTAACTAAATCGAGTGATTACGGAATGACATTTTCTACGGATGTAAAAGCAAGTGGCTGGTCAGCTATTGGAGCTACAGTTTGCGATTGCTGCCCGGGTTCAATCGTATCTGATGCAAATAATGTTGCAATGCTTTATCGGGATAACAACAGCAACATACGTGATTCGTGGGCTGGTATTTCTTATAACGGAGGTTCTTCATTTAGTAACGGTGTTAACATTGATCAGAATAATTGGATGCTTATGTCTTGTCCTGCAACAGGTCCTGATGGAGTAATTATTGGCGACAGTTTGTACACAGTATTTATGAATGGGGCAAGCGGTACAGCCAAAGTTTACCGCAGTGTTTCCTCAATAAGCAATGCCACATCTCAACCCTCTCAATTAGTAACGGGAAACATACCGGGACTTTCATCTCAGAATTATCCCCGTATTGCAAGTAATGGAAATGCTGTTGCAATTGTGTGGCAGCAGGCAGTAAGCGGAACTGCACAACTGCCCATTCTTTTTACTAACGATATTAATAATGGTTTCCCTGCAATGTATGACACAGTTGATTTAGCAAACATCACTAATGCAGATGTAGCAGTTGTTAACGGAAAAGTTTTTGTGGTGTGGCAGGATGATGGTTCGGGAACTGTGAAATATCGAACCGGGACTTTTACACCTGTCAACACATCTGTTCATTCCCTTAATAATATTACATCAATAATCGGTTATCCCAATCCGGTTTCTTCCCGTGTAATAAATATTCCACTCCCCTATTTTAATAATTTAAATGTGGAATACACAGTTTCAAATCTTTTAGCCCGGGAATTGATTCACGCTTTTGTAACAATTGAAAATGGTTTGTTGAAAGTTGATGTATCATCATTACAAAACGGAACATATTTTTTGAAAATTATTTCCGGCAGTCAATCATCCGTTGTAAAGATTGTGAAAGAATAAAAAAATAAAAGCGGCAATTACATCTTCATAAAAACAAAACCTTTTCATTGGTAAATAAAAAAGTTTTGGAAAAGCACTCCGCAACTTCTTCAAAAAAGATTGTTGCAAAAATTAAAATGGATAAAAAGGAAAAATTCAAGTGAAAATTCGCAATGAAGAATTTAACAAAGGATATTATCATCTATTCCTCACCCGAAAAAGTTTTTGCATACATGGATAACATTGGCAACACAGGAATGCACATGACTAAAAGTTCAATGCCAATGATGGGAAGCAAATTGGAATTGAAACAACTTTCAGAAAATGAAGCAGGACTAAATTCTAAATTCCGTTGGACTGGAAAAATGATGGGCTTTTCAATGGACTTTACAGTTGTTGTTACCAAATGGATTAGAGACAAAGAAAAAGTTTGGGAAACAATTGGAGAAGCAAAGATGATTATTCTTGGTTGGTATCAAATGCGCCTTGTTATTTCACCCGAAGGAGAAAACACAAAGGCAGAATTGAGCATTGCTTATACAAAACCGAAAGATGTTTTTTTCAAAGTGATTGCTTTTTTCCTTGCTCCACTTTACGCAAATTGGTGTTTGAATAATATGCTTAATGACAGCAAAAAAAATCTTGAAACAACTTCTGAAAAACAGAATCAATGAAAAATATTTTATTATACTGGTTTAAAGTACAGGCTTCCCAATTCATGAGAAAAGAACTCGTTCCGCTGTATGATGCGGAAACCATACAACAAATACTTTCGGGTTATTGGCAAAGATATCTAAGGTTAAAACCCGGAGTTCCTTCCATGCCCACTTTGGGTGGGTCTGTTATGGTTCACCTTGCAGCCATGTCAACCGCCTTTTACCAGGAATTAACCGCAAGAGGACAAAGTGAAGAAACAGCAACTCAACTGTTTTATGATATTGCCTGGAAAGTATATGTAAAAATGGGCAGGCTCTCCTGGTGGCTATCGGGATTAGGCAATCGAAATATTGATAGTCACCTGCTAAAGACAACTAAATTATTCAGGGCATTTCCGTTTAACAGTCCATCCTACGAATGGAAGGACGTTGAAACAGCAAACCATGTAGTTGGTTTTGATTGTGTAAAATGTCCGGTGGCTGATTATTTTCAAACAAAAGGGTTATCAAAATTTTGTACGAAAACCTGGTGTTCTTTAGATTACCCTTTAGCAGATTTATGGCACGCTAAATTAGAAAGAACCGGAAGCATAGCGGGTGGAGCTGTTAAATGTGATTTCCGATGGACTTCTAAAATCGAAAATTCAAAAGATAAATTATCTCTTATCAATTAATGAAAATAATAAATAATTAATTCAAAAATAAAAAACACAATGAAAAAAAATCAAAATGAAATGTTGCTTCATAGCGCACTCACAAAAGAAAACAGCAACGCAGACACTTACACCTGCCCGATGCATCCCGAAGTGCAATCCGACAAACCGGGCAAATGCCCCAAGTGCGGAATGACTTTAGTAAAGAAAAATTAATTATACCGGACAACAGCGGAACTGAAGAACGGGCAACAGCGAAACTGAAGAAAATTAAAATTCAAAAAATAATAATTATGAAGAATCAAAAAATGATTGCTACCG
>JBDTRM010000170.1:0-66874 GCA_039931675.1 Bacteroidia bacterium | reverse complement strand
CTTTTCGGGTGTCAGACACATTAGTAGGGGCATCAGAAGTCTGACACCCGAAAAAAGTGTCTGACTTCAAAGAGTTTTCATTGCTTCTTGTGTCAGACACCTTTTCGGGTGTCAGACACATTAGTAGGGGCATCAGAAGTCTGACACCCGAAAAAGGTGTCTGACTTCAAATCGGCATCATTTCAAGCAAAAAAGTAATATTGCGCTTTGCAAATCAAAAATCGTAATTAAAATATGCTATTACTCAAGATATTAAGAGAACATAAAGAAGAAATTATTCAGCTTCATACCATTAAAAATTTTGACAGCCGACCTTTAATTGAAAATATCATTGCTCTTGATGATGACAGGAAAAAATTTCAAAAAGAATTTGATGATTTGAAAGCTGAGCAAAATCAATTGGCAAAACAAATTGGCGACCTTATGAAGACAGGTAAAAAGGATTCAGCCGAATTGCTTAAAAATAGAGTTGCCGAATTGAAAGAGCAATCGAAATCAATAGATGAAAAACTGGCTCAGATTGAAACCGATATTCGTGAATTGATTGTAAAAATTCCAAATATTCCTTCTGAAAAAGTTCCCCTCGGCAAAACTCCTGAAGATAATTTAGTGGTTTATAAAAATCATACTGATTTGCCAGAATTGCCCGCAACTGCTCTTCCCCATTGGGATTTGGCAAGCAAATATGATTTAATAGATTTTGAGTTAGGAGTAAAAATTACAGGCGCAGGATTTCCTGTTTATAAAAATAAATGTGCGCGATTGCAACGTGCATTGATTAATTTCTTTTTAGACAGAGCAACAGCAGCAGGTTACATAGAAATGCAGCCGCCCATTTTAATTAATGAAGATTCTGGCTTTGGAACAGGACAATTGCCTGATAAAGAAGGGCAGATGTATTATGTTACAGAAGATAAATATTATCTCATCCCAACCGCTGAAGTTCCAGTTACCAATATTTATCGGGAAGTAATTGTGAAACCCGAAGAGTTGCCGATAAAGATGACTGCATACACACCGTGCTTTCGCAGAGAAGCAGGCTCGTATGGTAAAGATGTGCGCGGTTTAAACCGTTTACATCAGTTTGATAAAGTTGAAATTGTGCAATTGCAGCATCCCGATAAATCGTGGGAAACGCTGGAAGAAATGCGACACTATGTTGCAGGTTTATTGCAGGAGTTAGAATTGCCATTCCGTACTTTATTATTATGCGGAGGTGATATGAGTTTTGCTTCATCAATGACTTACGATATGGAAGTTTATTCAGCAGCACAAAAGCGTTGGTTAGAAGTAAGTTCAGTTTCCAATTTTCAATCTTTCCAGGCAATTCGTTTAAACTGCCGAATGAAAGAAGAAGGTGCAATGAAATATGTCCACACACTTAATGGCAGCGCATTGGCTTTGCCGCGCATAGTTGCAGCCTTGCTCGAAAACAATCAGACACCCGAAGGTATCCTCATTCCAAAGGTTTTAGTGCCTTATACTGGGTTTGAGATGATCAGTTGATTTTTAGTAACTTTGGTTATGAATAAAAATTAAATTTTATGAGTACACAAGAAATAAAAGTATTGCTCAAAGAGAATATTGACAATATTGATGATAAAGAATTTTTGGAATTTTTAAATAATCTTATCACCGAGGAAGACACTGAAAGCGCACCTTTAAAACTAACTCCAGAACAAGAAAGGCGAATTGAAAAATCAATTCAGGGAATTGAAAGAGGTGAATTTTTTACCAATGAAGAAGTTGAAAAAATGGTAAGTGAATGGCTAAAAAAGTAATTTGGTCAAAAGACGCAACCATTGATTTATTCGAAATTCTTGAATATTTTAATTTTAGAAATAGGAGTAAAAATTATTCTTCAAAACTTTATCGCCAATTGAGGGCTTCGGCAAGTTTAATAGGAAGGTTTCCGTTAAAAGGAAAAAGATTTGAAGGCAAAGACATTCGTTATGTTGTTAGTGGCGCTTACATGATATTTTACAGGATTGTTGGAAATAACATTGAAATCATTAACATTTGGGATAGCCGTAGAAATCCAGATGAACTTGCGTCAAGATTAGGGTAGAAGAAACAAAAAGAGATTTTATACGGGTTCGGGATGATAAACTGATCAGAAATGATTTTTCGTAACTTTGTTATATATAAAAATCAGGTAATATGAGCACAGCAGAAATAAAATCCGTACTAATCAAAGAAATTGAAAATACCGATGACCGTGAATTTCTCCAAGACCTTCAATTTTTATTTGAAGAGAAGAGTAATGACCTCGCGCCAATAAAACTTACTACGAAGCAATCTGAAGAAATTGATGAGGCAACAAAAAGAAATTGAACGTGGAGAGTTTTTAACTAACGAGGAGTTTGAAAAAGAAATGGCAGAATGGTTAAGCCCTGATTTATCGAAAGAAGGTGATGAGGAATGGACATGGTGATTCCATTTTAATTAAAGAGTATTTTTTTTATATTAAAATCAAGCGCAATGAGCACAGAAGAAATAAAATCAATCATTCACGAAGGGATTGAAAATATTGATGATTTGGATTTTTTAGAAACTATCCAATCACTTATTAATGAAAAATATTTGGCAAAACCTGCTCCGCACCTAACAGATAAACAAATTGAACATCTGAAAAGGTCCAGAGAGCAGATAAAAAATGGTGAGTTCCACACCAACGATGAGGTCAAAAAAATGATGACGGAATGGTTAAAGAAATAGTTTGGTCAAACTCTGCAATTATGGACTGCTTCTTGATTTTTGAATATTGGAATGCAAGAATTGGTAACAATCGCTATTCATCGAAGCTTGATAGAAAGTTTAATAAAACAATTGAAACTATCCTGCGTTTCCCTTTATCAGGAAGAAAATTTGGCAACAGTGAAAATCGTTTTCTTGTTGCAAATGTTTATTTGATAATTTATTTTGTTACAGATATGACCATAGAAATACTTGCTGTTTGGGATAGCAGAAGAAACCCCGATGATTTGGATTTAAGACTTTTGCGTTCATAGCATTTTATTCAGCAAAAATTAACATCAACAACAAAAAGCATTGATTAGATTTGTAAAAACATAAACAATGAAAATAAAATCAAATTACACTGCCATAATTGTTAAAGCAAGCGATGGTTCTTATACAGGTTATATTGAAGAAGTTCCTGGCGCAATTTCTCAAGGAGCAACTGTTAAGGAAACAAAGAGCAACCTTGTTGAAGCGCTACAAATGGTTTTGGATTATTACAAAAATGAAACACGAAAATTATTGCGGAATTCAAAAGCCAAATTTTTTAAACGAGAATTAGTTTCTTTATAAATGAAACATTTACTTTTTCTAAGCATATAAATATAAATAGTTAGATATTCCTTTCATCAAATAAATTTCTAACTCATAACGTTCTCTCCAAATGAAAATCATAAAAATAATATTCGTCTCTATTCTCCTTTTTCAAATTACATTTCTCGCGCAAGCACAGCCGGGCAATAATAATTATCAATTAGCGCAGCAGTATTTTAATTCGGGCGAGTTTGATAAGGCAATCGTCTATTTTGAAAAGAATTACGACTTCGACCCGATGGGCACTTACCCTGATTATCTCAAGTGTATCCTCGCAATGAAAGATTATGACAGGGCGGAAAAGATGATTAAGAAGCACATGAAGAAAACACCTGATGTTGCACCAATCATGGTTGACCTCGGTTACTTATATGAGTTGAAAGGCGACCAGCCAAAAGCCAATGAACAATATCAGAAAGCAATAAAATCTCTCCGCCCTGATGTGAATCAATACAACAATTTAGCAAATGAGTTTATTGACCACGGTAATGTTGATTTGGCAATAGCAACTTACATGCAAGGTCGCGAAATGATGCGGGGCACTTATCCTTTTAGTTTTGAATTGGCTGAAGCGTATGCACAAAAATCTGATTTGCAGCGCATGGCTGATGAGTATTTGGATATTGTTGAAATAGCACCGCAGTACATTCCAAGTTTGCAATCTATTCTTCAAAATAAAATTTCACTCGATTACACAGGTTCGCTTGGTGATATTTTTCGCACATCGCTGTTGCGTAGAATTCAGAAAAACACAGGTCGCATTGAATACAATGAATTGCTCTATTGGTTATTCCTTCAACAAAAAGATTTTGAGAGTGCATCTATTCAAGCCAAAGCATTGGATAAACGTTTGGGTGAACAAGGCGACAGGTTGTTATCGCTCGGTCGCACCTGCGCGAGCAACCAGGATTATAAAACTGCCGAAGATTGTTTTCAATATATAATGGATAAGGGAAAAGACAATCCGAATTATACCACAGCGCGTATTGAAATGATTAACGCTTTGAATAAACGCATCACCACGCAAAGCAATTATACCGAAGTTGATTTGAAAAAATTAGACAGCGATTATCAAAATGCAATTACTGAGTTAGGAAAAAATATAAGCACAGCACCGCTGTTGAAAGAATACGCTCACCTGAAAGCATTTTATATGAATGATGTTGACGGTGCAAGTACCATGCTTGAAGAAGTAATTGCAATGCCACGCATAACGCCATTATTCCAGGCTGAATGTAAATTGGAGTTGGGAGATATTTTGGTTTTGAAAAACGAAGTGTGGGATGCGCTTTTGTATTACGGACAAGTGGATAAAGATTTTAAACATGATGAAATTGGTCGTGAGGCTAAATTCCGCACAGCACGTTCTTATTATTATGAAGGAGAATTTGAATGGGCATCTGCACAACTTAATGTATTGAAAGCTGCAACCACACAATTAATTTCAAATGATGCTATGAGTCTTGCTTTGCTGATACAGGATAATTCAGGCTTTGATACAGATTCGAATACTGCTCCGTTATTGATTTATTCAAAAGCTGATTTGCTTGAATTTCAAAATCAGCACAGCGAAGCGCTTGCAACTTTAGATAGTGTATTGAAAGGATTTCCTTGTCATTCATTGACTGATGAAGTGTGGTTTAAGAAAGCGGAAATTTATACGCGCATTGGCAAATTAGATTCAGCAGTAATTTATTATGCTGATGTGGTTGCAAATTATCCCGAAGATATTTTAGCTGATGATGCCTTATTCCGCTTAGCCGATTTGCAGGAAAATCGTTTGAACCAAAAAGACAAAGCCATGGAGTTATACGAAACGCTTTTGCAAAAATATCCTGGCAGCTTGTATGCAGTTGATGCACGAAAAAGATTCAGGGCATTGAGAGGGGATAAGTTGAATTAGAGGGAGTGAAGGGGAAGGGGAAAGTGAAGGTGGGTGTTCGTCATTGCGAGGTTGCGTAGCTTCCGAAGCAATCTCTTCAAGTGAACAACTGCTCAAATATAAAATGTGCTAATCTTCAACAGATTGCTTCGTTCCTCGCAATGACGATTGGATACACAAGAAAATCCTACTAAAGATAAAAAAGTTTCCTCCTGAATGACACGTGGAGGGGAGCATGACGTCCGTTTGAAAACATGTCTTTGAATTTTGGAGAATTCTGAATCTTTTTTTTTATTTTGAATTTTTTTTTTCTTCTCACTGCTATTGCCTTACCTCTATACAATGCTCTGTTACTTCGGTGAGTTTTGGTGGCAACTCAAATTCCTGTCTGCGAAGTATGTTTATTAGTTTTTGCTCTTCCAGATTTGCTCGCAATCACATTCGCCTTGTACTTTATGTGCAATGAATTCATCAGGATGGTCAACCATTTTTAAGGTGCTTCCCTTGTGTCAGGGTTGTACGCCTTGCTTGTTTTTATTCATCTGAGATTTTAATTCTGCAACTCGTTTTTCCAACTTCATTATCATCTCTATCAATGAATCGTACTCCGTATGAGGTAAAATAACATGAATGGCTGTCCTTTCCATAACACAAAGTTTCTAATCTTTGTCTTGAAATTTACTATGTTGAGTAATTTTATAAAACGGGAAAAAACATCACATGCATTTAAATTGTCATTCATATTATAGTTTAAAATACGGAACCATGAGTCCCGGGGAACTGCTGCATGAAGCTTTGAAGAAAGACATCTCATGCTTTGCATTGACTGACATAAATAATACATCAGGAGTTTTGGATTTTGTTCGCCTTTCGAAAAAAGCAAACATAAAACCTGTTGTTGGAATTGATTTCAGAAACGGTGCTGAACAAAAATTTATCGGCATAGCTAAAAATAATGAAGGCTTTTATGAACTGAACAAATTTCTAACACTATGTCTTTTAACCGGTGAAGCAATTATTCCAGATGGAATTCCTGAATTTGAAAATGCCTTTTTGATTTATCCATTTAATCAGAAATATCGCCTGCTGAAAAACAATGAGTTCATGGGAGTTAAAAGTTCTGACTTTAATAAACTCCGTTTTTCAGAATGGAAAAATTATCCTGAAAAACTTGTTGTGCTTTCTCCTGTTACTCTCAGAAATGACATTGATTTCAATATACACCGTCTCTTACGTGCAATTGATAATAATACGCTGTTGAGTAAGTTGAATAAAAGTGAACAAGCACAACCTGATGAAATAATGCTTACTGAAAATGAATTGGAAAATATTTACAACGAATATCCGCAACTCATTCGCAACACTAAAAAAATATTGGATGAATGTGAAATTGATTTTGAATTCGGTGTCAACAAAAACAAAAAATACTTTACAGGAACTGCTAAGCAGGATTACCACAAGCTGCTGAGTTTATGTAATGACGGAATGAAGTATCGTTATCCCTATGCTGACGATACCATCATTGAGCGATTTGAAAAAGAAATAAAACTTATCTCGGAATTAAATTTTTCTTCTTACTTTTTAATCAATCATGATATTGTAAACTATGCGCAGCAGAGAGGGTTTTTTTATGTAGGTCGTGGGAGTGGTGCAAACAGCCTGGTAGCTTATTTGTTGCGAATAACTGATGTGGACCCTATTGACCTGGATTTGTATTTCGAACGGTTTATCAATGCATCACGAACAAGCCCGCCTGATTTTGACATTGATTTTAATTCGAACGAACGCAATGAAATAATCAAACACATTTTTAAGACTTATGGAACAGCACACACTGCCTTGCTGGCAACTTATAGCACGTTTCAATCACGCGCAGTGATTCGCGAATTGGGAAAAGTTTTTGGTTTGCCTGCCGCAGAGATTGACTTGCTGGTCGAAAACCGAAAATCGCCTAAAACTTCTGACCATATTTCGAAACTCATTTTCAGGTATGCAAATCGTATTAATGATTTCCCAAGTCACCTGAGCATACATGCGGGAGGGATTTTAATTTCAGAAAAACCAATTTACTATTATACGGCAACCAATATGCCACCAAAAGATTTTCCACTTACGCAATTCAGCATGTTAGAAGCCGAAGACCTGGGGCTTTATAAGTTTGATATTCTTGCACAGCGTGGATTGGGAAAAATAAAAGATGCAGTTGAAATCATTAAGCAAAATAAAAATGTTGAAATTGACATTCACAATATAAAACGTTTTAAAGAAGATGAGGGCATTCGTAAAAATCTGACTGAAGCAAATCTTATGGGATGCTTTTATGTAGAGTCGCCTGGCATGAGAATGTTGCTGACAAAGTTGAAAGCGAAAACATATCTTGATTTGGTTGCAGCAAGTTCTATCATTCGCCCGGGTGTTGCATCATCAGGTATGATGCGCGAATACATTTTACGTTTTCACGATGAATCGCGAAGGCAATATATTCATCCGTTGATGAAAGAATTAATGGAAGAAACTTTTGGAGTAATGGTTTACCAGGAAGATGTAATTAAAGTGGCGCACCACTTTGCAAAACTTACGCTTACAGAAGCCGATATGCTTCGCAGAGGTATGAGTGGCAAATATCGTGGCAGAGAAGAGTTTAAAAAAGTAGAAGATAAATTTTTGTCCAATTGTAAAGCCGAAGGTTATCCCGATGAAATTACAAAAGAAGTTTGGCGGCAAATTGAAAGCTTTGCAGGATATGCATTCAGTAAAGGTCACTCAGCTTCCTATGCAGTGGAAAGTTACCAGTGCATGTTTTTAAAAACATATTACCCGCTTGAATTTATGACAGCGGTTATTAATAATGGTGGAGGGTTTTTCGGTGTGCAATTCTATGTTCATGAGGCACGAATGTGTGGAGGAAAAATTAATGCTCCCGATATTAACAGAAGCAATCAGCTCACAACAATTTACGATGACAATATTTTTCTCGGGTTTCATCTTGTTGGTGAATTGGAAGGAAATGTTGTTGGAGAAATTTTGAATGAACGTAATCGCAATGGAAATTTTACTTCTCTCGAAAATTTTATGAAACGTGTTTCAATTGCTGTGGAGCAGTTGCGTATCCTCATTCGCATAGGTTCATTTCGTTTTACAGGAAGAACAAAAAAACAATTGCTGTGGGATATTCATACTATAATTGGAGCAGAGAAAAAAACGGTTGCACGAAATGAATTGTTTGAAACCGAAAGAAGAAATTTTGTGCTCCCAACTTTATATCATCATCAATTGGACGATGCGTTGGATGAATTGGAAATATTAGGTTTCCCGCTTTGCAATCCGTTTCAACTCATCAAAGAAAAAACTCCGATTAATTTTTTTGCAGACGATTTAAAGAAACACAAAGGTGATGTGATAGAAATTACCGGCTATCTTGTTACCACAAAATCAGCAAGTACAAAACATGGTGAAGCAATGTTTTTCGGAACATGGTTAGATGAGAAAGGAAAATTTTTCGATACCACGCACTTCCCTAAAATTGCTGCGCAGTTTCCAATTCGTGGTAGAGGTTGTTATCGCATCATCGGCAAAGTTGCCGAAGAGTTTGACTTTTACAGTATTGATTTGATGGAGATGTATCGGTTGGATAATTTGACAAGAGAAGATTTGGTGGAGAAGGAAATTGCGCAAGAAAAAAAATTCTAACAATTACCCTATTTCCGGGAAATAGAGGAATATGGAGATAAGGCATATAAACTTATTATTGCAGCAGCTAAAGGCTAACGGTTAAAAGCCAAAAGTTTCAAACAAAAAAAATGATTTCCCGTACCAAAGGCATAGTGCTGCACACAGTTAATTTTTCCGAGACTTCGGTTATAGCTAAAGTTTATACCGAAACTTATGGTATGCAATCATACATGCTAAATGGTGTACGCAAATCTAAATCAAAATTCAAAGCCAACTTATTGCAGCCGCTTTCATTAGTTGAATTAATAGCTCATCAAAAAGAAAACCGCGACTTACAAAGAGTGTCTGATATAATCGCTTCACCTCTACTTATTAATATTCCTTATGATGTGGCCAAGAGTTCACTTGCCTTTTTCATTGCCGAAGTGTTGTATAAAAGCATTCGCGAGGAAGAAGCCAATAAAAACCTTTTTGCTTTTTTAGTAAATCATATACAATTGCTTGACCATTCAGAAACATCCTGCAAACAATTTCATCATTACTTTTTAATGCAGTTAACAAAGCATCTCGGTTTTTTCCCAAATGGTGATTGCAATGATGCGTTTTTTGTTTTCGATATGCGTGAAGGAGTTTACTTAACTGCTCTTCCGCCCTACCCTGAATTTATTAATTCGCAACAGGCAATACTACTGCATCAAATCACAAACAGCGATTTTGAAAATCATCATCAAATAGAAATGAGTGGAGAAGCAAGAAGAGAATTGCTGAACAACATTTTACATTACTACGAATTGCATGCATTGCATGGAGCAAAAATAAATTCCCATAAAGTGTTGGAGGAAGTTTTGGGATAATTTAACTGGAAAAACTTAAACTGAAACTATTTATTTAATCCCGTTCAATATATCCGTAACATTTTTCACAGCAGTTTCCTGGGCTTCAATTTTTTGTTTGGTATCGGCCTGCTGTTTTTTCACGTTTTCATTTTTGAGTTCCAGTTCTTTTATTTCAGCGTTGTTATCGTCAATGCTGCGGGCTAATTTTTCTGCATCCTTTTCTAAATCTTTCCCTTCACCTACATATTTTTTTAAATTCTTTCCTGCAAGGTTATATTCGGGCGATTTCTTGTCGCTTATGCCGTCAACCATTTTTTGCTGATTGCCTACCTGCTCGGCTTTGGATGCCTGCTGAACTTTATTCGCCTCTATTTTTGATTTGCTGCTTTCTATTTCGCGTTGCTTTTTGCTTATCTCTTTTGTATTATCATTTTCGTCCTTTACCTGCCCGTCAAGTGTTTTTTTCAAATCACTTAATTTACCATTCTCCACATTCAATTGTTTGGTTACAACTTTCTTGTATTCAGCAGCAGCAAAATCGTGCAATGATTTTTTCAGGGCCGCTACTTTATCTGCTTCACCATTTTCATCCAGGAAGGTTAAACTATCTTCTGTAACAAAGGCTGTAAGTTCCACACCATCAGTAGTTTCGAGCAGTTTAGAATAAATGATAAAAGGTTTGAGTGAAAAATTTTTATTAACCGCTTCGTAAGTTACCATTTCACCATTAATTTCTTTGGCATTGGCTTTTGTATTTTCCTCTAACTGTTTTTTAAGTGCAGGATTTACCTCTTTTAATTTCGCCTCCGGAATATTTACCATGTAGCCGGCCTGCATACCGCGACTCATTTGTTTGTTTACTGGTGTTACCGTAATTTCCTTTTGGGCAAATACATTAAGATTTAAAAATAGCAGGGAAGCGAGAACAAGTAGCTGTATCTTTTTCATATCATATAGTTTTTAGTTGATGCAAAGCTAATTTTCAATTGTAAATAAAAAAAATATCAATTGCCCTTTAATTCTTGCGGCTTACTCCAAGTTCAATTGCAATTATTACTGTTTTCTTTATTATCCAAAAGCGTTCCCTTTTCAAAATCAAAGCATGGGCAGAATCATGCTCTCTTTTACCATACCGGGAAAGGCATAAATTTCTATGTGGAAAAAACCTTAAAATTTTTTTGAGTCTGTCTCAGAAACCCAACCATTTTAGCTTATTTTTTTTGTGCAAATGTGGGGATAGAGTTGTTAATTGAAGCTCAATTATTTCTGCTATTCTAAAAGTGAATAACCGTAAAACTTACGTTGCATATAGTTGGCCTGCCATTGCAAACCTGTGGATTAAATGTTATGCGTTCCAGTATCCATCCATTTATTTTATACACGAATTTTAAAAACAATCATTGAATTAAATCTCGCCCACGTTTTCTTTTCCTTTTATCCATATAATTAGTAACAGCCGCTTTTGTCGTAAGCCAGTTTCTACCTTCTTTATGAGCATCAATTTTACCACTGCGTGCCAATAAGCTAATGTACTCTTGCCCGTAAGGCAATTGCTCTTCTTCAAGCAAGTTTGAAATCTCTACATAATCATAGCTATTGCCGGGCAATGAATTTAAATAGATATTCAATGTTCGCTCTAAAGCCTGCGTCATTAATAAAGCAAGTTTTTGATAGTTACCCATATCGGCTTGACGTAACCCTTCATAATATTTTTTCCTATCATGCTTTAAAATAATAGCAGGAGGAAATCCTGAACGCATCAATAATAAATTCATAGCCAACCTAACTGTTCTTCCATTGCCATCAAAAAAAGGATGTATCCAAACTAATTTATGATGAAACACAGTAGCCAAAACAATTTCATTCAACCCCAAAGGATTTATATTTACAAAATCAATCAACTCATCTAACAAATCTGAAACTTTGCTTGCATTAGGAGGTGTAAAATTTGCACCAACTATTCTTACACCAGCATTGCGAAGCCTGCCTGCATATTCTTCTTCAATACTGCGCAGTACCAAACTGTGAAGTGATAAAATATCAATGCTTCTCAAGGTGTAATCTTTATTAACCAATTGATACAAATAGTTAATAGCCTTTTCATGATTGTGCGCTTCAAAATGTTCGCGCAGCGATTTCCCTTTTACAGTAATGCCATCCAGTAAAATCATTTTTGTTTCACGAAGAGTAAGTGTATTACCTTCAATACTGTTTGAATTGTAAGTCCATTCAATAGTAAGGTCTTCTCTGATTTTTTTTAAGGCGCTTTGCGGCAAGGGCCTGCCAGCCTGCAATTTTGCCTTTTTTTCAAACAGCCTGTCAAAGGTTGCTTGCATTTTGTTAATATCGGATATGTCAATTTTCATCATAATCCGACAAATGTACATTTAAAATCGGTTATTGCAAATATTTTATCTATCCGATATTAAAGAAGTCAAAAAAATTCCGAATGTTTTACCACTCGGAATTATCAATAATCAAACTGTTATTAAAGTAACCTTTTTCAATTGTCAAACTCTTTCACCTTTACTTTCCTTTTCACTTACAAAGGAATATTAGCATGTTTCTTTTTAGGAAGTTTAGCCACTTTATTCTCCAGCATTTTAAATGCAGTGATTAGTTTTATTCGAGTGTCTTCCGGTTTTATTACTTCGTCAATGTAACCACGCTCGGCTGCGCGGTATGGATTTGCAAAGTGTTCGATATATTCCTGTTCCTTTTCTTTCAGTTTTGCTTTCGGGTTTGTATCTTTTGCAATTTCATTTTTGAAAATAATTTCTGCAGCACCTGCTGCTCCCATAACAGCAATTTCGGCTGTTGGCCATGCATAATTCATATCTGCACCTATATGCTTACTGTTCATCACATCATAAGCACCGCCATAAGCTTTGCGTGTGATAACTGTAACACGAGGCACTGTGGCTTCGCTAAATGCAAACAGCAGTTTTGCACCGTTGGTAATTATTCCATTCCACTCCTGATCAGTACCAGGTAAAAATCCGGGTACATCTTCAAACACGAGCAGCGGAATATTAAAGCAATCACAGAATCGAACAAATCGAGCTGCTTTTTTTGATGAATGAATGTCTAATACTCCCGCAAGCACAGCAGGCTGATTAGCAACTATACCAATACTTTTACCTGCTAATCGCGCAAAGCCAACTACAATATTTTCTGCATAATTTTTATGCACTTCAAAAAAATCACCATCATCCATAATGCCTTTTATTACTTCATGCATATCATAAGGTTGATTAGGATTTGATGGAATAATTTCGTTCAATTTTGGTCGCGATTCATTCGAAGGAGTGTAAGCAATTGCAGGCGCGTTGTCTTCGCAATTTTGAGGCATGTGACTCAACAATCTTTTCACAGCATTGATACATTCTATTTCATTAGCGCAACTAAAATGTGTTACGCCACTCTTTGTGCTGTGTGCCGATGCGCCTCCAAGTTCTTCCGATGTTACTTCCTCATGTGTTACGGTTTTTACAACGTTTGGACCTGTAACAAACATGTATGAAGTATTTTCAACCATCAGAATAAAATCAGTGATAGCAGGAGAATAAACTGCACCGCCTGCACATGGTCCCATGATGGCGCTGATTTGCGGAATGACACCTGATGCCAATGTATTGCGATAAAAAATATCGGCATAGCCACCAAGGCTTACTACGCCCTCCTGGATACGTGCACCGCCACTGTCATTCAAACCAACAACAGGCGCACCATTTTGCATTGCCAAATCCATAATGCGGCAAATCTTTGTGGCATGTGCTTCGCTTAATGAACCTCCGAAAACTGTGAAGTCTTGCGCGAAAACATAAGTGAGACGACCATTGATATTTCCGAAAGCGGTGATGACGCCATCGCCTAAATATTTTTCATTCTCCAAACCAAACTCCACTGAACGGTGCGTAACAAACATTCCTATTTCTTCAAACTTGCCATCATCAAATAAAAAGTGCAAACGCTCGCGTGCTGTAAGTTTGCCTTTTGCATGTTGCGAGTCAATCCGTTTCTGGCCTCCACCCAATTGACCTTCGGCAATATTTTTTTTCAGTGTTTCTAATTTCTGATTCATTATCGGATTTCAAAAAAATTTAAAGTTTGCAATTATAGCGGAAATCAACGAATTACGAATAATGGTGAATTTACGAATGACGCACATATTCGTATATTCGTTTAGATTCGTAATTCGTTGATAACATTTTTATTCATCCTTGATTTTTGCAAACAACCTGTTGTCAATATAAACGCCCTTCTTCACAAAATTCTTTTTCAAAATCCCCTCAAATTCAAATCCAGCTTTTTCTAAAACTTTTTGTGATGCTGTGTTGTGCATGTAAGTTTGCGCTTCAATGCGGATGTATTTTCTATTGCTGAACAAATAATCTGTAAACTTTTTAACCGCTGCTGTTGTAATTCCGTTTCCGCGAAAAGGTTTGCCCATCCAGTAACCGATTTCTTCTTTGTGAGAATCTTTGTTGTATTTGCAAACTAAGCCTGTTATGCCAACCAATTCATCCATTACATTTCTGATTGCAAAAACTACAGGTGCTCCAAACTCTGTTTGCTTTGCTTCAATCCAATTTAGAAAAACTACTGCGTCTTTTTCAAGATAAGGATAAGGTATAAGCAATGTGTTATTATAAATTTCAATATCGTTGCAGTACTCCACCAACTTCGGAATGTCATTATGCGTAATCTGTGAAAGATGATATTGGCTATTGATAATGATTTTCTCCATAAAAATATTTTTCACGAATGTAGAAAAGGAAAGAACGGTTAAAAATATAAAATTGAAATCCCAATACACTTCTTATTTTTCTCCCCTGAATATGGGGGATGAACTTTGTTTTCTGAATTGTTATTTTGCTCCATCATTATTTAATTTAAAAATACTCCCACATGATACGTGTATTAGTTTTTGAAGACAACCCTGATTTTGTTGACAGCCTCAGCGATTTAATTAACAGCACTGATGATATGGAAATGACTGGCGTTTACAACAATTGCAAAAATGTGGTGAAGAATGTGAGCTATCATAATCCTGATGTTGTATTGATGGATATTGACATGCCAATAGAAAACGGCTTACAGGGCTTGCGTGCTATCCGTAATGAAGGAATTGATGTGACTATAATTATGCTTACCGTTTTTGATGATAACGACCGTGTGTTCCAGGCAATATGTAATGGTGCATCGGGTTATATTTTAAAAAGAACACCACCTGAAAAAATTTTAGATGCTATACGCGAAGCACAAGATGGTGGTGCACCAATGACACCTTCAGTTGCAAAGCAAGTTTTAAAACTCTTTTCAAAGCCATTTCAAAAGTCAGATGATTTGCAAACACTCACTGCCCGCGAACATGATGTACTGGCATTGCTGGTGCGTGGCTATAGTTATAAAATGGCTGCAGGAGAAATGAACATTGGTATTGAAACATTGCGATATCATATTAAGAATATTTATACCAAATTACATGTGAATTCAAAAAGCGAGGCAGTGGCAAAAGCCATACAAAATAAAATTGTTTGAAAGCTGTATATGAAAGTAAAAATATTGAGTGTAACTTTTTTCGTTCTTCTTACCTCGAATATTTCATTTGCCCAGCTTTCGTCTTTAGGCCCTCATTACAAAATTGATTCGCTTAAAATTTTTTTGCTTCAGGATAAGGAGGACACCAATAAAGTTAAACACCTGGTATTACTTTCGCGCGAATTAAGCACCATCAATACCGATACTGCAACTCTTATTGCACAACAGGCTGTTGCTTTGGCAAGCAAAATTCAATGGTCAAAGGGAACCGGCAACTCCTATATTGCATTGGCGTGGTGTTACTACATTCAGGGCAACTATTCCAAGGCATTGGAAATTAATTTCATGGCATTGAAAATAGGTCAAGCAGCCGGGGATAAACAAATAATGCTTTTTGCATTAAGCAACATCGGGCAGAATTATTACTCTGAAGGAGAACTCCGTAAAGCAATTGAATACAACAACAAAGCGCTAAGCATTGCTGAAGAAACAAATGATGAATGGAACATCGCTCGTAATACAGGAATAATTGGCACTGCTCTTCAGGATTTAAAGGAATATCCCAACGCTCTTAAAAATTATTTTAAAGCATATCAACTCACCCGAAAAATTGGAAACACGAATGGTTCAGCTGTATGGTTAAGTAATATTGGTGCTCTTTATCTTGAACTTGAAAACTACGATTCTGCTTTATTTTACCTTAATAAATCAGCATTGGTTTTCGATTCACTGGGAAATCAATGGAGCTACGCTGAAACAATAATAGATATCGGGAAAATTTACTTCTACAAAAAAAATTATTTAGAAAGCAGTCGTTACCTGAATGACGCCCTGAAGATAGCGGGCAGTGTGGGAGCCGTGGAGTGTCGTAAGAATGCCTACTATGAATTAAGCAACTTATATAAAGAGTCAACAGTAAAGTTACCTGACACCTCTAATTTGCGAATGCTTGACCACGAAGAAATGCGATTGCAGGCATTGAATTATTATCAAAACTATATTGCTTGCAGAGATTCGCTTTTAAATATTGAAGTTCATAAGAAATCATTGAGCTTTGAATTTGAAAATAAAATGAACGCTGCAAAAACTGAACAGGAAAAGAGAAACGTGATTGCAGACCAGCAACTTCAAAAACAAAAACTCATTCGCAATACATTTATCGTTGGTTCTATATTATTGCTGTTACTGATTGTTTTACTCATCAACAGAAACCAACTGAAAAGTAAAATAGCTATGGAAAAAATGCGCAACCGGTTGAGCCGCGATTTACATGATGACATCGGCAGCACACTTAGCAGTATAAATATTTTAAGCCGCACCGCACAAACCAATTTACATCATACGGGTGATGAAAAAACAAAATCATCCTTAGAAAAAATAAATGAACGTAGCCAGCGCCTGTTAGACAACATGAGTGATATTATATGGAACATTAATCCCGGTAACGATACCATTGAAGAAGTAATGAGCCGTATGAGGGAATATGCAACAACAATATTGGAAGCAAAAAATATTGATTACGTATTTAACTTCCCGAAAGAGAAAATGGATTGCAGGCTTAACATGGAAGTAAAGAATAATATGTATCTCATTTTTAAGGAAGCAGTAAATAATCTTTCTAAATATTCAGGCTGCACTCTTGCAAACCTGTCACTCACTTTTGACGAGAAAAATATTCACATGAAAATTGAGGACAATGGAAAAGGTTTTGCATACCCCCTTCTCCACGGGAGAGGGGCTGGGGGTGAGGCGACAAGTGGCAACGGATTGCGCAACATGCAACATCGCGCAGAAGAAATTAGAGGGGTGATTAATATAAATTCTATGATTGATAGGGGAACATTCGTTGAGTTGAGTATGCCAAGATATTGCTAAATTAACAGCGTGAGAATTAGTATCAACGTAACAGCATAAAAGACCCGTTAAAACAAACCAGGCATATTTCAAATGAAAATTATAAATCTAAAAGGCTTCTTCGTTTTCATTTTGTTTTGTTTACTCCATAAGATTGCACTTTCCGGTAATCTTTCCAGTGTGGATTCGCTGCTTAAGGTTTTAGCGAATACAAAAGAAGATACTATCAGGTTGAAAACTTATCTCTCACTTTGTGAAATAAATGAACCGGAGGATAATTTAAAATATGCGGAACCTGCGTTACAATTAGCCGATAGACTTCTTTCACAAACAAATAATGATAAACAGAGGAAGGATATTATAGACTATAAAGCTAAGGCGTATAAATTTTTAGGGTATTATTATGAAGATATACATGATTCAGTCAAAGAGTTTTTTTGTTATCAAAAGGTATTATACATGTATAGAGAAGCGAAGGATGATGAAGGTGTCGTTAATGCAATTTTAAAAATCAGCCGTTACTATAGTGACCAAGGCAATATTCCAATAGCCATCGAGTATTTTCAAAAGGGATTAAAATTGGCTCAACTAAGTAAAGACAAAAAGATTATAGCTGATTGTTATCTTAATATTGCTACTTTTTATTATAAACAGAGCGAGTTTTCACAGGCAATAGTTAATTGTCAAAGAGGTTTATCCATTTACAAGGAATTAAAAGATACACTTCGTATTGCTCGAATAATTAATTACATGAGCGTAATGTATAGGTCAATGCACGATTTTAAAAATGCATTGGCATGCATGCAAGAAGCTATGACGTTGTTTACACGAATTAAAAACGAAGAAGAGACCTATATAATATACAATTACTATGGTTTGGAATATTTAGATAATAACAATTATAAAAAAGCTTTAGAAAATTTTAAAATAGCTTTAACCATGTTCGAAAAAACGCATAACACGAATGTGGTTCAGGGAATACTTGGAAACATTGGTGATACTTATAGAAAACAAGGCGATATTGAAAATGCACTTAAATACCATTACAAGGCATTGGAAGTAGCAAAGACCAGAGGAGATGCTACAATGGGTTTTCAATTTTACAGATTGGCAAAGGATTACTTTATGGCAAAAGATTACGGCAAGGCAAAACTATTTACGAACAAATTTCTTGCTGTTAATAAAGAAATTGATGCTATAGATTGGATTTCTGATGCTAAACTTATGCTTGTTCATATTGATTCGCTAACCGGTAACTACAAAGATGCTTTTCTTCATTATCAAGAATATATTTTACATCGGGATAAAATGAAAAATGAAGATGTTAGAAAAGCAGTCATCAAAGAAAAATTTCAAGCCGAGTATGACGAGCAAAAAACGAGGGAGATGCTGATGCAAAATAAAAAAGATGCTATAGCCCAACAGCAACTTCAAAAACAAAAACTCATTCGCAATACTTTTATTGTTGGTTCTATATTATTGTTGTTAGTGATTGTTTTACTCATCAACAGAAACCAACTGAAGCATAAAATAGCTATGGAAAAAATGCGCAACAGGCTGAGCCGTGATTTGCACGATGATATTGGGAGCACACTAAGCAGCATAAATATTTTAAGTCGCACCGCACAAACTAATTTGCATCATACGGGTGATGAAAAAACAAAATCCTCATTAGAGAAAATCAATGAACGTAGCCAGCGCCTGTTAGACAACATGAGTGATATTATCTGGAATATAAATCCCGCTAACGATACGATAGAAGAAGTGATGAGCCGCATGAGAGAATATGCAACAACAATATTGGAAGCAAAAAATATTGATTACGTATTTAACTTCCCTAAAGAAATAATGGATTGCAGGCTTAATATGGAAGTGAAGAATAACATGTATTTGATTTTTAAAGAAGCGGTAAATAACCTTTCTAAATATTCAGGCTGCACTATTGCAAAACTGTCACTGACTTTTGATGAGAAAAACATTCACATAAAAATTGAAGACAATGGAAAAGGTTTTAATGATGATGAAACAAAACATCGCGGAGGATTGAATAACATGCAGCATCGTGCTGAAGAAATTAAAGGCACTATTAAAATAAATTCTGTTATTGAAAGAGGAACAGAAATAGAATTAACTATGCCAAGGTATTGCTAATCTTTCTTTTTCAAAGTGGAATTTAAATCTGATGAAAAACAAAACGCTTGTTAAACCTTTTTCTTTTCTGCTCTCCTTCCTGTTGGCATTTAGTTGTTCTTTTAAAAGCTTTTCGCAAAAGCAAAGTAAGATTGATTCAAAGCTGTTGCCCTGCGAAATGAAGGAATTTGTAAAATAAAATCAAAAGATTGGGAAGCCGCATATAAATTAATTGTTGAAGCAAAGAACATTTTTGAGAAACTTTTGAATGAATCAGCCATAGCAAATTGCTATAGAGATATTGGTGATATTTTTTTGGAACAGGAAAATTACTCTGAGGCTTTCAGCAATTATTATTCTGCATTGACCATAAGTGAAAAAGAAAAGGACTCTTCTACCATCATGCATAATTTTGGTAAGCTTTCTAATGTTTTTCTATTAAATGGCGCAAATCAAAAATCACTTGAGTATGGGCAAAAATGGATGAACATCGCCTTACTCAAAAATGATGTTGATGAAATCGCAAAAGCAGCGTATAGTATCGGCTGGAATCAAATTGTACTTCAAAATTATTCTTTGGCTATGGATAATTTCAGACAGTCGTTAAAGCTTGAGCAATCGAAAGCAATTTGAAAGACGCTGCAAAATCATACTCTGAAATTGCCATCATTTATTACTTTACTTCAAAGTATGATTCGTCAATCCTCTATAATGAAAAGGCTGAGGAGTTACTAAAAATAAGTGGGGATACAAATCAACTTGCGAACACGGTTTTTAATAAAGCTGGTGTTTACAATACTCAAAAAAAATTTATTGAGAGTATTAAATGTTACTACAAGGCTCAATTTTATTCCCGTGCACTCCACGATTCAGGTGGTGTAGCGGATTGCTACCGGAATATAGCAAAAGTGTATGTTGATTTAAAACAATACAATAATGCTTTAGAATGTTTGAAAGAGCATTTGAAAATTTCGCAGCGTATAAAAAGCTTTGGCAGAGTTTCAGGTTCATATTTAGATTTTGCTACCACTTTTGAAAAACTAAACAAACCCCTTGAGGCAATCAAATATTACCGGCTTCATATAGATTTGAAGGATAGCCTGATTGAAAATGATGAGAAAAATAAATTGCTTGAGCTTGAAGCAAAAAGAAGTTTTAATAATGTAGTTCAAAAAAATAAAATCCGGGAATTAGAACAGAATCAAAAAGATATTGTAACCCAACAGCAACTTCAACAACAAAAGCTCATTCGCAATACGTTTATTGTTGGTTCTATCTTATTGGTATTACTAATTGTTTTACTCATCAACAGAAACCAGCTGAAAAGTAAAATAGAAATGGAAAAAATGCGCAACCGGCTTAGCCGCGATTTGCATGATGATATAGGTAGCACACTTAGCAGCATAAATATTTTAAGCCGCACCGCTCAAACCAATTTGCATCATACGGGTGATGAAAAAGCAAAATTATCTTTAGAAAAAATAAATGAACGTAGCCAGCGCCTGTTAGATAATATGAGTGATATTATATGGAACATTAATCCGGGTAACGATACCATTGAAGAAGTGATGAGCCGCATGAGAGAATATGCAACGACAATATTGGAAGCAAAAAATATTGATTACGTATTTAACTTCCCAGTAGAGAAAATGGAATGCAGGCTCAACATGGAAGTGAAGAATAACATGTACCTGATATTTAAAGAAGCAGTGAATAATCTTTCTAAATATTCTCAATGCACTGTTGCAAAACTTTCACTGACTTTTTATGAGAAAAACATTCACATGAAAATTGATGACAATGGGAAAGGTTTTGATGATGATGGAATAAAACACCGCGGAGGATTGAATAACATGCAACATCGTGCTGAAGAAATTAAAGGCACGATTAAAATAGATTCTGTTATTGAGAAGGGAACTATAATTGAATTAACTATGCCGAGGTATTGCTAATGCGAAACGAAGAATCGCGATAATATTTATAGTAACGCACCATGAAATTAAACACCTCGTTAAGTATTCTTACGGTTGCATTTATACTTTCCCTTAGCGGTTTTATAATTTCAGTGGTGATGCCTCAAAACAATTTTTCAGATAAATTAATGATTGCGGCATTGTTCAGCGGAGCAGCATCGGGCATCATAGCTTCTGTTTTTACAAAGAAGCTGGCAAAAAGCAAGCAATGGAATTATGTGGTAATTGGCGGATTAATATTACTGCTTAGTTATCCTGTAAAAATTATGGATTTCCTTTTTCTGAATAATATACTCAAAGTAACAGGCGGAGTAATTTTTATTACAACATTAGGTTACTATATTTATTTGAACAGGTCAGATTTTCGAAACAGCAGGTGGATTTGGTTTATTCCCTTCATCCTATTGGGATGTTTGCTTAGGTACATGTATTGGCCAGGTGGCAATATTATTATCTTCAGTTGCCTGATGATAATAACTGTCAAATCTATCATTCAATTGTCTAATTATAAAAAACATACAAGGGTAGAATTGCTGCTTTTAGTTTGGCAGATTGCCATGTGTGGTTGCATTGCAGTTTTTTATTTTCGTTACATTAAAGTTGATTCTTTTATCATCGGATTCATATTTATATTGTTGGCGCTTGTTGATATTTTGCTTCAAAATGAAAAAAAGGAAAATGGATTAAAGGCTTTCAATGGAAGCAAAGAATAACAAGTTTAATTTTAAAAAATCGGTCGATATTGATAAGGATTGAATTGAAATGTCAAACGATTGTCAGATATAAAAAATAAGAAAACCGCGACAAGCAGTTACCATATTTTGGTAACTTTGCTAAAATTTAAATTTGAAAATTATGAGGCGAAACACTTCTGTATCATTAGGAAACTACTTTGAAGATTTTGTGGAGAAGAGGATATCTAAAGGACGATATAAAAATGCAAGTGAAGTAATACGGGCAGGGTTACGGCTATTAGAGGAGGAAGAAAACAAAGTTGTAGCTCTGAAAAATGCAATTCAGGAAGGCATTGAAAGTGGAATTGTAAAAAACTTCAATCCTAAAAAGCACTTACAGTTATTAAAAGCCGGTAGAAGAAAGAATGGCTAAATATTTTTTAACTAATAAAGCTTCAGATGACCTTTCTGAAATTTGGAATTACACTTACGAAGCCTGGTCAGAAAATCAAGCTGACAAATATTATGAGCTTCTCATTGCAGCCTTTAAAGAAATAGCAAAAAATCCAGATATCGGAAAACATTACGAAGAAATTTCCACAGAATTATTAGGAATTCGCGTAGGAAAACACATTGTATTTTATCGCCAGGCTAACTTCAGAGAAATCGAAATTTTGAGAATCCTTCATGAAAGAATGGACTTAAAAAGCAGAATGCAGGAATAAGGCTTGATGCCTTATTGAGGCGAAACCATATTTATGACAGATTCAAAAAACAAGATCGCATCCCCCTTCCTGGTTATACTTTCATTTGCTACAGTTTACATAGTGTGGGGCTCCACCTATTTTTTTATTCTTATAGGATTGCAAGGTTTTCCTCCCATGATAATGGGAGCATTACGGTTTCTGATTGCAGGCACTTTAATGTTAGCGTGGAGTTTTTTCAGAGGTGACAAACTCTTTAACCTGAAGAATATTAAACAATCAGTTATAAGCGGATTCTTCACCTTATCGCTTGGCACAGGAGTGGTGATATGGGTTGAACAATATTTACCGAGTGCGCTGGTGGCTATATTGATTTCTTCTGCTCCGATTTGGTTTGTGTTGATGGATAAGCAAAAATGGAAAGAGAACTTTACAAATAAATCTACGGTTATGGGGTTAGTTATCGGCCTTATCGGAATTGTATTTCTATTCAGTGAAAAGATAAGCAGTTTATTTTCTGTTACCGGTAATCATGTTGAGCTGGGCGCAATGCTCCTGGTGCTTGGAGGAAACTTTAGCTGGACAGCCGGCTCTATCTATTCAAAATATAAAGCTACTTCAGGCTCCAACACGGTAAATGTAGGATGGCAAATGTTTGCTGCCGGTATTCCATTCGTACCGGTTTCTTTTTTGCTCGGAGAACCTCAACATTTACAATGGCAAAATATTTCAGTTGAAGCATGGCTTTCACTTTTCTATTTAATTCTTTTTGGCTCCATTGCCGCATATACGGCTTATGTGTGGTTGCTCCAGGTGCGCCCTTCCGCGCAGGTGAGCACTTATGCTTATGTTAATCCTGTGGTAGCCGTTTTGCTTGGAGTGTTCTTTGCATCCGAAAAAATTTCTGCTCTTCAAATAATTGGTTTGGTAATTATACTTGCAAGCGTTTTGCTTATCAATCTTGCTAAATACAGGGCAGGGAAAAAAATTTACAAGTAGGGGATATTACCCGAAACATTTACTGTTTACTGGACTTCGAATTACAGTATCTTGAATAGATTCCTTCAACAGGTTATTCTTTTTTGTGCTACGCGATTTTATTTTATTGTGTTGAGATTGGTTTTGCGGAAGGGTTACAATTGGGGGGTATGTGGAGGGTTAGGAACGGGAGGGTGCAAAGTTCTGTTATCCATAAATTGTATGTCTGATAAGCGAAAGTTTTATTAGGTTTGTTGTGGATATTTAATTGTTATCGAAAACTCCTGCGGGTGAGATAGAGAACGCCTGAACTCACTTAAAATTTATCGAAAATAAATTCCAATTATGTCATTAAAAATTGCCTTAGACAGAATACGAGAAGCCAAAAAAAGTAATGCTTCTACACTTGATTTATCTGAATTGGAATTAACTGAAATCCCTTTGGAGTTTTCTAAGCTCACACAATTAACTGAACTTAATTTAAGCCGTAACCAACTCACAGAAATAAAAGGCTTAGAAAAGCTCACTCAACTAACTAATCTTGATTTAAGCAATAACCAACTTAAAGAAATAAAAGGCTTAGATAATCTCACTCAACTAACCATTCTTGGTTTAAGGGATAACCAACTCACCGAAATTAAAGGCTTAGAACAACTCACTCGATTAAGAAAGCTTCGATTAGGCAATAACGAATTCAAAGAAATAAAAGGCCTTGAAAAACTCTCTCAATTATCTGAGCTTGATTTGTCGGAGGACAATATCCATAGAAGAGTAAAAAGTTTGGAATCGCTCACTCCACCTACTGAGCCAAATTTGGGTGGTAAACTTTCAGTAATTAAAGGCTTAGAAGAACTTACTCAATTAACTACACTTAATTTAAGCGGTAACCAAATCAGCGAAATACAAGGCTTAGAACCGCTTACAAAACTTACTAATCTTGATTTAAGCGATAACCAACTCACGGAAATAAATGGCTTAGAGCAACTCACTCAACTAACAATGCTTCGATTGGGCAATAACCAATTCAAAGAAATAAAAGGCTTAGAATTACTAATTCACCTTACTCTGTTTGATTTGGGTAGTAACCAACTCACAGAAATAAAAGGCTTAGAAAAGCTCATTCAACTAACTGGGCTCCTTTTAGACCATAACAAAATCACCGAAATTAAAGGCTTAGAACAGCTCACAAAACTTACTACTCTTGATTTAAGCCATAACCAAATCACCGAAATACAAGGCTTAGAACAGCTCACTCAACTAACAGATCTTGTTTTAAACGATAACCAACTTACAGAAATAAAAGGCTTAGGAAAGCTTATTCAACTAACTTCTCTCTCTTTAGACCAAAACCAACTATCCGGAATACAAGGCTTAGAACAGCTCAAACAACTTACTATTCTTGATTTAAGCCATAACCAAATCACCGAAATGAAAGGTTTAGAACAGCTCATTCAACTAACTTCTCTCCATTTAAACGATAACCAACTAACTGAAATATCAGAATATTTATTACGGTTAGATCTTCCAATTAAGTGGAAAATTGATTTTAATATAAGTACGTTATGGGAGGATGCTACAGGAAGGCGTATTAACGTTGATAATAATCCCTTTACAAATCCTCCTCCCGATATCATTAAAAAGGGCAATAAAGCAATACAGGAATATTTTGATCAAAGCAGAAAAAGCGGTACGGAATTATTAAATGAAGCTAAACTGATCCTATTAGGTGATGGCCGATCAGGCAAAACATCTCTTGCTAATCGTCTATTAGGCGAAGAATTACCAACACAAGCTGACCGTACACAAGGGGTTGATATTATAATTGGAGCGTATAGTTTCCCTTTAGCCAATGGTAAGGATTTCAAAATAAATATCTGGGACTTTGCCGGCCAGGACAAGTACAAAACACTACATCAACTGTTTTACACTGAAAGCAGCTTGTACGTTATGGTAGCAGAAAGTGGAAATATGACTACTGACTATGATGATTGGTTTCAAACTGCGGCACTTTTTGGGGAAGGCAGTCCTCTCGTATTGGTGCTGAATGAATTTAAGACAGGAATCGGTATGGGCAGCTTTGACAGCAATTATTGGAAAAAACAATTTCCTGAATTATTAAAGGAAGTGTTCACCGTTAATTTAGGAACAAAACAAGACTTCCAAGCTGCAGAAAAATACATTCATTTACTTGCCCAAACCCTTCCCCATACAAAATATACCTTTCCTTCGAATTGGGCAGCGATCCGTAGAATTTTAAATGAACGGAGAAATGATCAGTATATAACGTTGCATGAATACCTTAAAATATGTAAAGAAAATAATCTCCCCGAAAGGGAAAGTGCCTTAATCCTGAGTTCTGTTTTGCATAAAGTGGGCGATTGCCTCCATTACCAAAAGAGTGAACTATTAAAGCAGTATATCATTCTTAATAATAAATGGGCAACAGATGCAGTATATAGGGTTTTAGATGATAAAGAAGTAGCGGAACATAAATGCGGTTTTTTTAACCAGTCAGATCTAAAGCGAATTTGGGATAGTCCTGAATATGAAGATATGCGCCCACAGCTATTAGAATTGATGAAACAGTTTAAGCTGGCTTACCAATTACCCGGCAAAGACGAGTTTGTAACACCGCCACTTTTACCACCTGGCAGACCAGAGGATTTTTCATGGCCAGAGGAAGACTCACTGGAATTGTATATTGAGTACGAATTTTTACCCAAAGCATTATTAACCCAATTCATAGTTACCCGTTACGCAGATATTGCTAAGGGCAGAACTCTTGTTTGGCGATACGGGGTTATTCTTAATTGGGAAGACGAAGCTCTTGCTGAAGTTTCTAAAACCAAATTACAGGGCCGGGATGCTTTTTATATTCGAACGCAGGGAACTAACCGCAAGGGAATGATGACTGTAATATTGAAAACCTTCAGGGCGTTGCATGCGGACTACAAGGGAATTAAGTACAAGGAAAAAGTACCTTGTATATGTGAAGGTTGCCGAACCGGAAAAAACAAGCAGCATTATTTCGACTTAATTAATCTCCAATTCCGTTTAGAAAAAGAGAGGTATGAAGTGGAATGTGATAATTCTTTAGAAACATTGAATGTGATAGAACTCCTTGAAAACACTTTTGTCTTTGAGAAGTATAAGGAAGGACAAACCCTTCTGCTAAAAGAAAAAGTGGTAAGGGAAGGCTCTGCTGAATTTCGGATACTTAATTTGTTTCTGGCTTCTTCAAATGAACTTATAAATGAACGAGAAAAAATAGAGCAGGCACTCGGCAGAAAAAACAAAGAATTAAGAAAAAAGGGCTTTTTAATTGAGCTATTAATATGGGAAGATGGGAAGCATGTTGGTAAATCACTTCGCTCGCAGGATAACTATAATCTCGAAATTCAGCAATGTAATTTATTCATGATGCTATTTTATTCTAAGGTTGGCAAATACTCTTCAGAAGAATTTAAGCTTGCCAAATCCTTATTTGAGAATAAGCAGATGCCAAGAATAAACATATTCCAGAAAGATATAGACCTGCCAAAAGCCCAGGGAAAAACTGATGCAAATAGCCGATTTGATTTTTTAGAACTATTAAAAGAAATAGAGCACTTCCCAGTTTTATTTGAAAACACCGATAAGCTAATAAATGAACTGGAAGGTGCTATTGATAAATTGTTGCAGGATGAGGCTTTTGTAAAAGAGTTAAAAGTTGAATGAAAATGTTTTTAAGGACAAGCACGGCAATAAATGTAAATCCCTGTTCCCCTGTTAGTTCACCGCTTTTAGATTGAACTCTAACCATACAAATCGGATAACTTTTAATAATAAAATCAAACAAAGGGGACTGAATCAAGATTAAACAGATGAACTCAAATACCTTAAAAAGTTCCATAACACCATAAATGATAATCGGCATAGCAGTTAGATACTCAGCACCCAATGAAAAGCAACAAAAGCAAAATTGTGATTCTGTCTTTGTTTGCACCAGGGACTTTCTCCATTTGATTTTATCAAAAGTAATGCATGTGGGTTATTCGATTGATGAGTTTAAATAATTTTTTGTTGTAACACTACATTTTAAAATTCTAAAATTAAAGTACAAGTAATTGTTAATTAAATTCTGAAGCTTTAGAAACCAAATTAAAATTTACATTTCATTTAGTTTCAACATGATTTATAAAAAATGATTTTGATGCTGTTTTCCCTTCTGATTCTATTGTGCAGAAATACATGCCTGGTTTAAATTTTTCTGTATTCAATGGGAACAAATTATTGCCTGCCATAATTTTTACATTCTTGTTTTGATAAACCATTTTTCCGGTTGCATTAGTAATGCTGAATATTACATTACCATTAACTACACTTTCGAAATTTACAGTTGCTGTTTGATCTGCAGGATTAGGGTTGATAGTCCATTTGTTTTTCAACAAATTTTGTGATTGTAATCCGGAACTGATGCTTGTTGATATATCATCAATCTTAGCTTCGGTGCCAATTGTGGGAGAACCAGTTGCATTGGCAATTGTAAAAATTATGGCAATTGAATCAGCAGTTGGTGGAACAGTACCACCATACATAATTGGTGCAGTATAAAGGGTATAATTTGTAGCTGCGGGTATCTGTTGAATAGCAACTCCCGTGCCCGTACCCCCGGAATAAACAAGTGCAGTAAGTGAAAGATAATCACCTCCAACAGGATTTAGTTTATACCAAAAAGAAACGCTTCCGGGTACATACGTTAAGGAATGAGTGGTAGTGGCTCCATCACCTGTTGCAAGTGGGGATGCAATTGCTGTCCCGCTTAAATCTTCAACTTGTAGTTTAACAGCAAAACTACCGGAGTGTGCATCGTTAGTTTGTGTTAATAAATTATAAGGAGGGATGACGACACCCCACCAGTCAACCGGTAATCCGGCATTCCAGTTTTCGAAACCGCCATTTAGTATTTGTGCTTTACTTAAGTTGCTAAAGCTTATTATCAATAATATTGTAAGTAGTTTATTTTTCATAATGGATTAATTTTAAAGATTTATGATAAGTAAATGTAAAAATTGTATTTTAACCAACAAAAATAATCCCCCCTTTTTATGTGGGTTTTTTCGATTTGCCTCATAACGACTTTTGTTTTATAAATTCAGATATCCCGATAATCGGAACAAAAACTAAAAACTTACAACGATGAAAAAAAATCTATTAAGCATCATAATGATTTTGATTGCTGCACATACCAATGTATTTGCACAAAACACTTTCCCTGCAACAGGTAGTGCAGGTATTGGCACAGCATCGCCTAACACATCTGCACTTCTTGAAATAAAAAGCACCACAAAAGGTTTGCTTATCCCACGAATGACAAAAACACAACGAGATGCCATTGCAACTCCTGCAACAGGTTTAATGATTTATCAAACCAACAGCACACCGGGTTTCTATTATTATAGTGGAACAGCATGGGGCAATGTTTCAAAAGGAGCTAACACTTCCTTATCAAATCTTGCGGCTACTACGGCAGTTAATCAAACACTAAAACCAAATGTTGATGGCACAATTGATTTGGGAAATGCTGCTCTTGCGTGGAAGGATATGTATTTGAAAGGCGGACTTTATCTTAATGGAACAAAAATGATGAGCTACAAAGCCGGTGTAAATACAATCATTGGCGAGAACGCTGGTAGCAGCGGTTCAGGAGGATATAATACAGCCATTGGAACAAATGTGTTGCATTTCAATACAACAGGTAATTCAAATGTAAGTGTAGGTGAACTAAGTATGTATTATAATTCAACAGGCAATAATAATACTGCAACCGGTTATGCAGCATTGATAAATAATGATATTGGAAACGATAATGTAGCTAATGGTTTTGAAGCATTGTATGATAATACCACAGGCAATAGTAACATTGGCATCGGTTCACTTGCGTTATTTTCAAATATATCAGGTTCATATAATACTGCTATTGGAAAAAGTGCTATGCAGTATAATACAACAGGTCGGTACAATATTGCTATTGGCAATTCGGCATTAAGAATTAATAACGCTGATGAAAATACGGCAATCGGATTTGCAGCATTGTCAGTAAACATTTCCGGAACTCAAAATACAGCAACCGGTGCATACGCGCTTTATCAAAATGACTCAGGGTATGCCAATGCTGCTTTTGGATATGGCTCACTTTTATTTAATACTGGCGGTTACAGCAATTCTGCCTTTGGATTTAAAGCACTTTACAGCAATGAAATCGGAAGAGATAACACTGCATGCGGTCATCATGCATTATTAAATTCTAATGGCCCTAATGCTAGTGGGAACTCTGCATTTGGTTCTGGTGCGCTTCAATTCAATTCAACTGGGGGTGGAAATTGTGCTATGGGCTATGGAGCCATGTCTTCCAACACAACCGGTGGTGATAATGTAGCTGTGGGTTATGGTGCATTTGAATATAATACGACTGGCTATCGTAATGTTGGAATAGGTCAACGTGCACTAAACTGGAATACTACAGGCCAAAAAAATACAGCGGTTGGCTGGCAAGCAAACCCTACAACCTTTGTCGGCACTTTTAATAATATTACCGCTATTGGCAGCGAAGCAATTGTAGATGCCTCAAACAAAATACGACTGGGCGACAATTCAGTGAGCAGTATAGGCGGACAAGTTGGCTGGACAAATTTTTCTGATGGAAGAATTAAAAAAGAAATTAAAGAAAATGTGCCCGGCTTAAAATTTATAAATGATTTGCGCCCTGTTACTTATCATTTCGATTTGGATAAGGAAAATGAATTGACAGGAATTAATGACAGCAGTTCTTATCCTGAAAAATATGACATTGAAAAAATTGCCTTTACAGGATTTATTGCGCAAGAAGTTGAAGCATCGGCAAAAAAAATAAATTATGATTTCAGCGGTGTGGATAAGAGCGGCAAAATAATGGGCTTGCGTTATGCTGAATTTGTGGTGCCTGTTGTAAAATCAATCCAGGAGCTTTCGCAAGAGAACGAAATATTGAAAAAGGAAATAATGGAATTAAAAGCTGCATTCATTGAAATGAAACAACAGAACTCAATTGTCGGCAATCAAAAAACAGGTTTGCAAAACAGTTCATCAACTCAACTAAGCATTTCTCCAAACCCTGCAAAAGATGTTGCAAAAATTTCAATTACATCATCTGATAAAATTCAAACCTATATGCTAAAAGTTATAGATGCTATTGGAAAGGAAATCAAAACGTACAATGTTAATAGCAATTCTGTTTTTGAGTTGAACACTTCAACATTAAATTCAGGAACTTATTTATTGCAACTGTTCAATCAAAATGAATTGGTGCAATCCCAAAAGTTGGTTGTGGAGTAAAAAATTTATACTTTTAAAAACAATTCATTCCGATAGCTATCGCACTAAAAACTTCTAACAATGAAAAAAAATCTATTAAGAATTATCATTATTCTGTTTATTTCACATTCAAATGTATTTGCACAAAACACATTTCCAGCCACAGGCAGCGCAGGTATTGGAACGGCAACACCAAACACATCTGCCCTGCTTGAAATAAAAAGCACTGCAAAAGGTTTGCTTATTCCACGCATGACACTAACGCAACGAGATGCTATTGCAACACCGGCCACTGGCTTGATGATTTATCAAACCAACAGCACGCAAGGTTTTTATTATTACAACGGAACAGCGTGGACTGCCGTATCGGGCACAGCATCGGGTGCAAACACTGCCTTATCTAATCTTGCAACAACTTCAATTAATCAATCGCTAAAACCAAATGCGAGTAACACATTTGATTTAGGAACCTCTGCACTTGCGTGGAAAAATATTTATCTCAAAGGCGGCTTGTTTTTAAACGGAAAAAAAATGATGAGTTATAAATCAGGTGTAAATACCATCATTGGCGAAAGTGCAGGCAGTACCGGAACGGGTGGCTACAATACAGCAATAGGCAGCAATGTTTTAAAATTCAATACCACAGGAAATTCAAACGTGGCTGTTGGCGAAAACAGTTTGGTTTATAATACCATTGGCAATAATAATACTGCAACAGGTTATGCAGCATTGATAAATAATACATCGGGAGGAACTAATGTTGCAAACGGTTTTGAAGTATTGTATAACAATACAACAGGGGGAGGTAATACTGCAATCGGAAATCTCACATTATTTTCAAACACAACCGGAAATGAAAACACTGCAACAGGCAGCTATGCACTTTACGCCAATACAACAGGCTATGGAAATTCTGCATCTGGTGTATATGCTCTGCAAACAAATACAACAGGTTTTAATAATACAGCCTCTGGTAACAGTGCATTATACTCAAATACAACAGGTGAAGAGAACTCCGCTTTTGGTACAGGTGCATTGTCTTCAAATTCCACTGGTGTTGGTAATACCGGAATAGGTACAAGTGCATTATTCTCAGTTATAGGTCAAGACTATAATACAGCATGTGGTTATCATGCATTATCGAATGGTTCTGGTAATTTTTCTTTTGGTTATGGCAACAACAATTCTGCTTTTGGTGCCAATGCTTTGGAAAATAATACAGATGGGTCTTATAACACAGCAGCCGGAATGTATGCTTTATACTCAAATACCACCGGAGGCCCCAACTCCGCTTTTGGTTACAATGCGCTCTATTCAAATATCAGCGGCTATAATAATACTGCAAATGGATACCAGGCACTTTTTTCAAATACTGGCTCTGGTAACACTGCAAATGGGAATCAAGCACTTTATTACAACGTAGGTGGGTACGGTAATATAGGTTTGGGAAGAAATGCTGACGTTGCTACTGGGTCATTAGGAAATGCAATGGCACTTGGCTATTATGCAGTTGTTAATGCAACGGATAAAGTAAGAATAGGCAATAGTTCTATTACAGTTGTAGAATCAAATGCAGGTTCATGGACAACTTCTGATGGACGATTTAAATTTAATGTAAAAGAAGAAGTAAAAGGGCTTGAGTTTATAAATGCATTGCGTCCGGTGGTTTATAATTTCGATAACAAAAAGTTTGAAGAGTTTTTGCGACAGAATTTTTCTGATAGTATGCGTACAGAACAAATTGAAATGATGAAAGATGGGCTTGAAAAAGCAAGCGCAATAAGACAAACGGGTTTCATAGCACAGGAAGTACAAGCTGCTGCATTAAAAACCGGATATAATTTTAATGGCATCCATCATCCAGAAAGTGAAGTTGACAATTATAGCCTTTCGTATGAAAAATTTGTTGTCCCATTAGTAAAATCGGTACAGGAACTTTCGCAACAAAATGAAGAATTGAAATCTGCATTAATTGAAATGCAAAAACAATTGAACGCACTTACCATTAATCAAAAAACAAGTTCACAAAATACTTCATCAACCCAATTAATTATTTCTCCTAACCCTGCAAAAGATATTGCAAAGATTTCAATCACATCATCAGATAAAAGTCAAACATATATCCTAAAGGTTATTGATGCAACTGGAAAACAAATAAACACTTACAATGTTAATGGCAATTCAATTTTTGATTTGAAAACCTCATCATTAAATTCCGGAACTTATTTGTTGCAACTGTTCAATCAAAATGAATTGGTGCAATCACAAAAGTTGCTTGTGGAATAAAATCTCTTTCCAAATGCAATAGAGGCTGTCAAATTTATGGCAGCCTCTATTGCCCTTTATACGCCACCCAAAACTATACGCCTTCAATCTTAAAGTAACACGACCGACCCCAAACAACAAACAGCAAACTCAAAACAAATCTCCCCCCTTTTTATGTGGTTTTTTTTGCTTTCCGCACCCGCGACTTTTGGATCATAATTTAAATAATTCAAAAAACTAAAAATTAATTCTTATGAAAAAAAATCTCCTCGGAATCGTAACGATTCTATTCTTATCCCACAATTTTGCGACAGCGCAATCATGGAACCTGGGCGGCAATGCACCGACAGCAACGAGCGTATTGGGCAACACCACCAATCAAAACCTTAACATCATTACTAACAATGCAACGCGCATTACCGTTAAGAAGAGCGGGCAGGTTGGTATTGGTATTACCAATCCAACCTCCACCTTACAAGTTCAAAAAAGCGGGCTTACTGATGTGCTTGTAAAATCAACAGGTGATGGTGCTCAACTTACTATTGACCGCGCAGCCAATGGATTCGAAGCTATTACACGCTATACACAAACCGGTGTGCCACAGTGGAAAACAGGACTTACCGTAAATGCAACCGGCTCGCCAGATTATGTAATTAATAATCAAATTATGGGCAGTGATGCTATGACAATAGGAGGCACCACTAATAAAATAACAATTCACTCAGGTTCTATGACCTTTGGCAATACAAACTCCTGTGATATGTTTCAAACCGGGAATGATATGAATATTAAGCCATTTGCTCCACTGACTTTTTTCGGGTTGACTCCGGGAAATTTAATCCTTTGCACCAAAACTACTGGTATTTTGGAAAGTGTAGGAAACGTTGGTATTGGAACTAATGACCCAAGCCGTGCAAAATTGGTGGTTAGCGGCAACGTTGGAAAAACCAATGCAATTTTCGGACAGGGCTCTACAGGAATTTCATTGGTTCAAAACTGGCCAAGCATCGGGTTTAATTCCTATTACGCATCTACAGGATGGAAATCAATGCAGCCGGGTTATGGTTTTCAAATGTCATTTGACCCTGCGGCAGGCTATCTATCCTTTTTTACCAGCAGTAATGCTACTGCCGCGGATCAATTTGTAACCCAAACTGTACCATTTATTATACATGCTACAGGCGCTGTCGGCATTAATAATTCATCTGCCATAAGCACTTTAGATGTAACTCTAAAAGCAGGCACAAGCGCTGCAGCAAGTTTTTGGGGAACCAGCACAGGATTTGCATCGCACTTTTGTCAAGGTGTTAACGAAGACACTTACATAAGAGGTGGTTTGAGTACTTCTAACGTTATTATTGCTGATATAAACAACCAGCGTGTTGCTATTGGTGGAGGCCAGGTTGCCAATGGATACAAACTTTCAGTTAATGGAAAAGTTATATGTACTGAATTGAGAGTTGCAGCTCAGGGAAGCTGGCCTGATTTTGTTTTCAAGAAAGATTATCAATTAACGTCAATCAGCGATTTGAAAAAATCAATTGAAGCAAACGGTCATTTACCGGGAATTCCATCAGCATGCGAAGTAGAAAATAATGGTATTGCAGTTGGCGAAATGCAAAACAAAATGATGCAGAAAATTGAAGAGCTCACTTTATACATCATACAACTAAAAGAAGAAAATGATGTAATCAAATCAAAACTTTCTTCACTTGGCAAGTAATATTCATTCAACAATAAAATAAAAAAAAAGAATATGAAAAAGCTATTTAGTTGTTTATCTGTTCAAATGCGAATGATAAAACGAAAGTATATAATGCTGTTAATCCCGATTTTAATGGCTAACATTATGTATGCTGCTCAAATAACCGAGCAGCAAGCCAATACTGTTGCCGTTAATTTCTTAAAATCAGAAACTGGCAGAACTGTAGTGAAAGCAACTTTGCATTACAAACAAGTTGAACCTGATGGAACTGTTGATTTTTATATTTTCAATTTCCTCTCAGTTAAAGCTTTTGTTATTGTAACAGGCGATGATAATCTCGAACCTGTTATCGCTTACTCTACCGAATCGGATTTTGATATGCAAAATACAAATTATTATGGAGTAAGCGATTGGATGATTGATATACGCAAACAAATTCTCAGTGCATTAAAGGAGAATGTGAAAGCCGATATAAGAGTTTCAGATTTATGGACTGCATATAAAAGCGGAGCTAACATAATGAAACCAATGTCGGGTTCAGTTTTTCCTCTACTTACTACCGCATGGGACCAGTCAATGAATATTGGTGGAGTGGACCATTATAATTCGCTATGTCCTTACAATAATCTTCACGCACAACGTACATTAACAGGATGTGTGGCAACAGCAATGGCGCAGATAATGAAATACTGGAATTCTCCTATACATGGTACCGGTTCTCATTCTTATAGCTGCACGAATTCTAACAGTGGATATATTTATGGGAATCAATCTGCAAATTTTGGTGCTACCACTTACAATTGGTCACAGATGCCTGATGCAGTAACCGGTTCCACCAATAATGCAATAGATATACTGATGTACCATTGCGGTGTGGCAGTAGAAATGGACTATGGTGACGCTACCGAAGGTGGTAGCGCTTCTTCTACCGTTGGTGGTTCGCCAAGTGCAGAAAGTGCTTATGTTGATTATTTCGGTTATCGCAACACGCTTGGGAGTGCCTATAAGTTCTTTTATACTACTACAGACTGGCAAAATTTACTTGAAAGTGAAATCAATGCAGCAAGACCTGTTCATTATCGCGGTGATGGTCCTAATGGTGGTCATTCCTGGGTTTGTGATGGTTATGACGCATTCAATTTTTTTCACATGAATTGGGGTTGGGGAGGTTCAGCGAATGGCTATTTCGATGTTGGAAACCTTAACCCGAACGGGAATAATTTCAACAGCGGTCAGGCGGTGATAGTTGGTATTTGGCCGGGTACGCTCTCTGATTGTAATCCAAATTGGAACCTCACCGGAATTGAATTTAATGATAATACCTACCAGGCATCTGATTACATCACGTCAAGTAGATCATCTGTTAGCAATCTTAATATAGGTTATACAGCAGCCAACAACATAACTTTAACACAAGGTTTCAACACCAACAGCAATGCAAATTTCACTGCAAAAATTCAAGGTTGCAAGACTTATAGAATTGGACAGAATTCGTCTCACGAAAATGAAACGGACGAAAGCAAACAAACTCTTGCGGTTGCTCCCAATCCAACATCGGATAAACTAAAACTAAGTTTGAATGCACCAATTGATAGATGCGAAGTATTTGATGCTATGGGACAACTTGTTTTAAAACCCTCCACCCTTCAAAATGAAATTGATGTATCGCAATTAAAGCCGGGTGTGTATTTGATTAATTTTTTTTCGAATGGTGAAAAATTCAATTCACGTTTTGTGAAAATGTAAACTCTCAATTTGGTTTTTATTAAATGTAAAGAGGCTGTCTCAGATTGAGCAGCCTCTTTTTTAACTTTTCAATATTGATTAAGAGCTAAGAACAATTGAATATGGAATTACGATTTAAAAATCTCAAACCAATTTCTACCATCCTCCCAGGGTTATTCCAAATGTTATCGGTGTTAACTCAGGCCCGCGATTGTCTTTAAATAAAGTTTGCAAACTGTATGTGGCAAACAAATTTAATTCGCCATAACCAATGTGCGCACGTGCATCAAACTCAACAGGGCGCAAGTTGAAACTATTATGTATTTTTTCTTTACCGTCATCGTATTTCAGTTTAACACGAGAACCAATTTTGTAATTAAACACGATGCCACCTCCAAAGTGAAAGGAGTTTTTATTGTAACGGCTGGTATTAAATTCTAACAGCAAAGGGATGGAGATATAATCAACAGCAAGTTTATTCTTGGTATAACTTCTTTGGGCAGGCGCTGCACTCACAACTTCAGCATCGGCAACAAGAATGGAATCTTTATTAACAAAGTAATAATTACGGAATGAGAAACCAAAACCGGTTCCTAACATAATGTATTCGTGATAGAGTTTAAATTTATATTCGAAAATATTTAGGTTAACAAAAACTGATTTGCCTGTATTTAAATCAAGATAACCATAACCCGGAGGCACATCAAATTTATTATCGCTGTTAAGATAATTATTGAATCCCATTTCAACTCCGGCCCAATGAAACTGAGCCTTGCGAGGGCCATCCTTAGATTGCCATCCATAATTGCCGTCATTGCCAATGATGAGTACGGTAGTTTTTCCAAAAAGTATTCTGGTAGTGTCATGTGCTGATGAATTGCAATCGCCCATGCGTGCAAGGCCGCTGTTATCGGTATTAATATATGCCGGTGGTGTTTTGTAAACTACAGTTCCTTTGCCGCTTATGCGCGTGTTAAGCGAGTCCTTAACATCAACCTGTACTTTAGATAATCCGCTTACGTTTACGTCACAATTTTTCACAACTAAATTTTCAGCATAAACATTAGCACGGCCTGATGCATTTACCTTCAGCGCATCTGCTGTGCCTTTAATATCACCTGTAAAATTTCCGCTTACATCTAACTGAATTGTTCCTCCTTTAATATTCAAATCAGTTTTGCAATTACCTGAAACATCCAATTTGAGATTATCAATATTAAATAATGAATCCATAATTATTTCGCCATTACCACTGATGTCAACTTTATTGAGTTCAGGTATGTGCACATAAATCGGATCGTGAAATACACTGCTTATGTGTAACTTATTGTTCGAAATATTTATGCCGCCTAAATTCTGACTGCCTGATATGGTCACAGTGCTTTGTGCTCCCTGGCTTATAAAAATTTTTGCCGAGCCTGAAATTTTTATTTCGTTAAAACTACCGCTAACCTCATTCTGGGCCAGGGATATATTGGTAAGGATAATAAGTGTGAAGAATGTTGAAATAAGATTTTTCATATTTGTTTAGTGTTATGTATTTCTATTTGTAAAAGCTCTGTGCTTTTTTGAATAATACGCACTGGGTGAACAAAAAGTTACAAGAGAACTGATAATTATATAAATTAAAAATCCTCAACCATATTTCATTTGGCTGAGGACTTTTTGTAATTCAACTTTTGGTTGAAAATTATTTTCCTGCATACAATAAAAACAAATACAGGTAAAGCCACAGCCCTCCCAAAAAGTGCCAAAATGTTGCACATTGCGTTAAAGCAAAGTAATTGCCTGAATTATATTTTTCGAAAAGGGCATTGTAGTTAACATAAACGAGATAAATAATTCCACCGGCAAGGTGAGCCAAATGAACTCCTGAAATCACGTAAACAAATGATGTTGATGGATCGTTGGCAACAAAAAATAAATTACGGTGTATCATATCAATCCATCCTAAAAATTGGAGCAAAACAAAAATTAATCCCAACCCAAATGTAAACAGCAGTGATGTTTTTACTAAATCGGTTCTGTTCCTCTTAGCTGCATACACTGAAAATTGCATAGGTATGCTGCTCAATAAAATTGTAATGGTTGAATATAAAAACATTTTAGGCAATTGAAAGATGGTCCAGTTGCCATCGCTCATGCGTACAATGTATGCACTGGTATAAGCTCCGAAAATCATCAGCATGCTTACCATTGCAAACCAAAGTAAAATTCTATAGCTTTTAATACCTGTATATGTTTGTTCCTGTATCATTTTTTTTGTTTTTAGCTTTTGGCCTTTGGCCGTTAGCTTTTTGAAAATTAATTTTTAGAGCGAACTGAAGTTCGCTGTTACAGGCTTACGCATGTGCAACCCCTCTCTCACTTTTGCAATTGCCTTTTGCGTCTTGTTTCTTGCATCTTTGATTAAACTTTATCTAACACCAACGCAATCAACACCACCGGTAAATAAACAAACGAAGCGAACATGAGTTTTCGTGCTGCATCAATTGTACAATCTCTGTAAAGCAGATATGCTTTCCACAAAAACCATAATGCTGCTATTAATAAAACTACCATTGAATAGATCCCCGAAATGTGAAATATATATGGCATTATACCAACAGGAATCAATGCCATTGCATAAATTACCGCCTGCATAGCCGAGCCTTTATCACGCTTTTTGGTGGGGAGTAATTCGAATCCTGCTTTTTTATAATCGTCATCTGCCACCCATGCTATTGCCCAAAAGTGCGGAAACTGCCAGAAGAACTGCAATGCAAACAACACAAATGCTGCATGGCTCAATTCGCCTGTGGCAGCTATATATCCTAATGCTGTTGGTATTGCGCCTGGTATTGCCCCCACAAAAACTGCAAACGGTGTCACTCTTTTCAAAGGCGTGTATGCAAACACATAGCTGAATAATGCTATCGTTCCCAATATGCCGCAAAGCGGATTAACAAAATAATAAAGTATGATAAGTCCGCTCAATCCTGTCGTAAGAGCGATTGTATAAGCCTCAGTAAGTGTCATGCGATAATCGGGCAATGGGCGCATGTTAGTGCGATCCATTAAACGATCTAATTCGCGTTCTATAATTTGGTTGAATGCATTGCTGCTGCCGGTAATTAAAAAGCCGCCAGCAATAAGCCATGCAAATTTGAACCAATCTATTGGATAATGAGTGCCGAGTAAAAAAGTCATTGCAGCGCTGAAAACCACTAAAGAGGCCAGCCTCATTTTAGTTAATTGCGCATAATCTTTTATTCTGAAAGCGAACACCCTGTTTATTGCTATCGTATTTTGCATTACCTTTTAAAAACGGAGTGCAAAAGTAACTTTTACAGTTTTGCAAACAAGCGATATGGTTTTATAGTTTTGGTTCGTGGGGTTTCGGGGAGTAACTCTTGGGAAATAAACTCATAAAAAAAATGCCTTCAGATTTTTAAAGTATCTGAAGGCTTGATCATTTGCTTTGTTACAAATATTATCTCTCTTTCTGATTAAACATAGGATTATCAATTCTCTTAAACCTCATGTTTTCATATTCGCTTACCTGGTTGCCAAGAGTTTCATTAGCCCGCGTGGCAGATACAAAATAGGTAAACTCTATATTAGTGGTTCCACCGTTTAATTCAATTACATCAAAGCCTGTTTGTGTTTCGTTGGTTACATATACGCCATTGCAATTACCTCTTAACTGGATAAAAGCATTGAGCGGATGAGTAACATCCACTTTTATATTCTTTGAGAAAATAGGATCGAGCGTAATGTGAGCCAAACCGTTCACCAATTTACCGCGTCCAAAATCCTGGAACAAAACCTCCGGTGATTCAGGACAAGCCATAATGCGCATGTCGTTATTCAAATCTTTAACCAACGTACTCACAGCACCCAAACCTATCACTTTATAAGTAGTGCCATTGATAACAGCACCCACCGAAGCCGCAGCCACATTAGTGCTCGTAAGATTGTTTTGCCTTACAATAAAAATACCACCATCATGATCTGTAGTTGACAATGCGTCTAATACGCTATTGCCAATAATGCCATGTCCGCCACCTGCCGCTATTATGGCGACACCAGGTGCAAAGTTGGAAGTATAAGCACCAACTACATACGAAGGATTAACAGCAGGCACAGTACCAGCATTAGTTGCCCATATAGCGTAACTTGCTGCTGAAGCAACGCTTACATTAATACCCTTGCCGGTTCCGCTGTGAATTATTTTTATCCCGTCAGCAGCATTTGCGGCATTGGTAAGATTGATATCTATAGCGCGTTCAGTACCTGCATGATTAATCTGAAATCCTATGCTTGGATTTGTTGCAGCCATGTCAAGTCTTTGCCCTAAACCTGTTCCGTTCTGGTAAACATAAAGTCCATTGCCGGTATTGCCTGCCTGCATTTGAATGTATGCACCATCACCTTTTGTTTGCTCCACTTTTATTCCGGGATTTGCATTAGTGGCATTGGTATTTTTTACATAAACGCCTATCCCTTTACCGGCATTGGCTATTTCAATTGCACTTGCAGTAGTGGTGGCACTGATTTTATTAATGTTGATACTCTTGGCTATTGTGTTGGAATCAGAAATGTTAAGTGAATTACCGGTGCCGTTACTTGCAATATCAACCACATTTGCATTGTTGGCGGTACTATTCATATAAGCTTGGATTACGCTACCGCCTGCACCTAAAGATTTATAAAACCGACCAACAGTACCTGTGCCTGTGTTTTGAAAATATCCGGCAAAGTTTGTTCCTGTTGCATATCCGGCCACAGCCACTTCTGAACCTGTTGCATAAGATGAAAGTACGTCAATAGCCAAAGGTCCTGAACTTCCGACTGAAGTATGTCCCTGAATAATTGCTCCATTTACCGGTGCAGCCATTGCAGAATAAACCGCACCTATTGATACATTACCATTAACAGCAAATTTTGAAGCGGGTAATGCCTGACCTATACCAACATTTTGATTGGTTGATAAAACCCGAATGGCTTCAATACTATTGGTTTTGATTACAAAATGTTGGGCATCAGTTGTACCAAGATAATTTACTGCCGGAGATGTGCCAAGATTACCTGTAAGCAACCATCCGAGATTACTTTGCAACGGCACCCATTGAATTCCATCAAAATAATAAAACAACTTAAAGCTGTTATCATAAACCAACAGGCCTGTTGCCGGGGTTGCAATAGCAATACGTTGAGCTGATGTCATGCGCGGAATTAAAATACCACGCGATGTACTCGTTAATTCCAGTGCAGCTGATGCAGCAGGAGCTGTAGTACCAATGCCCACATTACCAATGGTTGTAAGCCGCATTACCTCAGTATTGTTGGTTCTGAAAACAAGGGGCTGCGCATCAATAGTTCCTACAAATTGTGTTAGTGGATTGGTTCCGGTATTGCCCGGCAAATCCCATCCTGATGTATTTACCAACGGACGCCAAATGACTCCGTCAAAATAATAGAACAGGTTTAATGAAGTATCATAAACGATAAGCCCTGTAGCAGGTGTTACAATTGCATTGCGTTGTACAGTTGTCATGCGTGGCAATAAAAAACCTTTTGATGTGCTCAACATTTCTACCAATGCCGATGAAGTAGAAACTGTTGTGCCAATGCCTAAGCCTCCGCCTGAATAAATACGCATAGCCTCAACGTTATTAGTTCTGAAAACTATTGGCTGCGCATCAGTTGTTCCTATAAAATTTGTAGCGGGCACTGTGCCTGCATTTCCTTTTAACAACCAATCCAGGTTGCCAATCATAAAAGGACGCCAGGCTGTTCCATCAAAATAATAAAACAGATTTAATGTGGTGTCATAAACCAATAAGCCGGTTGCGGGAGTTGATATGGCAATGCGCTGTGCAGTAGTCATGCGTGGAATCAAAAGCCCTTTGGTTGTACTGGTAATATCTAATGCTGATGTTGCGTTTGGAACCGGGTTATTAATACCGACACTTTGTGCAAAAACAGAATTTGCAAACATCATCAGTAAACAAATCAGTATGTAGCTATTTCTCTTCATATTAATTAAAAATTTATTAAAAGGGGGTAAACAATTCAAGCTATAACGAAACCAAAACCCGAGGCTCGGTATGAAAAAACAAATTTTTTATTGAATAACAAGCTTAAAAGTGGCCAATTGATTCTTATTATCCACTAAATTCAAATAATAAATTCCAGGTGCAATATTTCCACGTTTCATCGAATAACTATTACCCGATATTGCAAGTGAACTCAATTTATTTTCCATAACAATTTGTCCTAAAACATTTGTAATACTAACTATGCAATTATCACTTAAAGCCGTTGATGAAATAATTTGAATAGTTGCTTCATCAGTCATAGGATTCGGATAAACATTGATGGTAAAATTCCCTTCATTACTTAATCTTACTGAAACGGTTTTCGAATAAACATAATCACCATTCAAATCATTTTGCTTTAAACGATAATAGGTTATCCCTTCATAAGGACGTTTATCAATAGTTTGATAATTATTGGTTGCATTTGAAAAATGATGCGATTCAACTACATCAAAAGTTTCAAATGATTTTGAATCTTTGGATTTTTGAACTTCAAAATCAGCGCAATTAATTTCCGAAGCTGTTTGCCAATAAACATCGGTTTGTTTATGCTCATTTGGCTGCGCATTAAAGTTTAACAATGAAACAGGAAGCGGTGATGATAAATCAACGATAGTCCATATTGGACTGTAATTATTCTGAGCAGTAACAGTTACCGTATTGCTTACTGTATTCACTACACCGAAAGGCGGTTGTGTCCATTGAACACCGTTATTTAAACGTTGCATTTTAAGATTGGCTTCAGTTATAAGATTAGAACCGCTGCTCCACTCAGTATCGCGATATGGAAAAACCATTGTTGAAACAGGGGTGGTGGTGTAACCTTGTACATCAAAAATAAAATACCGGTCAACAACCTTATTCGAATTATCAAATCCTGAATTATTAATCAATGCGGTGAGACCTGTTGGCAATGGACGATTGTTAGGATTAGGGGCAGTGTTAGTAGGATATGTTGCAATTCTAACATATCCATTTCCGGCACCTGCTGTAGTAAGGTTAAAACTAAGCGGCAGGTAAGTAGCTGTTGCCAGGTTACCAAAAGGGAAAGTATAATTATTTCCGGCCGCAGTTGTACCAATATTCCAGCGAATATAGCCGTAGCCTGGTATAGGTTGAGTTTCGCTTATAGCAAAACCGGTGGTACGTGTAACTGCTGCCGGTGCTGCATTGCTCAACGTTAAAGTGTGTGAATTAAGGTCCAAATTTCTATCTCCTAATGATAACACTCCGGCAGGTGCAACATAAGCACCTCCAACACTAATGTCCTGTAGCAAAGTTTTAATGCCGCTACCTATTAAAGTGAGATTATTGAATGCTGTAGAACCTGTGCCACCAATGTTTTGGTTAGCACCATTCATAATAACAAGTCCTGCAGAGGTTCCAAAACAATTGTTGGCAGCATTATGAGTCCAGTTACCTGAGAGGTCAATTGTCCCGTTATTCGTAATGGTAGCACCATTTTGATTTTGAACATCGCCTTTCACAGTTAGTTGTGCACCTGCTGTTAGTGTAACGTTTACATTATCTGTTGTCCATAACTGGGCTGAAGATTTATATGCAACACAAATGCTTATAAATGTTACAAAAAATAAGAGTTTCTGTTTCATTTTACGTACGAATTTTATCAATGTTGTAATTGATTGGCTAAAGGTTTAATTCGCAATAAGAGTAAAAGTAATATTTTTTTTTATTCAGGAAATAAGTATTTGACAATACTGCATATTTCAAAGTGTGAAATAAGCTTTTGCCGTGAAAAATATACCTGCAAATAAAGAGAATGCCTCCGAAATAACGGAGGCATTCTTATAATAAACGCTGTTTATCGCTATTGTCTGATAAGAATCAATTTTTCATTAATAACATAATCACCGGTTATGAGCCTGTACATGTAAATACCATCAGCGAGGTCTTTCGCATTAAAACTGGCCTGGTATTTTACTTGGGCTTCAATATCGCCATCAAATACTGTAGTCACCTTAGTTCCCGAAAGAGTATAGATTTCTATTGTTGCATGAGCAGCCTTGTCTGAGCGCATAAACTCAATTGTTGTTATTGAATTGAAAGGATTAGGATAAGCAGTTGATTCAATACCTGCACCATTATTCTGTCCTGTACCATAAAAGTTAGCCATTCGGGCTATACTCAAAGCTTTACTACAACTGCTGCTACAACCATTGCTATTTGTTATGGTTACTGTATAACTTCCCGGAGTACTCACATTAATACATTGAGTTGTTGCACCTGTATTCCATAAATAGGCAGACATGCCTGAAGGCGCACACCATGGTGTTGAACAGCCACTACAAACCGTACTGTTTCCTGTGATTAAACAAGTTGGCAATGGTTGAGCAATTATCTTTAGAGAACAAGAACTTGTACAACCGCCACTGTTAGTTACAGTTACTGTTATATCAGTAGTTGTACAAATCTCGATACATTGAGTAGTAGCACCTGTATTCCATAGATAGCCGCTCATACCCGGAGTGGCACAAAACAAAGCGCAAGGGCAAGTTGTGCCTGTCCAGGTGAAACTACAAGCAGGTGCTGCGCTTGAGGTAACAACCTTGGTGCAACTGCTTGTACATCCGCTTGCATTGGTAACAGTAACTGTATATGTACCTGCCGCACTTATTGTAATACATTGTGTTGTAGAACCAGTACTCCAAAGGTAAGACGACAATCCTGCCGGAGCACATTCCTGGGTTGATTCGCCCGAACAAATAACACTCTTTCCTGAAATAGAGCAAGCCGGTAAAGCATTAACCGTAAGAGCTTTGGTGCAACTGCTGCTACAACCTCCTGAGTTAGTAACTGTTACTGTATAGGTTCCTGCTGTGCTTACGGTGATACATTGTGTTGTTGCACCGGTGCTCCATAAATAAGATGCAAGACCTGCAGGAGCACACCATTGTGTTGACCCACCGGAACAAACACTGCTGTTGCCGGTTATCAGGCAACTTGGCGGTGTACCGGTTGTTAAGGCTTTAGTACAACTGCTGGTGCAACCATTGGCGTCAGTCACAGTTACTGTATAGGTTCCTGCTGCGCTTACGCTGATGCACTGAGTTGTTGCTCCTGTGCTCCATAAGTAAGAAGCTAATCCTGCCGGAGCACACCATTGTGTTGAGCCTGAACATATAGAACCGCTGCCAGTTATCAAACAGCTTGGAGGTGTATTAATAGTAAGTGTTTTATTACAACTGCTTGAACATCCGTTAGCATCAGTAACAGTAACAGTATATGTTCCTGCTGTGCTTACTGTGATACATTGTGTGGTTGCTCCTGTACTCCATGAGTATGAAGTCAATCCTGCAGGAGCGCACCATTGTGTTGAACTGCCTGAACAGATTGAACCATTACCTGTAATTAAACAACTTGGCAATGGATTAACTGTGAGAGTCTTGATGCAACTGCTCGAGCATCCGTTTGCATTTGTTACAGTTACTGTATAAGTTCCTGCTGTGCTTACTGTGATACATTGTGTTGTTGCTCCTGTGCTCCATGAATATGATGCTAATCCCGCAGGAGCGCACCATTGTGTTGAACTACCTGAACAGATTGAACTATTACCTGTGATTAAACAGCTTGGCAATGGATTTACTGTAAGAACTTTATTGCAACTGCTCGAACATCCGTTTGCATCTGTAACAGTAACAGTATAAGTACCTGCTGTGATTACGGTAATACATTGCGTTGTTGCACCTGTACTCCATAAGTAAGAAGCTAATCCGGCAGGAGCACACCATTGTGTGGAACTACCCGAACAAATAGAACTATTACCTGTGATTAAACAGCTTGGCAATGGATTAACTGTAAGAACTTTATTGCATGAACTGCTGCAACCGTTAGCATCAGTAACAGTAACTGTATATGTTCCTGCTGAGCTTACTATGATACACTGTGTAGTTGCACCTGTGCTCCATAAGTATGAACTCAATCCTATAGGGGCGCACCATTGTGCTGAACTGCCTGAACAAATTGAACCATTCCCTGAAATTAAACAACCTGGTAATGGATTAACTGTAAGAATTTTATTACAACTGCTTGTACATCCGTTTGCATCAGTTACAGTTACTGTATAAGTTCCTGCTGTGCTTACTGTGATACATTGTGTAGTTGCTCCACTGTTCCATAAGTAAGAGGCTAACCCGGCAGGAGCGCACCATTGTGTTGAGCTGCCCGAACAGATTGAACTATTACCCGTAATTAAACAAGTAGGCAAAGGATTAACTGTAAGCGTTTTGATGCAACTGCTGCTGCATCCGTTTGCATCAGTTACAGTTACAGTATATGTAGAAGCAACACTAACTATTACACATTGTGTTGTTGCCCCGGTGCTCCATGAATATGATGTTAATCCTGCAGGAGCGCACCATTGCGTTCCACTGCCTGAACAAACAGAACTGTTGCCTGTAATTAAACAACTTGGCGGAGCTCCTGTAACTAAAGATTTAGAACAGTTGCTGCTGCATCCGTTTGCATCAGTAACAGTTACGGTATAGGTTCCGTTTACACTTACTGTGATACATTGAGTGGTTGCACCTGTACTCCATAAGTATGATGTCAATCCCGCAGGTGCACACCATTGTGTTGAGGTTCCTGAACATACAGAGCCATTACCTGTGATTAAACAGCCCGGCAGAGGATTAACTATAAGAATCTTATTACAACTGCTTGTACATCCGTTGGCATCAGTTACAGTTACTATATAAGTTCCTGCTGCGCTTACTGTGATACATTGTGTAGTTGCTCCGCTGTTCCATAAGTAAGAGGCTAATCCGGCAGGAGCGCACCATTGTGTTGAGCTGCCCGAACAGATTGAACCATTACCCGTAATTAAACAAGTAGGCAAAGGATTAACTGTAAGTATTTTGCTACAACTGCTTGAACATCCGTTTGCATCTGTTACAGTTACTGTATATGTAGAGGCAACACTAACTATTACACATTGTGTTGTTGCCCCGGTGCTCCATGAATATGATGTTAATCCTGCAGGAGCGCACCATTGCGTTCCACTGCCTGAACAAACAGAACTGTTGCCTGTAATTAAACAACTTGGCGGAGCTCCTGTAACTAAAGATTTAGAACAGTTGCTGCTGCATCCGTTTGCATCAGTAACAGTTACGGTATAGGTTCCGTTTACACTTACTGTGATACATTGAGTGGTTGCACCTGTACTCCATAAGTATGATGTCAATCCCGCAGGTGCACACCATTGTGTTGAGGTTCCTGAACATACAGAGCCATTACCTGTGATTAAACAGCCCGGCAGAGGATTAACTATAAGAATCTTATTACAACTGCTTGTACATCCGTTGGCATCAGTTACAGTTACTGTATAAGTTCCTGCTGTGCTTACTGTGATACATTGCGTAGTTGCTCCGCTGCTCCATAAGTAAGAAGCCAATCCTGCAGGAGCGCACCATTGTGTTAAGCTGCCCGAACAGATTGAACCATTACCTGTAATTAAACAAGTAGGCAAAGGATTAACTGTAAGTGTTTTACTGCAACTGCTGCTACATCCGTTTGCATCTGTTACAGTTACCGTATAAGTTCCTGCTGTGCTTACTATAACGCATTGAGTTGTTGCCCCTGTGCTCCACGAGTAAGTAGCTAATCCTGCCGGTGCACACCATTGCGTTGCACTGCCTGAACATACAGAACCGTTGCCGGTAATTAAACAACCCGGAAGAGGATTAACTACAAGTATTTTGTTGCAACTACTTGTACACCCGTTTACATCTGTAACAGTTACTGTATAGGTTGCCGCTGTGCTAACTGTGATGCATTGTGTTGTTGCTCCTGTGCTCCACAAGTAAGCAGCTAATCCTGTCGGAGCGCACCATTGTGCAGAACTGCCGGAACAAACTGAACCGTTTCCGGTTATAAGACAACTTGGCGGAACCCCAGCGGTGAAAATTTTGCTACAGCTACTGGTACAACCATTAGCATCGGTGACAGTTACGGTATATGTTCCTGATGTACTTACGGTAATACATTGGGTAGTTGCTCCTGTGCTCCATAAGTATCCTGCCAATCCTGCGGGTGCGCACCATTGAGTCGAACCAAGGCAAACCGAACTGCTGCCTGTTATTGTACAACTTGGTGGTGCATTTACTATAAGTATCTTATTACAATTACTGCTACAGCCACTTGAATTAGTTGTGGTTACTGTATAAGTGCCTGCAATACTTACTGTTATACATTGAGTAGTTGCACCTGTACTCCATAGATAAAATGAGGCTCCTGCAGGAGAACACCATTGCGTTGAACTACCTGAACAGATAGAACCATTACCAGTGATTAAACAACTTGGTGCTGTAGCTGTGGTTAAAGTAACACTACAAGCTGTTGTGCAGCCTTTTGCATCAGTAACAATAACAATATATGTGGCAGCGCATAAGCCTGTAGCAATCCTGGTGGTTTGAACAGGAACTGTATTCCATGAATAATGGTAAGCCGGAGTTCCACCGGTTGCTGTAACTCTCGCTTTACCATCACAAATGCCACATGTTGGGTTTTTAGTGATCGCAATGCTACACGAAAGAAAAGCAGGTTGTGTAATAGTTGTTACTTTTGTTTTTGTGCACCCATTTGCATCAGTTACAGTAACCGTATAAGTCCCCACACTTAAGTTAATAATGCAGGAATTTGTTATACCATTACTCCACAAATAAGCATAAGGAGACGTTCCACCCGTGATACTTGTTACACAAGCATTTCCATTTGAACCTCCGTTACAACTAACATTAGTTTTGGTTATTACAACAGCAGTAATTGGCGAACCTCCTGTTACAATCTTAGAACAAGATGAAGTACATCCGTTAGCATTAGTAACTGTTACGGTATAGGTTCCACCTATAGTTACTGTAATACATTGTGTGGTTACTCCGGTGCTCCATAAGTAAGATGCCATTCCGGCATTGGCACACAATTGAGAAGAACCTGTTGCACACAATGAACCTGTCGCAGTAATAGTACAATTTGGAAGCGCTTTTAATGTAAGTGTTTTGCTGCAGCTCTTTGTACAACTACTTGTATTGGTAGTAGTTACAGTATAAGTACCTGAAGCACTAACTGTGATACATTGCGTAGTTGCACCGGTACTCCATAGGTAAGATGCAAGACCTGCAGGAGCACACCATTGTGTTGAACTACCAGTGCAGATAGAACCTGCGCCAGTTATTAAACAGCTTGGCAGTGTACCTGTTGTTAAAGTCTTATTACAACTGCTCGTGCATCCACTGGCATTTGTAACTGTTACAGTATAAGTTCCTGTTGCGCTTACAGCAATACATTGTGTTGTTGCACCTGTACTCCATAAGTACGATGCCAATCCTGCAGGTGCACACCATTGTGTTGAACCTCCGGAACAAATAGTACTATTACCGGTAATAAGGCAGCTTGGTGAATTGGTTGCATTTACAGTTGCTGAACACGATGTGGTACAATTATGACCATCTGTAACAGTAACCGTATAGGTTCCGGCACCAAGACCTGTAATTGTTGCATCAGTTGATCCATCACTCCACAAATAAGAATAAGGCAATGTTCCTCCTGTAGGAGTCACAGTTACCGAACCGTTATTCAGACTACATGAAGCATCGGTTGGGGTTACGCTGCATAATAATAACGGAGGATTTACTAATTTAACTGAATCATAAGCTGTGCAGCCATCCTGGTCAGTTACTAGCACACAATAGGTGCCGGCAGTTAATCCTGTAGCAGTTGATGTTGTCTGTGCAGGAACTGAATTCCATTGATAAGTATAAACTCCGCTTCCACCTGTTACAACAACAGTTACAGTTCCATCACTACCGCCAAAACAACTTGGGTCAGTTCCTGAAAGTGTGATACTTAAAGCTGAGGTTTCAGTTAAAATTAAAGAATCAATTCCTGAGCATCCATTAGCATCAGTAACAGTTACTGTATAGGTACCACCCCCAACATTAATTATTGTAGAACCTAAAGTGCCATTAGACCAAACATAGTTATATGGAGGGGTTCCGCCTGATGCAACCGCTTCTGCTGATCCATTATTTAATCCACATGTTGAATTAACAACATTGATAAACGAAATGGTTATCGGAAGTATTTCTGATACTGAACCTGAACAACTTGACGAACAGCCATACTGATCTGTTACAGTTACACTATAAGTGCCTAAAGATAAACCGGTAGCAGTTAGCGTAGTCTGCCCATTACTCCATAAATAAGTGTATGGAGGTGTGCCTCCTGTTGGAGTCACTGTTGCTGTACCATTATTACCTCCTGAACATGATACCGGTGTTGTACTTACCGAACATGAAATAACAGATGGGTTTGTTAAGGTAACTGAACAGGAAGAAGTGCAACTGTTAGCATCTGTAACAGTTACTGTATAGGTTCCTGCCGATAAACCTGTAGCGGTTTGAGTTGTTTGTCCGTTGCTCCATAAGAAAGTATAAGGCGTTGTCCCACCTGATGCAACAACAGTAGCAAAACCATCGGATGATCCGTTACACGATGGGTTAGATTGACTGATTCCACATGATAATGCAGTAGGTTGAGTGATGTCGAAGTCGGCAATAATATTACATCCATTAGCATCACTGATTTCAACTGTATAATGTCCTGCTGATAAGCCGGTGGCTGTTTGAGTGGTTTGACCATTACTCCATAAATAAGAATATGGAGGTGTGCCACCTGATGGGTTCACGGTTGCAGTTCCATTATTACCACCGTTACAAGAAACATTAGTTTGCGATTGGGTATAAGTTAACCCTCCTGATTGGTTGATAAGAACCGAATCAACAGCAGTACAACCCTTTGAATCAGTCACAGTAACAGAATATGTGCCTGCCACTAAACCGGTTGCCGTTTGGGTTGTTTGCCCGTTACTCCATAAGTAGGTGTAAGCAGGTGTACCACCTGTAGGATTCACTTTAGCTTGTCCATTATTGCCGCCATTACATGCAACATTAATAACATTGGTAAAAGTTAATACAATAGGCGTTGGTTCTGTTATAACAACCGTGGCTGTGGCTGAACATCCTGTAACATCACTAACTGTTACAGTATAGGTTTGCGCGCAAAGTAAAGTAGCAGACGCGTTGGTACTTCCGTTAGACCATAAGTAACTGTAAGGAGGAACTCCTCCGAGAATCTGATCCACATTAGCTGTTCCGTTGCATACCCCGTTACAGGTAAGGTTTGTATGAATAGTTGTAAATATAACCTCACTTGAACTGTTTACCGAGCCTTCGCACGTAGAAGTACATCCATTAGCATCAGTAACTGTTACTGTATAGGTACCCGCAGGGAGAGAAGTTAAGGTCTGATCAGTAGAACCGTTTGACCAGAGGAATAAATATGAAGGTGTTCCTCCATTAGGAATCACAGTAACCTGCCCATTATCCAAACCGCAAGAAGTATTAATAGGATTTACAGTGCAAGAAAGTTGAGATGGCTGACCGATAACAACTGTGCAAGCTGAAGTACAGCCAAGTGCGTCAGTAACAGTAACAGTATATGTTCCTGCAGAAAGTCCGGTCGCTGTCGAAGTGGTTTGAACCGGTATTGTGTTCCAGTTATATGAATATGGAGCTGAACCACCTGAAGCAGAAACGCTTGCCGATCCATTATTGCCCCCATAACATGTTGCATTATTAATTAGAGATGTAGTGCATGATACTGAAGAAGTCGGTTGAGTTATTTCGGCTGTACAACTTGAAGTACATCCATTAATATCTGTAATAGTTACAGTATAAATTCCTGCTGTTAATCCTGTTGCCGTTAAAGATGTCTGTGCCGGAATAGTATTCCAATTTATAGTCAATGCACCTGTTCCACCGCTTGTCGTAACAGTTGCTGTTCCGTTATTTCCACCAAAACACGACACATTGGTTGATGTTGTAGAACAGCTAATTGCTGAAGGCTGGGTTATTGTGGTTGAGGCAGTTTTAGTACAACCGCTTGCATCAGTAACTGTAACTGTATAGGTTCCAGCTATTAATCCAGTTGCCGTATGAGTAGTTTGTCCGTTTGACCATAAGTAGCCGTAAGGAGGAACACCTCCGGAAGCATTAGCAGTTGCATTTCCATTGTTACCGCCATTGCAGGTAACATTATTGGCGCTGATTAAAATTGTAATTAATGCAGGTTGAGTAATTATTATTGAACAATTTGAGGTGCATCCATTTGCATCTGTAACAGTAGCAGTATAATTTCCTGCTGTTAAACCTGAAACACTTGCGGTGGTTGCAGCGGTTGCTGTATTCCACAAATAAGTGTAAGGTGGTGTTCCTCCCGAAGGATTTACTGTTGCAGTTCCATTGTTACCTCCGTTACACGTTACGTTGGTTCCGGTGATATTGCATGTTACTGTTAATGTACCGCCTACAGTGCCGGAACAGATTGTATTGCAACCTTTGCTGTCAGTAACTAAAACTGAATACGTTCCGGGTGAAAGACCTGTAGCAACTGCTGTAGTTTGAACAGGTGATGTTGTCCATGAATAAGAATAGGGTGATGTACCTCCTGTTGCATTAACCTGTAATTGGCCATTATGTCCATTACAAGTTTCGTTTTGAATTAAAACAACATTGCAACTTAAAACCGGAGGTTGAGTTACAGATAAAGAACAAGTAGTAGTGCATCCATTCGCATCGGTAACTGTTACTGTATAGGTTCCGGCCGGCAACCCGGTTTCCGTAGCATTAATTCCTCCATTTGACCATATATATGAATACGGTGGAAGTCCTCCTGTTGCGGTAACCGTACCTGAACCATTGCTTCCTCCATTACAACTTACATTTGTTGCTATTGTTGAACAACTCAAATGAGATGGTTGAATAATCACAAAGTTTAAAATTGCTATACATCCTTTATTATCAGTTATTGTAACTTGATAGCTGCCTGCTGATAATCCTGTTAAATCCTGCGTGGTTGCTCCATTAGACCAGTTGTATGAGTATGGAGGATTTCCCCCGGTAACGGTTAAATCAATTGCCCCGTTAGTTCCCCCGTTACAGGTAACGTTAGTAACAGAGGCCAGGGCAAGCAGTTGAGGCGGCTGTGTTATGGTTATACTACAGTTTGATGAACAGCCTTTGGAATCAGTAACTACTACTGTATATGTTCCTGCTGATAAACCTAAAACTGTTTTTGTGGTTTTTATCGGGGAGGTATTCCATAAATAAGAATAAGGTGGTGTGCCTCCTGTTGGGTTAACTGTTGCTGAACCGTTAGACTGACCAAAACATACAACATTTGTTTTAGTAATTGAACAACTCACAGATGTAGAGGGTTGTGTAATTGTAACACTTGCAGTAGCTGTGCAGTTATTTGCATCGGTAACAGTAGCAGTATATGTACCACCTGTCAAGCCGGTTGCTGAAAAAGTTGTTTGAATAGGGATTGTATTCCATGAATAAGTGTAGGGTGGAGTTCCGCCAAAACCTGTTACACAGGCTGAACCATTATTATTTCCAAAACAAGTAGCATTGTTTACACAAGAAATTGTTGCAAATAATTGTGTCGGTTGATTTACCTGAACAACACCAATTTTCTGGCATCCGCTGGCATCAGTAATTGTAACCGTGTAAGTACCGGCAATCAAACCGCTTATGGTTTGAGTAAATGCACCGTTAGACCAAACATAGCTGTATGGTGGTGTTCCACCAATTGGTTGCGCTGTAATCGAACCATCACTGCCCCCGAAACATGACACATTATGCACGTTGGCATTGCAAATACATGATAGTTCAGCAGGTTCTAAAACAGTAAATGAAGCAGTATTGGTACATCCAACACTATCAGTAACTGTTACGGTATAGGTTCCGCCACTTAAGCCGGTAATGGTTTGATTTGTTCCTCCATTGCTCCATAAATAAATATAAGGAGAAATTCCTCCTGTTGGTTGGGCTGTTATGTGTCCATTTGAAGCTCCAAAACATGTTACATTTTGCACGCTTCCGTTTATTGTCATACCCGGTGACTGAACAACAGTAAATGTGCATGAAGTCGTACAGTTATTAATATCTGTAATTGTTACCGTGTAAGTGCCAATCAATAAGCCTGTATTTGAAGTTGTAGTGTTACCGTTTGACCATATTATGGTGAAAGGACTTGTTCCGCCTGTGGGACTTATTATTATTGAACCGTTATTTGTTGAGTTACAACTTACATCGTTAACTGTTCCGTTACATGCTATCGGAAATGGTTCCGTAATTGTAAATGTTGCCGAAACAGTGCATCCGCTATTATCGGTTACTATAACAGTATAAGTTCCTGCTGCAACGTTATTAAGGTTCTTGGTAGTTATTACAGGAAGCGTATTCCAAAAATAAGTATAGCCACCACTGCCGCCAGTAATAGTTAAAATTACTTTCCCGGTTATCGCTCCATTGCATTTCACATTTGTAATAACACCTGAAACATTTATAGATGTTGGTTGGCCTATAATAACTGATTTTGTTGCTGAACATCCATTATAATCGGTAACAGTTACAGTATAGGTTCCGGCTGGTAATCCTGTAGCTGTTTGAGTAAGTTGTCCATCGCTCCAAATATAAAAATATAATGGTGTGCCTCCGATAACATTTGCAGTTGCCTCGCCATTACTTGCTCCGTTACAATTTGCAGGATCAGGGGTAATGGAAACAACCAATTGAGTCGGTTCATCAATTGTTTCAACATGATATTTAACACACCCGGCAGAATCCGTAATTATTGCTGTATATGTACCAGCGCATAACCCGGTCGCTGTCGGACCTGTTTGAACAGGTATTGTATTCCAAACAACATCATAAAGAGCGCCAACACTATAAGGTGTGCCTCCATAGATATTCAACGTTATACTTCCGTCACAAGCACCATAGCATGAAACATCAGTTGCAACTGATGAAGAATTAAGTTGAGGAGGTACGGATATTAAAAATGTCATTAAAGTGTCGCAACCGTTGGCATCAGTAATTGTAACTGTGTGCAATCCGCCATCAAGTCCAAAAGCAAACTGATCTGTCTGACCGTCATCCCATAAATAGGTATAACCAGGTGTACCGCCATCAACATCAACAAAGGCAGTACCATCGGCACCGTAACTGCATGAAACATTTGTTTGTTGAGTACCGATGGTAATTTGTGTCGGCTGAATAATTTCATATACATTACTGTAGATGCAACCGTTTGCATCGGTAATAGTTACTGTATAAAAACCTGCAACTAATAGACTAATGTCTTCATCAGTTGAGCCATTGCTCCAATCATAAGTATAAGGAAGCGTTCCACCAAATACTGTGATGTCAATAGAGCCAGTTGGTCTGTCATAGCATAAAAGATCAACCTGGCTGGAAATGGCCGTTATTGCATCGGGTTCTGTTACATTAATAATTATTGATGATGAACAATCTGTTGCACTGTCAATGACAGAAACTAAGTAATTCCCTACTGCTAACACCCCAAAAATACCTGATGATTGATAAGGTCCTCCATCTAATGAATATTTATAAGGCCCGGTTCCTCCCGATGCTGAAACTTCAAAAATACCTGTAGCATTACCATTGCAATCAACATTGGTTTGGCTGACAATATTTATTATGGGATTTGGGTTTACCGTTACCGTTACCGAAGTGGAGGTTGTACAACTATTAGCATCGGTAACTGTTACAGTATAGGTTCCGCTGGTATTAATATCAACTGATTGGGTAGATTGGCCCGTTGACCAGTTGTAAGCACTGTAACCCGCGTCTGCGCTGATATTTACAGTTCCGCCATCACAAAAAACCAAAGGACCATCAGCCGCAAGATTGGTTGTTGACAACAGGTTTTCTATTACAGTTACTGAAGTTGATCCTGAGCATCCGTTACCGTCAGTAACTGTAACTGTATAGGGGCTTGCCGTGTTTACAGTCAGCGTTTGATTCGTAGAACTGTTATCCCATAAATAAGATGAATAGCCACTGCCTGCATCAAGTATGGTCGATGATCCGGTACAGAAGGATAAATTACCACTGATGGTGGGGGTTGGGTTTGGATTTTCTGTAACGGTAACAGAATCCACTGTAACAATTGAATTTGTGTCAGTAACAGTAACTGTATAGGTACCGCCAACTGAAACTGTAAGGGTTTGATTACTGGATCCGTTATTCCATAAATAGCTAATGTATCCCGGACCGGCATCCAAAACTGTTGAGCTGCCGGTGCAAAAGGATAAACTACCTGTTATGCCAATTGGGGGCGCCATTTTTAAGGATTGAGAAACAGCCGTTTCCTTCTGGTTAATACCAGAGTTGGTTGTGAAGTCTGCTTTTAATGATGAAACTACCTCTGCTTTAATAGCAGTTTGGGGGATCAAAATTGTAAAAACAATTAAAAATGTGTAGAGTTTTCGCATGGTAATAAATTTTTATTAGTCAGGTAGAATTTAATTAAATTTGTTTTAATAACCTCAGACCTTCAACCAAGAATAAATTGAAAATATGTTTAATAAAGAATAAGTTCTTTGCGTTTTTTTTATTCATTCACGCATTATATAAGGATTAATCTAAAAGTAGGGGTAAGAAGTTGATAAATAGATAAAATAATTAGTTGAATTTGCTTATCTGATTAACAACAGGAAAACAAAGATAACTCTTTTTTTTTCCCAAAAGAAAAACGTTCACCCACAAACATAGGGGGTTCGACCTAAAAATTAAAAGAGAAAATAGAGGTTATTCAAATGTAAATTTTCCCATTAGTTGATAATAAATCCTTGAGTTATAGGCTTACGGAAAAGCAGAATTAAAGGAGAATCTAAGAAAAATATAAAATTAGAAAAATTGGGTTGCCGGCCATCAGTTCTGAAATTCAAATAATCAGATTATACCGTCATTATTTCCTTCTCTTTTACCTCAATATGTTTATCAACTTTAATAATATATCCGTCAGTTGTTTTTTGAATACCATCTTCATGCACTTTCTTTTCATCTTCGGTAAGCTTTGATTTTTTTATTGCTTCCATAGCATCTTTGCGTGCTGCGCGGATACCAACTTTGGCATGTTCGGCCTCAGCCTTGGTTTTCTTTACCAGATCTTTTCTACGTTCTTCAGTTAACGCAGGCACATTTATCCGGATAATTAATCCATCGTTTTGAGGATTAAAACCGAGATTGGAAATCATTATGGCTTTTTCGATGGTTTGCAGCATTGATTTTTCCCAGGGCTGAACAACAAGTGTGCGGGCGTCAGTTGTATTAACATTTGCAACCTGGTTTAAAGGAGTACTGGTTCCATAATAATCAACGTGAATGTTGTCGAGCATTTGCGGGCTTGCCTTACCTGCTCTTATCTTTGTTAATTCAGTTTCTAAGTGACTCAAGGCTTTAGCCATAGAATCGTTCATGTGGTCGAGTATTCTTTTTGCTTCTTCCATTTTCGGTTTTTATTAACGGGTGTCAAAAATATTATTTTTTATTTACACCATTACTAATGTACCAACTTCACTGCCCTCAATAAGTTTTACAAGATTACCGGCTTTATTCATATCAAAAACTATAATAGGGAGATTGTTTTCTTCGCAAAGGGTAAAGGCCGTCATATCCATAACTTTTAAATCTTTTGCATAAACTTCTTTAAAAGTAAGCGACTCAAATTTCACTGCATCTTTAAACTTCTCGGGGTCAGCAGTATAAATTCCATCAACACGGGTTCCTTTCAAAATTACATCAGCTTCAATTTCAATTGCTCTTAAAGATGCAGCCGTATCAGTTGTAAAGTAAGGGTTTCCCGTGCCGGCCCCAAAAATTACTACACGACCTTTTTCTAAATGTCTTACTGCCCTTCTGCGAATAAATGGCTCGCAAATAGCTTCCATTTTAATCGCTGACTGCAAACGTGTATTAATACCCGCAACTTCGAGGGCTGACTGCAAAGCCATGCTATTAATTACCGTAGCCAACATTCCCATATAATCTCCTTGCACACGATCCATTCCACCTTCAGCTGCCTGCAGTCCGCGAAAAATATTACCTCCACCGATTACGATTGCCACCTGAACACCTAACTCAACTACACTTTTTATTTCGGAAGCGTATTGTTGAATACGATTATTATCAATGCCAAATTGCTTATCTCCCATTAAGGATTCGCCCGATAGCTTTAGAAGGATGCGTTTGTATTTCATAATAACGGTTTACTGTTTGGGATTTACTGTTTATTATTTTTGTGCCAAAAAAAATCCCGATAAATATATCGGGATTTTCTCTATAATTTACTTAACCAAGTTGTACCCGTTTAAAGGCGGTTACAGTGAGGCTTTTATCAGCATCAGCTAAATACTGACGTACTGTCTTTTTATCTTCCTTAATATATGCCTGATTTAATAACGTATAATCCTGGTAAAATTTATTGAGCTTCCCAACTGCAATTTTCTCAATCATATTTTCAGGCTTGCCTTCTGCACGGGCTTGCTCTTTTCCAATTTCGATTTCACGCTCCAATGTTTTGGCATCCACATCATCTTTATCTAATGCAACAGGACTCATGGCTGCAATCTGCATTGCAACATTTTTTCCAATTTCATCAAGATTAGCTATACCTGCATTGTTTAATCCTACTATTGCAGCTAAACGATTGCCGGGGTGATTATAAATAATTACTTTGGGTGCTTCAACCGTTTCGTAGCGTGATATTTCAAGCTTCTCACCTATCTTGCCCACCATGTCTAATAATTTATCAGCTACAGTTACTCCTTCATAGCTAAGCGTTTTTATTTCTTCAACTGTTTTAGCGTCTGCTGCTATTGCTGTATTTAATACCCCTTCGGCAAAGCCTGTGAAATCTGCATTCTTAGCAACGAAATCAGTTTCGCAATTTAATGAAATTAAAAATCCTTTAGTAGCATCAGCATTTGTTTTTGCAATGATGTATCCTTCTTTTGCCTCGCGGTCGCTACGATTTGCAGCTACCTTTGCTCCTTTTTTACGCAGATTATCAATAGCTGCTTCAAAATCGCCATTAGCTTCTACTAAAGCTTTTTTGCAATCCATCATTCCCGCTCCCGTTTGCTGACGAAGCTTGTTTACATCTGCTGCACTTATAGTTACTGTAGTTGACATTACTTTTCTTTAAATTAAATTTACTTCTTTTTTCGCGAACGAAGACCTTTATTTCTTCCATCTCCTCCACCTTCTTCTTCAGTGCCTGCGAATACTGCATCTTTAGCACCCAACTCATCAGCCTCTGCAACTTCTTTAGAACGATCGGCTTCTTTATCATTTTTGCGTTCTGCTAATCCTTCTTCAACTGCTTTTATCATTAACTCCATAATTAAAGCTATTGATTTTGTAGCATCATCATTAGCCGGTATCGGGAAATCAATCAGGTTAGGATCAGTATTGGTATCACAAATAGCTATAGTAGGAATTGATAATTTACGTGCTTCGCTTACCGCAATGTGTTCTTTCAAAATATCCACTATAAATATAGCGGCAGGTAAACGCGTAAGATCAGAAATGCTTCCTAAGAATTTTTCCATCTTGGCTTTCTGACGGCTTATCTGCAATTTCTCTTTTTTAGAAATAACATCAAAAGTTCCATCAGTCATCATTTTATCAAAACCAGTAAGCTTCTTAACTGACTTGCGTTGTGTGGCAAAGTTAGTAAGCATACCACCGGGCCAGCGCTCAGTAATAAAAGGCATGTTCACTGATTTTGCCGCATTGGCAACAATATCTTTAGCTTGCTTTTTAGTAGCTACAAAAAGTATTTTCTTTCCAGATTTAGCAATCTGGCGTACTGCAGCAGCAGCTTCCTCAAGCTTTGCTTCAGTTTTATTAAGGTCAATGATGTGGATACCATTGCGCTCCATAAAAATATAAGGAGCCATTTTTGGATTCCATTTTCTTTTGAGGTGACCGAAGTGAACACCTGCGTCTAATAAAGCCTCTTGAGTTACAATTCCCATTTATTATTTAATATATTTTGTTTTTAGTCCCGATCGCTATCGGGATGAATGTTAAAGATTAACGTTTAGAGAACTGGAAGCGTTTACGTGCTTTTTTCTGTCCCGGTTTTTTACGTTCAACCATACGAGGATCGCGGGTTAAAACACCAAGCGGTTTCAACAAAGCACGATGCTCAGGATTGATTTTGCACAAAGCACGTGAAATTGCTAAACGAATAGCCTGTGCCTGACCGGTGACTCCGCCACCGATAACGTTTGCAATTACATCATACTGATCTTTTGTATTGGTTGCATTGAAAGCCTGCGTAATTGCGTATTGCAAAGGCAATGAAGGAAAGTAAGTTGTATAGTCTTTATCGTTAACCTTAACTGCACCTGAACCCGGCTGCATGTAAATGCGGGCTACTGAAGTTTTTCTGCGTCCTATTGTATGGGTGATTTCCATTTCTGATTATTAATATTTAAGCTTAATTGTTTTAGGTTTCTGGGCTTCGTGCGGATGTTCAGCACCTGCATATAAAAACAGGTTTGACTTAATAGCATCGCCTAATTTATTTTTAGGTAACATACCATGAACAGCTTTCTTTACTACTAAAGTAGCATCCTTTTTCATTAATGTTTCGGGGGATGCAAAACGCTGACCTCCCGGATACCCTGTGTAGCTGATATATTCTTTCTCGGCCATTTTACGGCCGGTGAATTTTATCTTGGCAGTGTTAATAACGATAACGTTATCGCCACAGTCAACGTGAGAAGTGAAGCTCGCTTTGTTCTTTCCACGCAGGTGTTTCGCTATCTCTGATGACAAACGACCCACCACCTGGTTCTCGGCATCTATCACCAACCATTGCTTATCAACAGTAGCTTTGTTAGCCGAAATTGTTTTATATGATAATGTATCCACTGTATTTTGTATTAATTTTAAAAAGGGTCGCAAAAGTAAACACTATTTTCAAACGAGCAAATAGTATTGCTAATTTGTTTTAAACCCCTTTTTATGAAGGAATAATCGCCTCCTGGCAGATGCTGATATTCATCAGCATGACGCTTACTTGCCCCAAAAAAAAATCTCCCGCAAGGGGAGATTTTAAGTTGTTCTACTAGGGCTCGAACCTAGACTCTTCTGAACCAAAATCAGACGTGTTGCCAGTTACACCATAGAACATTGATTTTTAGGGTCGGCAAAAGTAAAAATTAATTTTATCGTGCAACACAAAATTTTAATCACATCTGATTTGGTCTGATAAGCCCGCTGTTACTTAGCTTTAGATGCATACCACTTATTATACTCATCCACAATTTGTAATACGTGTAACATATCGTAGCCCTTTTCTTTGTTTTGTATTTTGGCTGATAGCTCAGGATAATCTGATAAGTATTCGCTCATTGTTTTGCTGAATGACATTAATAACTTGGTTGAGCTTATTACTTTCTCATCAGGTTTACGCAATACTATTTCACCTTTGAGATTCTTTTCATCATCGGTACTCATTGAAATCGTTTTGCCCATACCAGCCCATGAATCTTTGTTTTCATCTCCTGTTGAACTGTACCATATGTATTGTCGCAAATGTCCATCAATTTCAACCAAAACAAAGTTTAAAGTTTTTGGCATTATATCTCCGTAAGGAATAGCTTCGTATAACCTGTCGGCTACTTTATATGATCTAAGCTCAGAAGGCTTGTAAGACTTTTGCTCTTTTCTATCTGTTTCATTTGCATAAACCAAACAACGTGTCTGGTTGGAATATTTGTTAGTCATCCTGATAAAGCATTGTGTAGTATCACCGGTTTTGGAAACAATATAACCGGGATAAACATTACCAATAACATATTGCGCCTGTGTAGTAAATACTACTGCTATGACTAAGACAGTTGTAAGAATTGATTTTTTGATCATGATGTTTGAAGTTTTATAAATGTTTTCAATGAATTACTTTTCAATAACAAAGCGCTTATTGATTACGCCATTATTAAACTGCACTGTTGCCTGGTAAATTCCGGCAGGAACATTCTGCAAATCTAACTGAAGATTTTTCTCCATAACATTTTTCTCACTTTTAGTATAAATTAATTTTCCGGTTGCATCGTAAATATTTACAACAACATTATTAAGCTTGCTGAAATTCATGCTCAGGTTAAATAATCCTCCTGATGGATTAGGATACAGGTTAACATCAGCCAATTCATCACGATCATTTACATTCAACACATACCCGCAAGTAAACTGCTGATAAATTTCGCGGCCAAAATCATTTGCAAAAACTTTGAGCAAAGCACCAGTGCTGGCATCTTTAATGCGCATGCTGCCGCTACCTTGGGCTGTGTTAGCCCACCATGCCAAACCGTCTCCGCCATAAACGCCAGTGGCATCAACAGTGTCTATCAATGTGAATGTGTAACACCCGTTAGCAAGATTAACTGTATCGCGGTAAACCCAATTATTGATAAGGTTATGGCGGTAAATAATATTGTTACCCGATGCATCTTTTAGTGTGTATGAATTTTGAATAGATTGATTATTGGTAGCCAATTCAAACACTACATAATTGGGATAGGAACCAGGTACTGAAAACGCTGAATACATAGTATCGTTATGATGATACTCATCTAAAGCTCCATTTGGATTGCTGATAAAAACTTTAAAGCGATTGCTTGTTCCGTTCCAGACTAAGCCGGGCAGGGTTACATCTTCGCTATGATCGAAAGCAAGATTGCCTGTCCATGAATAGGTTACCATAGTTCCTCCCTCGAAACCGAAATTGATAGTGGCATTGGTAAGTGTTGCAGAGCCATTATTTTTAATGGTTACAACCGGGTTATCGCAAATAGGATTCATGCGCTGGTAAATATCTTCGGTGTTTGGCGATTTGATCAATTCAATAGCTGCATCAACAGTATGATTAATGGGTCCGTAAGCTACCACCTGTGATTCGATAACATAATTGGCTGGCGAACCACCGGCTGAAATGTAAGGCTGCACATCATAATCAAGCATTGAACTATCACCCGGATTTACTAAAGGCGTTAGTTCAAAATCGTAAGTAGGCACCACATCACCGGGGCACCAGTTGGCTCGCTCATAAACCCACGTGCCACCTTGTGGATACAAAGGATTTAACCCGCAGTTGTCCTTCCATACCTCGTGACTGAATTGGGTGGTTCCGTTAACCTTTAGGCTATGGGTATTTACACAAAACTCAGCACAGTTATTATTATCTTCGCCATGGCCTGTGGGGCGCATGAGGAATTTATATGTTGATGCAGCAGGATTCATCTCCACTTTTTTAGGGTAAAGACCTTTGGTTTCAACCGAATCGCTTGCGCGCAGATAATAAACTCCATTCCACACATTGCTTACACTGATGGGGTCGCGTGGCGGAATGCCTTTAATAAAGAGAAACTGCAGATCGAGCAATTCCTGCCAATTGCCTCCAAGTATGCGAAGCGAATCATGCAATATAGTTCGATAGTCGCTCACATCATACCACCAGGTAAATCCATTGCCAAGACTCAAACCGTTTCCGTAAGGAGTAATAAATCTTCCCAACTCATAACGGATTGTTTTTTCGAATGGTGGATCATAATAAGCTGTGTTAGTTAAATAAATGGTGCTGTCAATGTTTGATAACGTGGAGTCTGTTGCAACACCTGCACTGTCGTAAGTATAACTATAGGTAAGCGGCCATACTAATAAGGTGTCTGTGGGGATAAGCGGCTGGGCGAAATTATTGTAAGCTACTATAGTAACTGCATCGCTCAGTGTGGAATCAACCATCAAAACAGAATCAAGATGAGAATTGTATGTGCCTTGCTCAAACACTACTTGCGGGCGCATAGTTGTTCCTGTAAAATTAAGGTGTAACGATGCTCCATCATTAATAACACTTTGCGGATGGCCAAACAATGTTGCATTATTATTTCCGGGCAATGCATCGGTAGTGGTAGTAATAGAGTTATCATCAAATTTATAGTAGTATAAAAGGTTGGTGTAATAAGGATGTGTAGCATCAATACTCTTATTCATCCACTGCTGAATGGTTGCCTGGGCTAAATCAGTATTCCAGATTGTAAACTCATCTATATTACCATCGTAATTTGAAACCCCTGCATAATTGCTTCCTATTTTGAAAGTAGTTATGCCATCCAACAATTTAAATTTACCTGAACCCACAAAGAAGAGAGTACCATTAAGATAAATTCTCATACTGCCTGTAGCAGCATTCTTTGTAAATGCCCAGTGATTCCATTGACCTTCATAATTTGGTGCAGTGGCAGCCTTAAAAATCCGGTCATAATTATTAGATGGATCCTTGCCGGCATCCCAATATACACTTCCGTTACTCCACGGCAGGTGGCAATTGATAACGCGATGCCCGGCTGAATCAATTCCTTCAAATATACTTTGGTTCTGCGGCTGATAGGCTGGATTGCCATAAGACCAAAAGGCTACAGTGATAAAACTATCAAGGTTTGCAAATGCGTTAACAGGTACACTAACATAATCGCTTCCATGAAAGATCAAATTGCGGTCGTTACCTGCCGTAGTAATTCCTGCCGGGTATCCTACATTATCACTTGCTGCATCCATTGCATTAACTGTTACCGTATTGGTAAAGCTTATATCAATCACCACATTCGAAATTCCATCCCAATAAAAAGAATTTAAAAATGAAAGCGTTTGCCAACCCGCAGCATTAAAATTATTGCTGTTTTGATAAACAGTGGTGAAACCGGTTTTCTCATAGCTATCAGGTGTAATGGTATCGCGCGTTGCAGATTTTACGCGGATGGTGAGGTCTTTAAGATTACCATATTGATTGCTTAGGTAAAACCTCATGCCTGTTATATCGCCTGCCTGCAAACCTGCTGCTGTTAATTCACTGGCACGCCAGATGTATTGAGAGCGCGAAGCCTCATTATTCCCCGCAAAGGGTGCGCTGCTTGTAAAAGTGCCGCTGCCAACAATTGACGAACTGAAAGCAAGCGTTGAATCATACACTATATGTTTATCGAAATGTGTTTGATAGTTATAAGTGGGAGTGTTTGAATACAAAAATGAATCGGGGCTGGCACCATTAACCACATAGCTTGGCGCAATGTGCATAACAGAGTCCATAATGCCTGTTGGCGCATAAGCATACGTATAAGTAAGATAATCCCACTCGCCACATTGCACCGAGTAAGGGCAGCGCAGTTTGTATCGCATCAGTATTTTTTCGAAGCGCGTAGTATCGTCAGGAAAAACGATGGTTGAATCCTGCGAACTGCCGAAAGTAAATGCCTGCACCACTATGGTGTCGTTGGCCGATTGCGAAAATGATTTAATGGAAGGCAACATGGCTAATGCCACGAGCACAATACTGTAAAGTTTTTTCATTATAATGGATTTTTGAGGCGGCAAAAGAAATGAAAAGAAATGAGAGGGATTGTAGAATTGTACCTACGCTACTAAGGTTGAGTTTTGAATGATAGAATGATAGAGTTACCATAGCTGGCGCGAGCTTTTAGCTCGTGCCGCGAATAGATTATTTTATTGAAATAAAGTACGAGCTAAAAGCTCGCACTGGCTGGGGTCCACGAGCAAAAACTTGTCTGGTCGCACAAACAGTTTAATTTTTATCGTCTTTGTTGTCACGGCTATTTAGTTCAATATCTTCTTCAAGTTCGTAGTCCTTTGAATTTATCCTATAAATCGTTTCGGTGAAAGTCAGTTTGTGTCTAAAAATAATTTCGTTAACATTTAATTTGCCCTTTTCTTTGTCAAAGTAATAGTAATGATTAAAAACACCACGTCCGCCACTTGTAATGCTAATTATAATATGATTTTTATTGTCTTTTGCTATCCAATTGAATTTTAAACGCGGCACTCCTTCTTTTCCAACACAACCCAATGTAACAGGTTTGTCTGGATTTGCAATTTCTTTAAGTTTATAAATTCCGATTACTGCATAACATTCTTTCGGAATTTTGTCTTCATTAAAATAAATTTTATATGATAAAGTGTCGATGTTTTTAAACCAACTCACGGTTGTGTCTTGCGATAATACAAGATTTGTCATAAGAATTAAGGCTAATAATAAAATATGTCTCATATTCTTTTTGTCTTGCTAAATGTTCTTTGTCTACCGAAATGTTTGTCTCGCGGTTTGTCCTTTAACATTGCTGGCAACGCACTCAGGGATTAACGAAGTAAAAAATAATTGGGGTTTGAAACACAAATGCTCGTACTTGTTCAACTGTTTGTTTGAAACACCA